>NZ_JBEYEI010000032.1:0-54267 GCF_040633895.1 Streptomyces sp. NPDC007863
CCACGGCCGGGTAGTCACACCATCCCGAACGGCCGAATCGTCACACCGGTCACGGCCGATCAGGACTCTTCAGCAAGATCGTGTTACGAGCTCTTACGAGAGGGGTAACTTATGCATTCTCATAGGTAGGGTTCCGCAATGATCGAAACCCTCCTATGGGAAGAAGTAGCCGGTAATCCCGACAAGTACATCCAGCTCTTGAAGGAGAAGGAGGTCGAACTGCAGCGCGACACGTTCAAGGTCCGCCAGGAGCTTCGCCTCGTGCGTCAAGTAAAGAAGCAGATGCAGATCGCCGACGAGTGGCGGACATCGGGCATCCCTGAGCAGCGACTGTCCGAGACAGACACCGTCGACGCCGAGCCGGCAACGGCAACCGGTGGCTTCCAGGTCGCGCCCCGCGAGACGCGAATCTTGCGGCTGATGGCCCAGGATCCGTTGCGGCAGCCGACAAGATCAAGAGTGTTCGCGTGGCAGCGGATGAACTCGCCAAAGCCGGATCTTTGATCAAGCTGCCGAATGCCTTCTACCAGTACGCACCACCCCGGCAGCCTTAGGGTTCGCAGAGAATCAAGGTGTTGCTTCCGGCTTGGTGGCTCGTTGATGTGGTATGGGCATTGCTGGTGGGGTTCGTAGTCAACTCGCCTCGAAGTTCGAGGTGTTGTTCCCGCACCTGGATGAGCGGCAGCGGCGGCTGCTGATGGGCGCCGAGGCCCGGGTGCTGGGGCGCGGCGGGGTCCGGGCCGTCGCGCGAGCGGCAGGGGTGAGCGAGACCACGGTCCGTGGTGGTGTGGACGAGCTGGAGTCCGGCGCGGAGCCCATGCGGTGGATCCGGCGGCCCGGCGACGGACGGAAGAAGGCCGCCGAGGTCGACCCAGGGCTGGGGCCGGCGCTGTTCGCGCTGGTCGAGCCGGACGAACGCGGGGACCCGGTGTCACCCCTGCGCTGGACCATCAAGTCCACCCGGAACCTGGCCGCGGAGCTCACGCGCCAAGGGCACAGGTCAGCGACGATACGGTCGGAGACCTGCTGCGCGAGGAGGGGTTCAGCCTGCAGGCCAATACCAAGACGGTCGAAGGCGCCCAGAACCCAGACCGCGACAGCCAGTTCCGCTACGTCAACGAGCAGGCCAGGAGCCACATCGAGGCCGGGCAGCCGGTCGTCAGCGTGGGCACGAAGAAGAAGGAGCTGGTCGGCGACTACAAGAACAATGGACAGCAGTGGCCCCAGAAGGCGAGCCGGTACAGGTCAAGACGCACGACTTCCTGGACCGGCAGGGCCTGGGCAAGGCGATCCCGTACGGGATCTACGACGTTGCCGCGAACACTGGGTGGGTGAACGTCGGCACCGACCGCGGCGTTCGCGGTCGCCTCGATCCGCCAGTGGTGGCAGGCCCGCGGCCGGCTCGACTACCCGCACGCCGACCGGCTGCTGATCACCGCGGACGCTGGCGGCCCCAACGGCCACCGCATCCGCGCCTGGAAGACCGAACTGGCCGCATTCGCGGCAGAGACCGGCCTCCAGATCACCGTGTGCCACATGCCGCCGGACACATCGAAGTGGAACAAAGTGGAGCACCGGCTGTTCTCCCACATCAGCATGAACTGGCGCGGCAGGCCGCTGATCAGCCACGACGTGATCGTGAACAGCATCGCCGCGACCACCACGAGCACCGGGCTGCGCGTCGAGGCCGCATTCGACACCGGCACCTACGACATCGGGATCAAGGTCACAGACACCGAGATCGACGCCACGCCCATGCACCGCCACCGCTTCCACGGCGACTGGAACCACACCCTGCACCCCGGCCACTGCCCCCAGACAGGCGAGACGGCGGCCACCACATCACCAACCACGCAGCGCGTCACCCCCGACCAACTACGTGACCCGGAACTGACGGGCATGACGGTCGCCCAACTGAATGCCCTGGTCAGCGAGTTGGCACCGGCCCTGCACGAAGAGCACGAGCACGCCCGGAACCGTCAACGCGGCCGTGAGCGCCGCCGGGCCCCCGGAGCGGGAGCCAACCCGAAGCCCTTTCCCGCCGACCAGGTCCTGGCCACCGTGCTCTACCAGCGCAAACTCGGCACCCAAGACCTCATCGGCCGACTCTTCGCCGTCGACAGGAGCACGATCACCGGCGCGATCAACAAGGTACAGCCCCTCCTCGAACGCCACGGCCACCACGTCACCGCCTCGACGGCACACTTCCGCACCCCCACCGACGTGATCAACTACCTCACCCACGAGCAGACGATCACACCCCCACAGAGATCAAATCCGCATGTCGATTATCTGCAAGCCCTTACGAGTTGGTGCGTGATAGCGGGTGAGGCGTGTTCGGGGGTGGCCGGTTTGGAGTGATCGCGGTGTGGTTCTCCCGGGTCAGTTTCGGTGGCCGCTGCTACATCCATGTCAGGAGGGTTCGCGTCGGTGCGGCCCTCATTTCGGGAGGGGACAGTTCATGACGCCTGAGGGCTATCACCGGGTGCGGGGCCACATCCGCCGGAATCCGACCCGTCGGCCTGCGAAGAAGCTGAGCCCGTGGCTGATCGGCGGCATCGCCGCCGTGGTAGTGCTGTGGGCGCAGTTCTTCGGATTCGAGGGGGCGGCGCCGGCACAGCCCCCGCGCCCGGAGTGACGGCGACGCCGTCGGCGGGCCGCTGATGGGGCGGTTGCGGTTAGCGATCCGTCGGCCGCGGGGCGCGGTCGAGTACGGGGCGGCGGCTCTGGTCGCCGCAGCGGTGGCCTCCTTGGTGGTGCGGTTGCTCGTATGGGTGGGCGAGGTGCTGGTGCGGTGGTGGCCGATCGTGGCTGTGCTCGCTCTCCTGGGATTCGCGGCCAGCGTCTGGCGGGCTGTGGCGGCCAGCCACGAGCACGCGGCGCGAGCACGGCGTTTGTCGGTTCTGCGGTTCAGCCTGGCGGAGCTCGACGCGATGGACGACCGGCAGTTCGAGTTCGCGCTGCGGAACCTGCTGATCCGGGGCGGCTGGTCGGCCCGACAGGTAGGGCAGCAGGGCGATCAGGCCGCCGACGGCTCCCCGACACTCGCCGGCCCCGGTTCGCCGCGCCGTACGAACGGACCGCTCCCGAGGGGAGGACGAACGGTGTTCGATGAAGACGGCTCCCTCGACCCGTTTCTGAAGTTCCTGCTGTACGCCGTACTGGTCCTGGCCGCCGGGAACATGCTCTGGGATTGGTTGACCGGAACCGTCATCAGATGGATCACCGTGGGCCTGTGGGGCGCGGTCGCCGCACACCCTTGGTGGACCGTGCTCATCATGATCGGCTTCCTCGCTGTCCTGTTCCTCCTCGCTCGGCTCGCCGACACTGCCCTCGACCTTCTCGCCACACCTGCCGTCGCCGGTGTCGACACGACATCGGTCGAGCCGGAGCCGGCCCTTCTCACCTACCGGATGAAGCAGCTCGAGGCCATGAGCCCGGCCGGATTCGAGCACGCCTGCGCCGAACTCCTCGGCGCCGATGTCATCGCCACCGACGCCGATGGCCTCACCATCGTGGTCCAGTGCAAGCAGCTCAACAGGCCCGTGAACTCACCGGCCATGCAACAGTTCAACGGCACCGCCCGCCCGGAGCACGGTGCCGATCACGCCGTCATCATCGGCCTCAACGGTTTCACGCAGCCCGCCCTCGACTTCGCCTCCCGCCACCGTCTGATCACCGTCGGCCGCGAGGACCTGAAGAGATGGGCGCACGGCACCCACCTCTACGACGTCATCCGCGCCCGCACCACCCCGTAGGCCGGCGCCAGGACGCAAACGGTCGACCCACCACGCCGCCGTCAAACCGATTCGTACTGGGGGAGAAACGCCTTGGACCTCCGTCGTGCCGACCGCCGTGACGCGGCCGAGCTCACCCGGCTGCGCCGCATCATGCTCGACGCCACGCGGCCCACACCGGAAGGCGAATGGGTCACGGCGTGCGAGGCGGCTTTCGCCGATTCCCTCGGAGGCCCCTGCTTCGTCGCCTTCGTCGTCGATACGCCCGACGGTGCCGGTCTCGCCCCCTGCGCGGTCGACACCTACACCCCTCGCTTCCCCAGTCCCACCAGCGACTCTCCGTTCCACGGCGGGATCCACTCCGTCGCCACCAACCCCGCCTGGCGCCGGCGCGGCTATGGACATGCCGTCGCCACCGCAACCATGCAGTGGCTTGCCGACCAGGGCTGCTCCTCCCTCCGCCTCAACGCCTCCCCCGACGGACTCCCCCTCTACACCGAGCTCGCCTTCCGTCCCCTTCCCGCACCAGCCATGACCTGGAGCTGCCGATAGGAAGCGATCCAGCGTCTCCGAACCAGAGCAGCCGGTGTGGGGGCCGTACTCGCCACATTCGATCGATCCGAGCGCTCCGACGGGCGGGAAGGACCTCCGATGGAGACCGGGCATCTCCCTGTCGAGTTCCTCGACGCGCAACAGATCGACTTCGTCGAGCACCCTCCACCGGCCCTGTCACCACAGGAGCGAGGCGACGTCGACCGTCTCTGGGCGGAGACGAAGGCCCACAACCCCACCACCTTCGACGGCCCGCTCGTCGCGAGCCTGGGCATCGACCTGTCCGGGCCCGGCCCGTCGGTGGTGCGATGGGCCAGGATGACGTACCGACACCGGGCCCTGCGGAAACTGCGGCCGGCCGAAGAGGTCCCCGGGTCCGTCTTCGTCACCGTCTTGTTGCCGACGGAGGCCGGACTCGCGGTCGGACGTGGCTCCCCCACCATCGCGGCGCCCGGCCACTGGAGCCTCCCCGGCGGCTCAGCAGAACCCCCTGCGGCCTGCCACCCCCTGGACATGGCGCGCCAAGCAGAGCGGATCGGGTATGTGTCTGGTTCTCGATCACCCAGCTGTCGAGGAAGCCGAGGCCCTGCTGGGTGGCGACAACCACAACCTCCCAGCCCCGTTCCTGTGCGGCTGTAATGAGCTTGCCGACATCGCCGGCGATCCCGGCCGCGCACACGACGACATACACGAACGGATCGCGCTGCGACGCATTCACGCGGGCACGGTACTCCCAGTCGACCGCTGAGGTGGTGGAGCCAATCACGGCACCCGGGCCTGACCGCACAACCCCTTCCAGCTCCGCTGAGGGGACGCGGGCCAGCCTCCGCTCGACGTTCCATAGGGAACGCGGTGAGCCTTCGCTCCCCGGGAGCCCACCAACGAGCCCCTCCTTATGGACCATCAGTCCGCTGGGGCATTTTGGGGCGGCGGCGCGCTGGGGACAAGGGATGCCTTCCCTTCCAAGCCGGTTGGCCTACGCAGGGGATCGGGGGAGGTCAGCGTCCTCGTGACAGTTTCACGAGCGCGGACTCAAGGCCCTGGCACCGCCATGGCCCATCCGATGCTCCTCGCCTTCCTCTCCGACTACCCCCATCCCGCCCGGCGCGCCAAGGCGCGGACCGTCGCAGCAGCCGACCCGGGGCCCCGGCCGCAGCCCGGTGGACTCGCTACGCTGCGCGACGTGAGCGGGACTCGAAACCCACTCCTGACCAGCCGCGATCCGCCCCTCAAACCAGCTGTCCCTGGGGAGAATCTGGGGAGAATGGGCCGCCCTGGGGAGCGGCTGGGAGAATCGGCTACGTAAAAGAACGTCACCATGAAAGCCCCAGAAAGCTGCAAAGTCCCAGGTCATCCCACCCCCGATAGCGATCTCCGCAGGTCAGCGCCCCGAGGGCGAGGACTTCAAGCGGATCTCGCCCTGGGCCGCCATCCTCTTTGCACCCACACTCGTGGGAACGATCTACGGCATGAACTTCGACTCCATGCCGGAGTTGCACTGGAGCCTCGGATACCCCTTCGCCATCGGCCTGATGGCGATGGTATGCACTAGTTTGTACGTGATTTTCAAGCGGCGGGACTGGCTCTAGCGGTCGATCGACCGCCTACACGCGGCTCGCACGGTTTGCGCCCGCACCTCCTGCGCGAAACGCCCATATGAGGCGCTGGGGAGTCCCTGGGGAGAAGTGGTGCGGGTGATCTCCTCACCCTCCCTGCAAAGAAGCTCTGACCTGGCCTTTTAGGCATCCACGAACGCTGGGGAGAATCTGGGGAGAACCCAGGAGGGCGGCTGCACCTCACGCCCCTTCGCCAGCTCGCCCGCACACGGTCCAGTGGGGGTGCTCTCTGTGCGGCGCACCGATGCCGCGCCTATCACAATGAGTGACGCGGGCAGCGCTTCAGAGCCGGAGGGGCCGACAACGTTCCAGCCCTTGGCTGACAGAACCGCAGGTCAGCGGAGCGCGAGACGCAAAACAGATACAAGTGACCCAGTGGCGGCCGTCAGACAGCCGCCGCTGCGGCGAGCCGGTCCCGGGCGAGCAGCCCCGCGCCCAGACAGCCGGCGGCGTCCCCCAGGGCCGCCGGCACGATCGCGGGCAGCTTCTGGAACGTGACGCGTTCCGCCACCGCCGCGCGCAGGGGTGTGAGCAAGGTGTCGCCGGCTTCGGCGAGACCGCCGCCGATGACCAGTGTGCGGGGATCCAGGATGGTAAGTGCGGTGACCAGACCGTCGGCGAGGGCGTCGACCGCCGCCCGCCACACCCGGGACGCGGCCTCGCCGCCGGCCTCGACGGCCCGGGCGCAGTCGGCGGCATCGGCGGCGACGCCGCACGCTGTCGTCCAGGCGCGACCGATCGCGCCGGCGGAGGCCACGGCCTCCAGGCAGCCGCGGCCGCCGCAACCGCACACGGGGCCGCCGGGACGTACGACGATGTGGCCGATCTCGCCGGCGCAGCCGTGGGCACCGGCCTCGATGTCGTCGTCCATCCCGATCGCACCGGCGATGCCGGTGCCGAGCGACACGAACAGGAACCGACCGGTGCCCCGGCCCGCCCCGATGCGGCCCTCGGCGAGGCCCCCGGTGCGCACGTCGTGGCCGAGCTCGACGGGGATCCCGCCGAGCCTGCGGCTCAGCAGATCCCGCAGCGGGACGTCGCGCCAGCCGAGGTTGGCGGCGTACACGGCGATGCCGCCCTCGGAGTCCACGATGCCGGGCACGGCGACGCCCACGGCCTCCGCAGGCGTGCCGAAGTGCTTACGCCCGTGGGCCCGCAGCTCCTCCGCCAAGCCGAGGATCGACCCCACGACGGCTTCGGGTCCGCGCTCGCGCCCGGTGGCCCGCCGCGCCTCGTACAGCAGCGCCCCGTCCAACCCGACCAGAGCCGCTTTCATTCCGGTACCGCCCACGTCGAGGGCGATGACATGTCTCACGGGAACACTCTCACTGGTGACTTCCAGGCCGCTCGGACCGCTGGTTCGTATCTCTCGCCGCGTCGCACCACGGCTGTACGGGGCGAGGCTCCTCCTCGCCGTGGAGGGAGGAGTCTCGCCCCGCGGGCTCACCCCTGGGTGAGATCCAGGACGCGGATGTCGTCGTGGTAGACGATGCGCGTCGTTACGTCTCCCTTCGCGAGCGTCTGGTCGGGCCGGTAGAGGCCCCACTTGAGGTAACCGAAGTCCGCAGGGTTCACGGGGTGGAAGGTCTTCACGTTCGTGTGCGTCTGCCGCAGCATGTAATCCGATTCGCCGGGCATCTTGGTGGAGACCTTGTAGTAGCCGGTGCTGTCGTCCGTCCAGCTGACGTCCACGCGGAAGTGCATCCACTTGCCGAGGTGCGGACGGATGTCACCGACCACGGTGGACTGGAGGTTGAGCGTCGGCGACCGGAAGGCGATGCTGTTCCGCTTGGTCATGAGGTAGAAGGACGGCAGGTTTCCGCCGGCGTGCTTCCCCTGGAAGATGATGTCGCCGGCTTCCGACTCCCCGGACTCCCACGTCTCCCAGTCCTTCAGCAGGACGCTGAACTCGTACCGCTGCTCGTCGCCCACGACGAACCTGCCCTCGTGGACGTCGTTCGTGGCGCTCTCGCTGCGCGGGGCGCCGTCGGAGACGTACCCGGGGTCGCCCAGGGTCACCTTGTGGGCGACGGCATGGTCGTCCCCGGACTTGACGACGGACGACGCGTCGAGGGCTGTCGCGTGCGTCGTGGTCAGGTTCGGGATGCCGGAATCGAGCTGCCCGTTCGCGTAGTCGATGGTCAGGAGGGCCGAGGGACCGGTGTTACCGGCACACGTCGCCTCCGTGATCCCGCTCGCGCTGTTCTGCCCGGCCTGCGCGGCGGTCAGGCCCGCCACGGTGAGCGCTCCCGCCGCAGCCACCGCGATGGCGGTCCGCTTCGTCGACTTCTTCATGATCAGATCACCGGCCTGTCTTCGATGCGGACGAGGTTGCGGCCGCGCATGGTGTAGAGCCGGCCACGGTTGTCGGCGTTGACGTGCGGCCCGCTGTACCAGGCGCCGTTGATCTCGGCGACGACGGTGCTGACGGCGAAGGTCTTGGGGTCGAAGCGGAAGAGGGTGGTGTCGGAGACGCCGTAGACGACGCCTCGGCTGGTGACCATGGCCGCGAAGCCGGGGCATACGGCGCGGTGGTCGGCGGTGTGTATCACCCGGCGGATCGTGAGGTCGACGACGAAGAAGCCGCCCTTCCGCGTGAGTCCGTACAGATGGTGGCCGTGCACCGCGAGCGCGGCCGTTCCGGTGGTCAGGGTCGCGGGGAGGTCGAGGCGCCACAGCTCGCGCCCGGCGACCGGGTCGAAGGCGACGATCGTGCCGCGCGGCCCCTGCGTGGTGGGGTTGTCGCCGCCGAGGTACGCGACACCGTCCCGGGCGGCGACGGCACGCACCAGCTGGGCGCCGTCGATCGGATTGACGTACACGCCCTTCTTGTCCGTCCCGGGCGCGTAGGTCCACAGGGAGCCGCCGCCCTCGGTGTCGGACTGCACGCCGACGAGGAGCAGGTCGTTGATCGTGTCGTGGCAGACGTCGAGCGGACGGTTCTGCTCGCTCGGGAACGCCGCGAGCTGCCGGGGCTGCTCATCGGCCATGGGGTCGTACGTCCACATGCCCTGCGAGCTGTACTGGCCGGTGTAGAGAACCCCGTTCAGCACCTCGGCGTCCTTCGCCTCACCGGGCGCCCGGAGGTTGACCACCTTGCCGCTGCGCAGGTCGTGACGGGCTATGCCGTTGTTGCCGCCGACGTACGCGTACCGGTGGTCGGTGGCGATGCCCATCGCCGTCTGCGCGATGACGGGCGCGCCCGCCTCACCGAGATCGGTGACGACGGCCCCGCCCGTGGCCAGGTCGATCTCGCCGACGAAGCCGTATCCCGAGACGACGGTCAGCTTGCCGCCGAGGACGTCGAGGCCCCAGATCTCGCCGAGGTCGCCGTCGAACGCGACGGGGGTGATGACCTTGGTCGCCCTCGAGTAGGAGTGCAGACCCGCGTCGGTGGCGAAGTAGACCGTGTCGGCGTTCGCCGTCAGGTTCTTGACGACCTTGCCGGTGGTCGGCGTCAGGCTGTACGAGGAGAGGTCGGCGAGGTCCATCACGGCGAGCTTGGCCGGCTCGGTCGATCCCGAGGTGCTGACCACGAGGCGGTCGCCGACGACGAAGAGGTCGCGCAGGCTGGGGTCCTTCTCCATCTCCGGCGGCGTGACGTCGCGATACGTTCCCGCGGCCCGGTCGTACGCGTACAGCGAGGCCTTGCTCGCTCCGTCCCCGCCGGCCAGGACGCTGCCGGCGCCGAAGAAGACGGTCGTGTCCGTGGCGGCGACGGCCCTGGCCAGGGTGGCCCCCGGGTCGGGGACGCCGAGCTTGGTCATCTTGGTGGTGGCCGGGTCGTACATCCACAGCGCGGGGGCCTTCCCGGGGATCCCGCCCACCGCGTACACGGTGCCGTCCGGGGCGACGGCGAGGTCGCGGATGTCGCGGTCCTCGGTCCGGCCGACGCCCACGGCGGGCTTGTCCGGAGTGGTCAGGTCCCAGCGGAAGAGGTTCGGCTTGCCCACGTCGCCCTTCTGCAGGATGCCCGCGTACACGTACCTGCCGGTGGAGTCGACGGCGAGCGCCTGGATCGAGTGGCCCACGCCGAGGACGGTCTGGGCCACCACCTTGCGGGTGGGCAGGTGGAAGGCGAGGACCCGGGTGGGTTCGAGGTTGCGGGAGCCGATGTAGACGGTGTCACCGACCTGGAGCGCGCTCATCAGCGCGAACTGCTCGATGCCGGGGCCGAGGTCGGTGATGGTGGTGCAGGGTCCGGCGGTCGTGGCCTCGGCCTGCGCCGGTGCGGTGAGCAACGGGCCCGCGGCTGCCGCAAGCCCGAGCGCACCACCTGCCATGAGCAGCTGGCGTCTGCCCACGGACGAAGAGTGCTGCATGGGGGGACTCCTTTGTTCGTTGTGCGGGGACACAGAGCGGGGAGGAGCGGAAGAGCGCCGTGGTGGGGAGATCACGGCTGGGGCCGGCCGGTTCCCGGATCGGCGTCGTCCGGGACCGGCCGGAGTCGTCAGGCCGACGTCGCGAGAGCGGCCTCGTGCACTGCGTGCGCGAACGGTTCGCCGGCGGAGTAGCGCTTGACCTCGTCGACCGCGCTGGCGGTGATCCGGCGGAGTTCGCCGCCGAGCGAGCCCGCGATGTGGGGGGTGAGAAGGACGTTCGGCAGGGAGTAGAGCGGCGAGGTGGTGGGGAGCACCTCGGGTTCGGTGACGTCGATGACCGCATGGATGCGGCCGCTCGTGGCTTCGGCGGTGAGGGCCTCGGTGTCGACGAGGGAACCCCGTGCCGTGTTGATCAGCGTGGCGCCGTCGCGCATCAGTGCGAGCCGGCGCGCGTCCATCAGGTGATGGGTCTCGGGCAGTGCGGGCGCGTGCAGGGAGACGACGTCCGAGGCCTCGACCAGTTCGTCCAGTTCCACCTGCCGGACGCCCATGGCCGCCGCCCGTAGGGTGCTGACGTGGGGGTCGGCGAGGAGGACGTCGACGTCGTACGGCCGCAGCAGTTCGATCACCTTGCGCCCGACGAGCGACGCTCCGACCACCCCCACGGTCCGGCGGTAGTTGCCGAAGCCGGGAAAGTGCCGGGACCAGTCGAGGGGAGAGCGGTGCTCGCGGTAGAGACCACCGATCTCCAGGACCCGCTTGTTGGCGAAGAGGATCGCGGCGACGGTGTACTCGGCGACGGGGACGGCGTTGGCCGCGGCGGCCGAGGAGACCACGAGGCCGCGATCCCAACATGCCTGGGTCACATGGTGCTTGATGCTGCCCGCCGCGTGCACGATGGCCTTCAGGGCCGGTGCCCGCGCCAGGGTCTCCTCGTCGAGGAGGGGACAGCCCCAGGACGTGATCAGGATCTCCACGTCCGCCAGGGCCGGTTCGTCGGTGAGGTCCTCGGCGACGTGGTCCGGGTCGATGTCGACGTACGCCGTCAGACGCTGGATCTCGGCGGGCGGGAACATCGCGTCCCAGTGGCGACGGCCCATGGCGAAGAGGGCGCGGGGGCGGGTGGTCGGGATCGGTCGCATGGGTGAATTCCTCATGGTCGCGGCCTACTTGACGGCGCCGGCGGTCATGCCGGACTTCCAGAACCGCTGCAGCATCAGGAAGATGGCGATGAGCGGGGCCACGGCCACGAGCGAGCCGACGACGGCCAGCAGGTAGTCCTCGGGATGGCCTTGCGTGAGCGCGGACGAGTACCAGACGTACAGACCGAGGTTGACCGGGTAGAGGTCCTGGTCGGAGAGCATCACCAGGGGCAGGAAGAAGCTGTTCCAGATCTGGGTGAACTGGAAGAGGAAGATGGTCACGAAGCCGGGTGCGATCATCGGGAAGGCGATGCGGCAGAAGGTCCGGAACTCGCCGGCCCCGTCCATCCGCGCCGCTTCCAGGACCTCGTCCGGCACGTAGGAGGCGTTGAAGACCCGCGCCAGGTACACGCCGAAGGGGAAGACCAGACCGGGGATGAAGACGCCCCAGAAGGTGTTCACCAGACCGACCTTGGCGGCGAGCAGGTACAGCGGGATCGCCATCGCCGTGCCGGGCACCATCACGCCCAGCAGCACGAGCGAGAACAGGCGCTCCTTGGCGGGAAAGGCGAGCTTGTCGAAGGCGTAGCCGGCGGCGACGCTGAACACCGACGCCAGGAGCGCCCCCACACCCGCGTACAGGACCGTGTTGAGCAGCCAGCGCAGGTAGACGCCGTCATCGGCCGTGAACAGGTGGCCGAGGTTCTCGGTGAGGTGGATCTCGTCGCCGAGAGCGAAGCCGTTGGTGCCGAACAGGTCCTCGCGGCTCTTGGTGGAGGACAGCAACAGCCAGGTCAGCGGCAGCAGGGTGTAGAGGGTGGCGAGGCCCAGCATCGCCGTGACCCCGGCCTTGGACAGCAGGACGGACGGTGACTTCATGGCGCCTTTGCGTCTGCGCGGCGCCGGCCGGCGGCCGGGCGATGGCGTTGTCACGGGTGCGTGGGCCGGAGCGTCGAGTGTGGAGGATTTGGTCACGACTTGCTCCCGCGGCGTGAGATACGGGTGACGACGAACGACAGCACGGCGGCGAACAGGGCGATCAGCAGCGAAGCCGCGGCCGCCAGGCCGAAGTCGTTGTTCTGGAAGGCGGCCGTCTGGACGTACATGTTCGGCGTGAAGCTGCTGCCGATCGCGCTGGACGCGTTGTAGATGACCTTCGGCTCGGTGAAGAGCTGGATCGAGCCGATGACGGTGAACAGGACCGCGAGGGCCACCGCCGGGTAGATCATCGGGACCTTGATGGACAGCGCCGTCCGTACGGCGCCGGCGCCGTCGACCTTCGCCGCGTCCAGCGTCTCGCGGGGCACCGCCTGGAGGGCGGCGTAGAAGATGACCATGTTGTAGCCCATCCACTCCCAGACGGCGATGTTGGCCGCGGAGAACACGGCGTTGTCGACCGACAGGAAATTGATGTCGATGCCGCCTGATGCCAGGAAGTCGATCACCGGGCTCAGGCCGGGGGTGTAGAGGTACACCCAGATCAGCGCGGCAATCAGTCCCGGCACCGCGTGCGGCAGGAACAGCGCCAGCTGGAAGAAATTCCTGGCCTTGGCCAGACCCGAGTCGAGCAGCAGGGCCAGGACCAGCGCTCCGCCGATCATCACGGGGATGTAGACCGCGCAGTACACGGCGATGACGAGAAACCCGTCACGGAAGGCTTCGTCGGACAGGGCGCGGACGTAGTTGCCCAGCCCGGTGAAGACGTTCTCGGTACCGCCGAACCCAAGGCCGGAGGTGCGGGTGGTGAACAGGCTCAGCCATGCCGCGTAGAACAGCGGGGCGAGGGTGACGGCCGCGAACAGGCCGAAGAACGGTGTGAGGAGCAGTGCGGCGGTCCGGCGCTGACCTCGGGCGGATGGGCTTGCCATACCGGCCTTCCTTGGGTGGGGCGGGGTGGGGCGGGTGCGGGAGGGAGCCGGGGCCGGCCGCCGAGCGGGGGGGCCGGCCTTCCGGGCTGCGGGCTCCTACGGGGCGGTGACCTTCAGGCCGCGCTGCTCCATCTGCTTGATCGTGGCCTGCTCGGCGGTGACGAGGACTCCGGGCAGGTCCACCGTGCCGTCGGCGACCTTCGGGAGCTGGTCCACGATGGCCGTGTTGGTGGCGCCCATGACCGGGCCCCAGGTCCAGCCGGGCGGGATGGCGTCGTAGGACCGCGACATGAGCGAGTAGATGTCCTGCCCGCCGTAGTAGTCCGTCTTGAAGGCCGCCTTCGTGACCGGGACCAGCTTCGGGTCGGCGGGGAACATGCTGCTGGTGCCGGACGACACCCACGCCTTCATGCCCTCCGGGTCGGTGGTGATCCACTTGATGAACTCGGCGGCGGCCCCACTGTTGTCGGCACCCTTCGGGATCACGAAGGACGAACCTCCGTACATGCCGGAGGCCGGCTTTCCGTCCCAGGTGGGCACGGGCGCCACGGCCCACTTGCCCTTCTGGTCCGGCACGGTCGCCTGGTGCGCCCCGGCGCACCAGCTGGCACAGATGTAGGCGACGGTCTGGTTCTTCTGGACGCTCGTCCAGAACGGGTCCAGCTGGCTCAGCGAGCGGACGAGGTCCTTGCGGGCGAGGTCTCCCCAGTAGGCGGCGACCTTCTTCGACGGGGTGTCGTCGATCGTGACCTTCCAGGTGTCCTTCTCGGTCGAGAACCACTGACCGCCGGCCTGCCAGGAGAGCGCCTCCAGCACTCCCGGATTGTCGGTGTACAGGACCCCGCCGCGGGCGGCGGGGTCGGCCCTCTTCACCTGCTCGGT
This sequence comes from Streptomyces sp. NPDC007863, assembly GCF_040633895.1. Taxonomy (NCBI): domain Bacteria; kingdom Bacillati; phylum Actinomycetota; class Actinomycetes; order Kitasatosporales; family Streptomycetaceae; genus Streptomyces; species Streptomyces sp. NPDC007863. The sequence goes on from NZ_JBEYEI010000032.1 coordinate 14,120, forward strand.
CATGTTCCGGTACGCGTCCCATGTGGCGGGTACGTCGATCTTGTGCTGGGTGAAGAAGTCCTTGCGGTACATCATCATGAGGGGCGCCGCGTCACGCGGAACGCCCCAGGTCTTGTCACCGAGGTTGACAAGCTGCTGGGTCGCCTCGGGGAACTTCTCCTTCACGACCGGGCCGAGCGAGCCGCTCAGGTCCTCGACCTTCCCCTGGGCCGCGAACTCCGGCAGGTGCGGGTACTCGACCACCGCGACGTCCGGCACGGTCCCGGCCTTCACGGCGTTGGTGAGCTTGGAGTAGTACTCCTGGCCCGACGGGACCGTCTCGAAGGTGACCTTGATGTCCGGGTGACTGGCGTTGAAGGCGGCGGCCACCTTGTCGGACCCCTTGAGGAAGGACCAGAAGGTGACCTCGCCGGTCTTCTTCGCCTCGGTCGAGGAAGCGCCCTGGTCCGCGTTCCCGCCGCAGGCGGTGGCCAGCAGGGCGAGAGCCGTGACGGAGCCGGCCAGGACGGCCGTGGTTCTGCGAAGCATGATGTGCACCGATCGTTCGCTGGGGCGTTGACCGGAATCATTCGCCAGCAAATCCGCTTCGTCAATCCCCTCAACTTCATTCGATGGATAACGAAACGAAACGATGCGATGTGATGCCTCTCCCTGTCGGCTCCCTGGACTCACTCACTCACGCGGAAGGGACGCCGCTGGAATCCCGTACGCGTAGCTCCGGGCGGAGCAGCAGCTCGGCCAGAGGAGCGGTCGGATCGGCGAGCCTCCGCCTCATCAGGTCGACCGCCCACTCCCCCACAGCCCGCTTGGGCGGCGCCACAGCGGTGAGGGGCACATCGCTCAGCTCGGCGACCTCGTCGTCGTACGTCACTATGGCCAGGTCCTCCGGAACACGCAGGCCACGCGCCTGAAGGAGGCCGACCAGGGCGACGGCGTCGAGGTCGTTGTGGACCAGGGCGGCCCGCACGTCACCTGCCTCGACCGCCCGCGCCAGCTCCTCGAACCACTCCGCCGACGCCAGCCCGTCCGCCGGGTCGATGCCGTATTCCGGGCCCGCCGTCACTCCGAGGGCCTGGCAGGCAGCCGCATAACCTTCGCGGATCAAAGGGGTGTTGGGACTCTCCACCCGGGCGACCAGAGCGATCCGCCCGTGCCCGAGACCGGCAAGGTGCCGGACCGCCAGGCCCGCGCCACGAGCGTGGTCCGACGCGACCTGCTCCAGCCGGCCGGCCTGCGAGCCGGCCCGGCGGTCCACGAGAACGACCGGTATTTCGAGGCCCGCCAGCCACTCCTCGGCCAGGTCGGCGGGCTCCAGTCCGGCCCGCGGCATCAGCAGCAGACCGTCGACGCCCGCCGCGATCAGCCGCCGCACCTGCTCCTGATTATCCGTCAGCGTCTCACCGGAGACCGCGAGCACGATGCGGATCCCGTGCGCCGCCGCGGCGTCCTGCACCCCTCGGATGACCTCGGGATAGTAGTAGCCCCCCGGCGGAACGATCAGCCCGAACGCATCCCCCTGCCCCGCAGTCGGCCGGCGGACGGCAGGGGCGGACACGTCGGCCGCCTGCGCCGCGGTCGGCGACATGGCACCTCCGTGCACACGGACGATCAGCCCTCGGCCCGCCAGCTCCCGGACGTCCTGGCGCACGGTGACGGCGGAGACCCCCATCTCCTCCGCCACATCCTTGACCTTGATCACTCCCCGGCGCTCGACCAGGCGCAGGAGCGCCTCACGCCGCTCTTCAGCCAGCACTCACGTGCCCCCTCTCCTCGCGAGCGAAGCCATTTGCTTTCACTCGACAAGTGAAAGGTATCAGCGAAGCCACGGCGCAGGCCGGTCCTGGTATCGACCACAGCCGAATCAGCCCGACGGCGAGGCAGTGCGGTCCTTCACCCGGCGGCTTCCAGGTCCCGCGATGGTCGGCCCGCCGTCGTCCGCGCAACGCGCGACGCGTCTTCGGCATGCGATGACCTCGACGGCGAGCCCGCCGCGAGAGGTCTCCTTGCACTCGGTCCTCGTGTCGAGGCCGGTCTGCTTCATGCCGTTGAGTGATGGGGCAGCGAGCGGCGCCGGCGCGGGACCAGGTGGGCAGCGGCTGCTTGCAGCGGGGGAGATCCGGTGTGTACGGTCGAACAGAAAGCGCTTTCTAATAGAGGAGTCCCGTGCCGACCTCGGACGTCCTGGTCTACACACGCACCGCCGGCTACCGCCACGACTCCATCCCCGCGGGCGCTGACGCGTTCGTCGAGCTGAGCCGCGAGCACGGGCTCGAAGCGGAGGCGACGGACCGTCCGGAGCTGTTCACGGCGGAACGGCTGGAGCGGTGCGCGGCCGTCGTCTTCTTGTCCACCACCGGGTCGGTCCTCACCGACCAGGGCCGGTCGGCCCTGGAGGCATACGTACGGCGCGGCGGCGCGCTCCTCGCCGTCCACGCGGCCGCCAACGCCGAGCCGGACTGGCCGTTCTACGGCGGCCTGCTCGGCACCCGCTTCGCGGGCCACCCTCCACTGCAACCCGGCCTGGTCCACGTGGAGGACCCCACGCACCCGGCGACCGCGCACCTGCCCGCCGAGTGGGCCTGGACCGATGAGTGGTACGACTTCACCTCGCCCCCGCGCGACGCGGATGTCCACGTCCTGCTGCGCGCCGACGAATCCACGTACACCGGCGGCACACACGGCGCGGACCACCCCCTCTCCTGGTGCCACGAGAAGGTCGGCGGCCGGTTCTTCTTCACTGCCCTCGGTCACACCCCGGAGTCGTACGCGGCCCCCGCCTTCCGCGCCCATCTCTCCGGCGCCCTCCACTGGGCCACGCGCCGCTAGCGTGCCGACTCGGCCGTGGGCGGCCTGGTCAGGGCGGCGTCTCAGCGGGCGGGCAGATCCTGCTCCGTCCAGATGATCTTGCCCTCCCTGGTGTGCCGGGTTCCCCAGCGCTGAGCCAACTGCGCGACCAGCATCAGGCCTCGGCCACCCTCGTCGAAGAGCCGGGCCCGGCGCAGTAGGGGCGCCGTGCTGCTGGCGTCGGACACCTCGCAGACGAGACTTCGGTCGTGGATGAGCCGGAGCCGGACCGGCGGCCGACCGTAGCGGATGGCGTTGGTGACCAGTTCGCTGACGATCAACTCGGTGACGAACGCGGAGTCGTCCAGTCCCCAGGCCGCCAGCTGTTCCGAGGCATCACGCCGAGCTCCGGCCACGGCCGCGGGGTCGGACGGGATGTCCCAGGCGGCGACCTGACCGGTGTCGAGGCCGCGGGTGCGGGCCAGCAGGAGCGCGACATCGTCCTGGGGAAGGTCGGGCAGGAGCGCCCCGAGCACGGTGTCACAGACCCGTTCCAGGGACGCGGCGGGTTGGGTCAGGGCATGGTTCAGTACGTCGAGCTCGTCGCCGGTGGTGCGGCTTCTGCTCTCGGTCAGGCCGTCGGTGTACAGGGCGAGCAGACTGCCTTCCGGCAGTTCCAGCTCAAGCGTCTCGAAGGGAAGCCCCCCGAGGCCCAACGGCGGCCCGATCGGCAGATCGGGAGTGGCGGCCCCGGCGGGTGCCGTGGCGGGGAGGACGACACGCGGTGGCACGTGACCGGCGCTGGCCAGCGCGCAGACGCGGGCGACCGGGTCGTAGACGGCGTAGAGGCACGTGGCGCTGATCTCGTCCTCGGTCGGCGACTCCTCCTGCTGGAGGCGGACGACGACGTCATCGAGGTGGGTGAGCAGCTCACCGGGGGGCAGGTCGACGTCCGCGAGGGTCCGGACGGCCATCCGAAGCCGTCCCATGGTCGCGGAGGCGTGGATGCCGTGGCCGATCACGTCACCGACCACCAGGGCAACGCGGGCCCCGGACAGGGGAATGACGTCGTACCAGTCTCCCCCCACCCCGGCGTGAGAGCCGGCCGGCTGGTAGCGGGAGGCGACCTCCACGGCGGACTGCTGCGGTGGGCGCCGCTGCAGCAGGCTGCGTTGCAGGGTGAGCGCGGTGGAACGCTCGTGGGTGTAGCGGCGCGCGTTGTCGATGTACACGGCTGTCCGCTTGGTGATCTCCTGGGCGAGCAGCAGGTCGTCGTCGCTGAACGAGGCCGCCGTGCGGTGCCGGAAGAACTGGGCGAGGCCGAGGGTCTTTCCCCGGGCCTGCAGCGGCAGCACCAGCACGGAGTGGATTCCGTACTCGGCGATGACCGCTCGGTGAGCGGGGCTCTGCGTCAGCCACACCGGGAGCGCCGAGGCGTCGATGCGGCAGCGCCACGGCTGCCCCGTGGCCAGGACCCGCGCCGGCTCCGATCCTTCCGGACAGACGTACGACTGACCGGTCTTGACGACGGCGTCCGGGCAGCCTTCCCAGACGGACCGCTGCGCGACGCGGTGGAGGGTAAGGGGCCCGGGGACCGGTTCGGCGTCCCGCTCCAGGAGTACGGAGTCGAGCAGGTCGACGGCGACGAGGTCGGCGAAGTAGTCGGTGCCGACGGCGGCCAGCTCATCCGCGGTGCCGGCGATGTCCAGGGTCGTCCCCACCCGCACGTTGGCCTCGTTCACCAGCGACAACCGCCTCTGTACCCAGCGGTCGCGCTCCTCCTGGTATGCCGCGACCGCCTGCTCCGAGGTGCGGTCGATGAACTCGAGGATCATCCCGCTCAGCTTGACCGTCGCGGCGTTGATCAGCACCGGGTCCTTCGTGAGCCTGTTCATCTCCGCGAGCATCGCGCGCAGGAGGCCGGCCTGCCCGTACCGGTACGTCCGCAGCAGGGAGCTGATGCGCCCTCCTGCCCGGGCGAACCGCCGCGCGTACTCCACGAAGGAGACCGGGGCCTCGACCCGCGTCAGGTCGAGACCGTTCTCGAGGGCGTCCCCCCACACCGCGATGTTGTCGGCGATGCTCACCCCTCCCAGCCTGACGATGTCCTCGTACTCCGTGAGCTCGGGAACCTTCACGCTCAGGTGCTGCGCCAGCTGGTCGGCCAGCTCGGCTGCCCGGCCCACGACACCCCGGGCGGCCTTGGAGAGGATCACATCGACGTCGGACTCCACTACAGCAATGTAAGCCCGGCCCTCCCGAGGCGCCCTGGCAGAGACCGGGGGCTCGTACGGGCAGGAGACAGAGAGCGGGAGGAGCTCGTCCGGCCAGGCTCGTCAGCCGTCCCGTGATCCGCGATCGCGTCCTGGAGATCCACTCCGGTCCGCTGACCGTCAGGCTCGTGACCACGTCGGGCGGGGCCTCGACAGCCTCGGCGACTCCGAACCCCAGGGAGCGTGTAACGGCGGCTGCCAGGCCAGCGTCCATGGCCGTTCCGGAGATGGTCATGGTGATGGGGCCGTACGGCCCACCAGGACGTCTCGCTCCCGATTCATGATCTTCGCGTACTCCCTCGGTCTACGTCCACGTCCCTGCAACCCGTCGGGGAAGTACGCTGCGCAGAACGACCGTGGTAGCCGTCGAGCATCACGGAAGTCGCGGCCGAGACGCGAAAGGACGCCACCGACCAACCATTCGAGGCAGCCGACTCCAGCACTCGATCGCGGGGGCCACCTTCTCGCAGGCATTGCGCGCCCAACAACGCCGAACCGCATGTAACGGCAGGCCCGTACATTCGCTACGCTGCGCAACGTGAGCGGGACGCGGAAACCCACTCCTGACCAGCCACGATCCGCCCCTCAAACCAACTGTCGCTGGGGAGAATCTGGGGAGAATGGGCCGCCCTGGGGAGCGGCTGGGGAGAATCGGCTACGTAAAAGAACGTCACCATGAAAGCCCCAGAAAGCTGCAAAGTCCCAGGCCATCCCACCCCCGATAGCGATCTCCGCAGGTCAGCGCCCCGAGGGCGAGGACTTCAAGAAGATCTCCTCCTGAGCCGCCATCCTCTTCTCCCCCACCCTCGTCGGAACCATCTACGGGATGAACTTCGACAACATGCCGGAGCTGCACTGGGCTGGCGGGTATCCGTTCGCGGTGCTGCTGATGGCGGTGGTGTGCACCAGCCTGTATGTGATCTTCAAGAAGCGGGACTGGCTGTAGTCGCTCCACTCGCCCCCACCTTGCTCCGCGAACGCGGGGAAGGCAGGGAATTCGGGCAACTCGGGGGGCGGCGCCCGGCGCAGTCACCGTCGACCGCGCTCCACGGGAACAGGCCATGTGGCGCGCCCCGCATTTTCGCGGCATGGCGTCCAGCCGTGAGACTTCGGCGCAGGCCGGAGATCCGTACGAGTGGGCGGACACGCACGCAAGCGTGGCCGACTCGCCCCCTTGCCGGCGCTCGATCATGACGATGCATCAGATTCCGTCGGTGATCGACGCTACAACCGATCCGGAGGTCCGCACGGTGCGGACCGATGGGGAGGGACGCACCATGCCGAAGGTTCCGGAAGGGTACGTGCGCGTACGGACCCACCTCCGACGCAAGCCCGGACCCAAGTCCGCCAAGGGACTGAGCGTGTGGGCCGTGGCCGGACTGTGCGCGGTGGTGTGGCTCTGGGGCCAGGTCTTCGGGTTCGGCGACGACTCCACCGCGCAGCAGCCCGCTCCGAAGCCCGCCGTCTCCACCGCACCGGCGGGCGGAGAGTGACGCCCCGCCCACGGCCTCGGCGGAGGATCCGATGGCGGCCGCGCGGCACCACGGACATCCTGGGAGCGGCGGCCGTCGTCCTCGCGCTCACGGTCGCCCTGGCGCAGGCCACGGCACACCTGGCCACCAAGGCCGCCGAGTCCTGGCCTCTGCCGGTTCTGGCCGGCCTCGCCGGTGCCGCCGTCCTGGCCGGCGTCCGCGTACGGGACCGTCTCCGGCGTCGCGCGGACGGTGCGCGGACGGCACGCCTGCGCATCACCTTGCCGGAGCTGGACGCCATGGGCGACCAGGAGTTCGAGTACGCGCTGCGCGACCTCCTCGTCCGCGACGGCTGGACGGCCAGGAAGGTGGGCGGCGGCGGGGACCAGGCCGCGGACGTGATCGGTGTCCGGCCGTCGCTCGGGCGGATCGTGGTGCAGGCGAAGCACACCCGCGTCGGCGGCAAGGTCGGCTCGTCGGTGATGTACCAGGTGAAGGGCACGGCGGGTCCTGCCCACGGGGCGGACCACGCGGTCGTCGTCACCAACGGCGCGTTCACGCGCGACGCCATGTCGTGGGGCGACCGCCACGGCGTGCGCTGGGTGGACCGCGACCGGCTGCACCGCTGGGCCCACGAGGGCGAAGCGCTGCACGAACTGCTCGGCCTGCCGGCCGGACGCTCCCGCCTGCCCTGGCGTCGAGCGGCCTGAACCACGACGGTCGTCGCCCCTCCGACGAGAACGGGCGACACAGCGCGTGCTGTGTCGCCCGTTCTCAGGCGAGGGCGACGTTGCCGGGGCGTACGCGTTCCGCCGCCGTCCGGTCCTCGCGCCGGATCCGCGCCTCTCCGCTCGGAACCGGCGGGCAAGGCCCGGATCCGTCTTCGCCCTCGGGTCAGCCGGCGACCCAGGTGAGGGCCTCGTCCCGTCCGGCGAGGGGGAAGGTCTTCGTCTCGCCGGGGGTCATCCAGCCGAAGAGCGAGGTGACATGGGCCATCCAGTCGAGGTCGGTCACCAGGGCGATGCGTTTCCAGGCGCGCAGGTGCTCGACGCCGACCTTGAGGTCCTCCCACAGCGCGCCTCCGGTCATGCCGTCGAAGTCGGTCACGACGAGCAGGAAGCGGACCTCGCCCGCCCCGGCCGCCTCCGTCAGCGCGGGCAGGACCGTGTCCCGGTAGTCCTCGGCGGAGATCTTCCCGGACGCCTCGAATCCGACGACGCCGTTCGGCAGGTTTTCCAGCCGGCTGATCACAAGGGGCTCCCGAGGGTGGAGGGCGGCTTCCGGTCCTGCCCCAGCCTTTCCGGCGGGTTCCCGGGCCACCACACGTGGCCCTCCGTTCGAGTGATGACGCCTGCCATCCGTACGAGGCCGTACGAGGCCGTACGAGACCGGGCGGTGCCCCGGCGAGCACGAGCGGGCCGCCCTCCTCGTCGACCCGGCGGGCGTCCCGGTCGAGGAGCTTGATCTCCGCCGAGGACGGCACGTCGGGCACGGTGCGGACGACGAGGACCAGGACGGCGTCCCGGGCGCCCGCGGGATCGGGCGGCTTCGCCTCGACGCGGGGCAGCTCGGCGAGGAACGAGACGCCCGCGTGGTCCAGGACGGCGACCTCCCCGGCGGCAGCCGCTCCGGCGGGTCCTCGGTGCGCCGGACGCCGTCGCCGGCCTCGCGCAGGGCGACCGGGCCCCGGCCGAACCGGAGCCGCCCGGCTGGATGAAGGCCATCGGCCGTTTCACCCCGGCCGAGGCCGCGGGGCCCGGCCGCCGCCAGCCCCGAGAACCTCGTCCTGGCCGTCGGCGGAGCGGTCTCCCCCGCCCCCAGCGCCGCGTCCACCGGCGGCGAGACCGTCGCGGCCGTCCTCATGCGCGCCGGCCCCGACCGCCCTGACGGCGACGCCGGCGGCGAAGGCCGCTGCCGCCGGCGCCCGCCCGGCGGTGTGGCAAGGGCTGGCCTTCGAGCGGGTCGAAGGTCCGACGTCGGCCGCGTGACGGCCCGCCGCGTCGCGCGGTCGGCGGGCCGCTCCGCGCTCCGGGGAGGGCGCTCGGCTCCACCCGGTCGCATCGCGGGGGGACGTGTGCTGTGCTGGAGAGAGCCGCAGGAAGGCACGCCGATGCGTCGCAGCCGGATCTCCGCCTTCGTACCCGCCCGGCCGACCGCCCCGACCGGAGCCGCCGGGGGTCTGCAGCCCACGCGGAGTCTCGCGGCCGCCTGGATCCTCGTCGTCCTGATCGCGGTGCCCGCCTGGGCGCTGACGATCGGACAAGCCCGGGACATGGGCGTCGAGCCCGGCACCATGGGGATGGCACTACCCCTGTTCCTGCTGCTCTGGGTGACGATGATGGCGGCCATGATGCTGCCATCCATGGCTCCGGTGGCCATCAGCTGGGTACGCGGGATCGGCCGCCAGTCCTCCGGCTGGGTCCGGACGGCCCGCACCGTCGAGTTCGTCGGCGGATACCTGCTCGTCTGGACCGCCTTCGGACTGCTCGCCTACGCGGCCCTCGCCTTCACCGGCGGCCTGGTGGACGACCATCCCACCGCCGGACGCTGGATCGGCGCGGTCGCCTTCCTGCTCGCCGGTCTGTACCAGCTCGGTCCCCTCAAGAACGTCTGCCTGCGGCACTGCCGCGACCCGCTGAGTCATCTGGTGCGATACGCCGGCTTCCGGCGACCGGCCCGCGACCTGCGCGTGGGCGTCCATCACGGCGCGTACTGCGTCGGCTGCTGCGCCGGGCTGATGGTCGTCCTCGTTCCGCTCGGCGTGATGAACGTGGCGGCGATGGCCGGACTGGCCTTGGTGATCTTCCTGGAGAAGCTGTGGTCCCGGGGCATCCTCCTCAGCGGTGTCGTGGGCGTCGCCTTCCTCGTCCTCGCGGTGCTCGCACCGTTCCAGGACTGGATGCTGCCGGGGCTCCAGGGCTCGATGCCGTCCATGGACGGCATGTGACGCCAGAGGGGTGCAAGCTGGAAGGGAGACCGTCCTCCGGGTCTCGCCACCGTGGATGAGCTCCCTGGGCTCGGCTGGAGGAAGCGAAATGACACAGCAGGCCACCAGCGGCCCGCGCTGGCATCTGACCGGCGACTGGTTCGACGTGTGCAAGTGCGCGATTCCCTGCCCGTGCACGTTCGCGCAGCCCCCGACCTACGGCGACTGCGAAGGCGTCATGGCCTGGCACATCCGGGAAGGCAACTTCGGCGACGTACGGCTCGACGACCTCAACGTCCTGATGCTCGCCTCCTTCGAAGGCAACCCGTGGGCCGGCACCCACACCGACCCGTACGCGGCGGTCTTCCTCGACGAGCGGGCCGACGACGAGCAGCGCGCCGCGCTCGGAACCGTCTTCGGCGGTGGGGCGGGCGGATGGCCGGCGGAGTTCGGGGCGATGTTCCACCCCGAGATGCGGGGCATGGACGTCGTCCCGATCCACGTGGAGGTCGACGAGGACCTTGCCACGTGGCGCGCCGAGATCCCCGGCCGTGTCGTGGCGGCCGCCGAGGCACTCACCGGCCCGACGACCCCGGACGGCACACGCGTCCAGGTCCACAACGCCCCCGGGTCCGAGGTGGGGCCGGGCCAGATCGCCACGTGGGGGCGGGCCACCGCCGACCGCGCCGACGCGTTCGGCTTCTCCTGGGAACGCACCGGGAAGTCGAGCAAGTACTTCCCCTTCGACTGGAGCGGCCCCGACTGAAGGGCGGTGCACCCGCCTGTACGTGATCTTCAAGAGGAGGGACCGGGTCACGGTCGGTCGCAGCAGTCGTGCGCGGGGGATGCGCAGCCGCCCGACGAGGTCGTCGGTGCGGTGGGAGCTGCGCAGCAGCCCTTGCCCTGCCAGGCGTCGCGGCCTTCCTTGACCGCGAGGGCGGCGATGACGAGGGCGGCGACCGGGTCGGCCCAGGACCAGCCGAAGAGGGCGTGGGCGAGCAGGCCGGCGAGGAGGACGGCCGAGAGGTAGGTGCAGAGCAGGGTCTGGCGGGAGTCGGCGACCGCGGACGCGGAGCCGAGTTCGCGGCCGGCGCGGCGCTGGGCGGCGGACAGGAACGGCATGACGGCCAGGGAGAGGGCGGCCAGGACGATGCCGACGGTGGAGTGCCCGGCCTCGCCGGGGCCGGTCAGGGCCCGGACGGATTCGACGGTGACGTACGCGGCGAGGGCGAAGAAGGAGACGGCGATGATCCGCAGGGTCGTCTTCTCGCGGGCCTCGCGGAGGGCGTGGTCGCGGGCGGAGAACTGCCAGGCGACCGCGGCGGCCGAGGAGACCTCGATGACCGAGTCGAGGCCGAAGCCGATCAGCGCGGTGGAGGAGGCGAGCGCGCCGGCGGTGAGGGCGACGACCGCCTCGATGACGTTGTAGGCGATCGTCGCGGCGACGAGGAGCCGTACGCGGCGGGCGAGGGCGTCCCGGCGGGCCGGGGACGGGCCCAGGGACACCACGGATATGCCGGCGCCCATCAGCAGCAGCCCTCCGCCTCGGCGTCCGGGCAGGTGCGGTCGGCCTCGACGGCCACGACGGCCGCCCGGAGGTCGTCCAGGGCGCGGCCGAGGCGGGGGTCGGCCAGCTCGTAGCGGGTGCGGCGGCCGTCGGGGACGGCGACGACGAGGCCGCAGTCGCGCAGGCAGGCCAGGTGGTTCGACAGCCTCGTGCGCGAGATGGCGAAGAGGTCGGCGAGGTCGGCCGGGTAGGCGGGCGCCTCCCGCAGGGCGATCAGGATCCGGCAGCGGATGGGATCGGCCAGCGCCCGGCCGAAGCGGGTGAGGGCGTCGAGATCGGAGGCGAGGTTCAGCACGCCCCGAACAGTACAGGGATTCCTGAATTCAGGAAATCATGTACTCAGGGGTGGGGTGGCGCGCGGTGGCGCATCACTCGTCTCCCGCAACGCCGGAACGCTCCCGCCGGAGCAACCGGGTGATCCCGGCGTGCCGGGGTCGGGAGGCCTCCCGGGTGGCCGTCCCGCCTGGTGCGATGGGTGCGGACCAGAGCGTCGGCCTGCCGGAGGCCCGTGGCACGGAGCCCGTGGTGGGCCGGGGGGGGCGGCGGGGCGGCCGACCAGCCGATCTCCCGGGGTGGCCAGTACATGACCATGATCCTCACCGTCGTCATCATCGCCACGGCGCTCGCCGTCGGCCTCTTCGCCAACCAGGTCCGGCGGCGGCGCCGCGCGGCCGGCGGGGACGGCGGCGAGGAGGCGTCCGTCAGCGACCTGGTCAGCCCCCTGGAGACCCTCGCCGTCCTCCTCGTCGCCTTCGTCATCGTCCTGGCGGCCGAGTCGTTCGGCGCCGCCGCCACCGCCGTCGAGGCCGAGGCGGGGCGGGTCGACCAGCTCTACGAGGTCGCCGACTACGCCCCCGAGCCGCAGCGCGAACACCTCCAGGCCTCCGCCGTCTGCTACGCGCGCGCCATCCAGGCCGCGGAATGGCCGCTCATGACCGAGGGCGGGGAGAAGTCCCCCGTCGCCTCCGTGTGGTCCAGCGGCTTCCGCACGCACTTCAAGGAACTCGCCCACCGGGACGACCCGACCTTCGACCTCCTCGTCGAGGCCGACGACGAGCGCTCCAAGGCCCGGCAGACCCGCATCTCCGAGGCGAGCCCGGCCATCCCCCCGTCCGTGTACTGGTTCATGGTCGTCGCCCTGGCCGCCACCGTCGGCGCCTTCGCCTTCGGCCTCCCCCGCGACCGCGGACCCTCCCATCTCGCCCTCCTGTGCGTGCTCGCCGTGCTCTTCACCGGCTCGCTGCTCCTGATCGAGGACATCGACACGCCCTTCTCGGGCCAGATCAAGATCACCAGCGAGACGATGGCGCAGACCGCCGAGGACATCTCCGAGGACTACGCCACCGACCACCCGGGCCGCACCCTGCCCTGCGACGCGGACGGGAACCGGACCTCGTGACGAGTCGCCCCATCACTCGCCCCAACACCCTTCCGGAATACCCCTGGGGGGTATATGGTTGTGATCATCGTCCAGAGCGGACGGCGCGCGTCACACCGCATCGACCTGGGGAGACACACCATGAACAACCACGGCGGACACGGAACGGCCACGGGACACGGAACGCACGCCGGCCACGGCGGAGGGCAGCCCGGCGGGCTGGCGGTCTCGGTGGACGGGTACACCCTCGACGTCGACGCGACGATCCTCGCCGCCGGTGCGCGGCAGCACATCGGGTTCCGGGTGATCGGGCCCGACGGGCGGCCGGTGACCGAGTTCGTAGCCGAGCACGAGAAGGAGCTGCACTTCATCGCCGTCCGGCGGGACACGGCCGGGTTCCAGCACGTGCACCCGGTGCGGGACGAGAAGGGCGCCTGGAGCACCGAGCTGGACCTGGAGCCCGGGGACTGGCGGTTCTTCGCCGACATCCACCCGGCCGGCCACGACGGCACCCTGACGCTGGGGATCGACGTCGCGGTCGCCGGACCGTACGCCCCTCGCCCGCTCCCCGAGGCCGCCCGTACCGCGCGGATCGGCGCGTACGCCGTCACCCTCGACGGCGCGCTCGTGCCCGGCGAGGCGAGCGAGCTGACCCTCACCGTCAGCCGGGACGACCGGCCCGTCACCGACCTGGAGCCCTACCTGGCCGCCTACGGGCACCTCGTCGCCCTGCGCGTCGGCGACCTGGGCTATCTCCACGTCCACCCGGAGGGCCACCCCGGCGACGGGGCCACCGCGCCCGGGCCGGAGATCAGCTTCATGGCGGTCGCGCCCTCGGCCGGCACCTACCGCCTCTACCTGGACTTCCAGCACGACGGCGTCGTCCGCACCGCCGAGTTCACGGTCCACACGACGGACACCGCTCCCGCGCGGGGCGACCGCCACCACGGGCACGACCACGCACACCACGCACACCACTGAACCGTCGTCCCGCCCCCGGAAGGAGCGTCATGAGCCGCCGTCCCGTCCGATGCCGCCGCACCCCGAAGAGCGATCCCCATGCCTGAGAACTCCCCCGCCTGTATCCGCGGGGCGCGGCCCCCGCCCCGGGGCCGCACCCCGCCGCATGGACACGGAAGGAACCCGCCATGCGCCTGTTCGCCCTCCGCGACTACCGCCGCCTGTTCGGCGCCCAGGTCATCGCCCTGTTCGGCACCGGGCTGACCACGGTCGCCCTCGGACTCCTCGCCTACGACCTCGCCGGTCCGGACGCCGGCGCGGTGCTCAGCACCGCCCTGACCGTCAAGATGGTCATGTACGTGATCATCGCTCCGCTGGCCGCCGCGTACGTCGACCGGCTTCCCCGCAGGACCTTCCTCTTCCTCCTCGACGTCGTCCGCGGCGCGGTGGTCCTGGCCCTGCCGCTCGTCAGCGAGGTCTGGCACGTCTACGTGCTGATCGGCCTGCTCCAGGCCGCCTCCGCGGCGTTCACCCCGACGTTCCAGGCCGTCATCCCCGACATCGTCACCGACGAGTCCGCCTACACGCGCGCCCTGTCCGCCTCCCAGGTGGCGTCCACCATGGAGAGCCTGCTGAGCCCCGTGCTCGCGGCGGTCGCCCTGACGTTCCTGAGCTTCGACCGCCTGTTCCTGGGCACCTCCGCCGGATTCCTGCTCTCCGCCGCGCTCGTCCTGTCGACGCGCGTCCCCGACGCCCGCCCCAGCGGCCACACCAGGGCGTGGGACAAGGCGGCGGCCGGGATCAGGACCTTCCTCGGGACGCCACGCCTGCGCGGCGTCATGGCGCTCAACCTCGTGGTCGCGGCGGCCGGTTCGATCGTCGTCGTCAACACCGTCAACCACGTGCGCGACGTGCTCGGCGGCACGCAGTCGGACGTCGCCTGGATGCTCGCCGCCTCCGGCACCGGCACCCTCCTGGCCGCCCTGGTCCTGCCCCGCGTCCTCGACCGGGTCGCCGCCCGCACCGTCATGACGGCCGGCGCCGGGGTGCTCGTGGGCGGCACGACCGCCGCCGCCGCGCTCACCGCGACCGGTCTCCTCACCTGGACCGCCACGGCCGCCGTCTGGAGCGCGATCGGCGTCGGCATGGCCCTGGTGATCACGCCGACCGGCAAGGTCCTGCGCGCCTCCGTGGCGCGGAACGCGATCCCCGAGGCGTTCGCGGCCCAGTTCTCCCTGTCGCACCTGGCCTGGCTGATCACCTATCCCCTCGCGGGGTGGCTCGGCACCACCGCCGGCTTCGCCGTCACCTGGTCCGTCCTCGCGGTCCTCGCCGGGGCGGGGGCGGCCGGCGCCCTCCTCCTCTGGCCGCGTCACGAAGGGCGTGGCGGCACCCCGGCCGGTCTCACGGCGCCCGACCGGGACCGGTCCACCCTCGTCAAGGCCGCCTGACACGCACACCTGGCACGCACACGGCCGGGGCCGGACTCGTGGAGTCCGGCCCCGGCGGCATGACGTTCGGCCGGTGCGTCAGGCGCGGGCGAGGGTCGCGGCACCGAAGGAGACGTCGAAGCGGTCGCACCAGATGCTGACGCTCGGGTACGCCGACCAGTCGACGTCGGCGGGCAGGGGGTAGTTCTGGTCGCCCTTGTTGCCCTTCAGCTTGGCGAGGTCGACGTGCTTGCCGTCGTCGAAGACGAACCAGCCCGCCTTCCCCTCCTTCACGGGTGCGTCGCTCAGCAGGACGCGCAGGTCGGGGCCGTTGCTGGTGTCCAGGCCTTCGAGGCGGAGGGTGTGGGTGCCGTCCGCGAGACGGACGATCTTCACCGTGCCGGTGGTGTCGTGCTCGTGGCTGATGAAGCCGCCCCGCGCGACGGTCACCGGACCCGCCGGGGACGGCGCCCCCGCCGCCGGCTCACCCGAAGCCGAAGCCGAAGCCGCCGCAGAAGCCGTCGCCGTCACCGTCGGCAGCGCCTCGTGCACCGTCTCGTCCACCCACAGAGCCCAGGGCTTGAACCACACCAGTCCGGCCACCGCCACCACCAGGCCCGCGACCGCCACCGCGGCCCACCGCCGCCTCCTCCTCGTGACGCGCTCCATGACGTCTCCCCTTCCCCCTCGTTCCGGTCGACCGTCGTTCCGGTTCACGGTCGCTCCGGTTCACCGCCGTTCCGGTTCACGGTACGCGGCGCGCCCCGCCGCCGGCGCGAACCGGTGCCGGAGGTTGACCGCCGCCGCCCTGGCCACCGACACCGGGTTGAGGAAGCCGAGCGGGCCGATCAGCCGGGCGGAGAAGAGGTACATGTGCCGGGCGGCGCCCTCGTCCCGGGCGGCCGCCGAGAACATCAGGCGCTCCATCGGGTTGAAGGGGCGGGACCGGGCGAAGTCGACGGCGATCCTCTGGTGGGGCCGGAGCCGGCGGCGGTGGGTGCGGGCGTAGGCCGCGAGCGAGCGGTCGAGGTCGCCGCCGCCGGCCGCGGCGGGGCCGACGGCCTCGGCGAGCCAGTGCGCGGTCTGGAACGCCCAGCCGCAGCCGGTGCCCCACAGGGGGTCGCCGGTCAGGGCGGCGTCGCCGACGAGGGCGATGCCGGGGGCGGTGGGCTCGCGGGTGAGCAGCGGGTGGTCGACCATGCCGATGATCTTCGAGACGCGTTCGGCGGAGTCGAGGGGCGGCGCCTCGGGCAGGGCCCGGATGAAGGCCTCGAAGGCTCCCTCCAGGTCCTCGCGGAAGGCGGGGAGACGCTGCTTGTCGGGGACGACGGCGAGGACCGTGACGCCGTCGTCGTTGGGGAACGAGTACGCCATGTCGGGTTCGAGGAACCAGGTCTGGCCGATGCCGCCGGGCAGGGGGAGGTTCCGGTAGTGGGCGAGGTAGCCGAAGCGCCCGTTCTCGTGGCGCCGGGTGGGGATCCCGGCGAGCCGGGCGACGGCCGAGTCCTTGCCGTCGGCGCCGACCACGAGGCGGGCCCGCAGCTCCCGCTCGCCGCCGTCCGGGGTGGTGGCCCGCACGCCGGCGGTCCGGCCGCCCTCCTGGAGCAGCCCCGTCACCTTGTGGCCGGCGAGCAGGTCGACGCCGGGGGTCGCGGCCGCGCGGGACCTGAGGAGCGGGTCGAGGGTGGAGCGGCGGACGTTGTACGCGTACGGGAGCTCGGGTCCGCCGGGCGCCGGCTTCGGCACGATCCACCCCCAACGGGTGTACCAGCGTGCTTCGTTGCGTACCGCTCCGGCCTTCTCCAGCTCCGGTACGAGGCCCAGCTCGTCGAGGACCGGGTAGGCGCAGGCGGTGATGGCGTGGGTGCAGAGCACCTTGTACGCCTCCGGGTCCGAGCGGCGCTCCAGGAGCGCGACCCGGGCCCCGCGGCGCGCGAACAGGATCGCGGCGGTGCAGCCGGCGAGGCTGGCCCCCACGACGACGACGTCGTAGTCACCTCCCTCCACGCGCCGTTCCGATGCCGTGTGCCGTTCCGATGCCGTGCGCCGTTCCGATGCCGTGGTCTCGGGTTCGTCCATGCGCTGATCGCCCCCCCCTGAATCAGTGAAGGTCCCACTCCTGTCAGGGGCATGACCTCACTGTCAAGAGGGGCGGCCGGCGGGTACGCGAGCCCGGTCGCCCGGCACCGGAACGGGCCGGGTCAGCCGAGCGTCCAGCGCTGGCGGGCGCTCCCGGTGTCCGGCTGCTGGGTGACCTGGGCTCCGTTGCCCGAGGAGGCGGTGGTCAGGAGGAGGCCGCTGTGGACGGAGGCGAGGGTGGTGGTGCCGTCGGGGAGCGTCGTGAGGGTCCAGCGCTGGTTGGCGCCGCCGTGGCAGGTCCACTGGATGACCCGGGCGCCGGTGGCGGTGGAACCGCCCTCGATGTCCGCGCACTTGCCGGAGGAGAGGTTGCGCAGCTCGTGGCCGCCGTCGGCGTGCGGGGTGAGCGTCCACTTCTGGTTGGCACCGCCGTTGGGCGTCCAGGTGACGAGCCCGGTGCCGTTCGCGGTGCTGCTGTCGGGGTTGTCGAGGGCCTTGCCGCCGGTGGTGAGGGTGACCGTCCGGGGTGCGGCGCCGACGGGGGTGAGGGTGAGGGCCTGCTCGGCCGCCGTCCGGCCGCCGCCGACCGGGCTGCCGCTGGTGTCGGTCCAGCTGCGGGCCGGGGTGGTCTCGGCGGTGCGGCCGGCGGTGGCGGAGAGCCCGAGGACGAGCCCGCTGTGCCGGTTGACCAGCTTGTACGTGCCGGTGGGGGTGTTGTCGGCGGCGGAGGCGCCGGGGAGGACGAACCAGTCCTGGCCGACGCCGGAGGCGGCCGCCGTGACCGTGGGTTTCGTGCCCCACGCGCGCGTGGCCGCGCCGTTCGAGGCGACCCCGAGGAGACCGCCGGTGGCGCCGTTGGCGATGCGGTAGGAGCCGTCGCCCTTGGCGGTGAAGGTCCAGTGTTCCAGCGCCGAGCCGGTGGCGGCCGCCGTGGACGTGGTGGCGGTGCCGCCGGACACCTGGGCGAGGATCCGGCCGCCGCCGGCGGCGATCCGGTAGGCGCGGCCGGTGTCGACGGGCGCGGCGGGCTCGTTCGTGCCGATGCTCAGGTTGACGTACTCGCCGCTGGCGCCGCCGGAGCAGCCGAAGGAGCAGTAGGCGCGGAAGTCCTTGCCGACGATGCCGGAGGAGGTGCGGTTGCCCGCGTCGAGGAACCAGCGGTACCAGGACGCGGTCCGGTAGCTGCCGGTGTCGCCGAGCCGGAACCACTTCTGGGTCGTCAGGTCGGCGGTGGCGTACAGCTCCTGCGGGGCGTTGCCGCTCTGGTCGACGGCCTGCGGCTCGCCGATGTAGAGGCCGAGGTGCGCGTTGTAGGTGATGTCCATGACGAAGAGCGGGGAGGTCGCGGGCGTCAGGCCCGCGGCGACCTGCTGGGCGACGGTGCCGGCGTTGGCGGGGTCGTACTCGTCGGCGGTCGGCACGTAGCCGGTGGTGCTGCCCGCGCCGACCGGGACCATGGTGGACTCCCGGCCGCCGACGCCGGGCTGGGTCCAGGCGCCGTCGTACCACTTGCGCCAGGAGCCGGGCGCCATCTTCCCGGAGATCGGGGCGCGGGCGACGTGCCCGTAGAACGCGGCCCAGCCGCCGCCCTTGTTGACGATCCGGGAGCCGTAGAAGGCGTAGAAGTAGCCGGAGGCGGTGTCGACGAAGAGCCGGGGGTCGCCGGTGCCGTAGTGGTAGGTCTGCTGCGGGAAGGCGGCGGTGTCGCCGCGCCGCGTGCTGTACGGCGAGGTGATGACGTGGTCCTTGACGGTCCACGTGCGGCCCTGGTCCTCGGAGACGGCGTAGTCGATGCCGTCGTAGTGGATGCCGTCGGCGAAGGGCTGCGGGGTGAACTCGTTGTGGACGAGGCCGTACCAGTCGCCGGTGTCCGGGTCGACCCACATCCCGGTCAGGTCGCAGTAGTTGCGGTGGGCGTAGCCGCTGCCGGCGGGGGCCGGGGTGGACTCGACGCCGGTGACGCTGTTGTTGCAGCGCCAG
Source organism: Streptomyces sp. NPDC007863 (assembly GCF_040633895.1). Classification (NCBI taxonomy): domain Bacteria; kingdom Bacillati; phylum Actinomycetota; class Actinomycetes; order Kitasatosporales; family Streptomycetaceae; genus Streptomyces; species Streptomyces sp. NPDC007863. The sequence goes on from NZ_JBEYEI010000032.1 coordinate 32,969, forward strand.
GTGGTGTCGTTGTTGCGGTCGGCGGAGTTCGCCGGGTTCACCGCGTCGCTGATCGCGGACGAGCGGGTGGCGGAGTCGAAGTCGGTGCCGGTGTAGAAGGTCCACTTGCGGGGGTCGGTCGCCCCGTAGAGGGCGTGCGCCTGCTGGTAGTAGAAGGTGCCGTCCTTGTCGACGTAGGCACTGGCGGGGGTGTCGTCGGGCCGGTTCCAGGTGCCCTTGGCGCCGACGGTGACGGTGTAGGTGGCGGTCGCGGAGTGCGGCGCGGGGGTGGGGGCGGGCTCGGAGGCCGAGGCCGAGGCCGAGGCAGGGACGGGGGCGGGGGCGGCGAGGGCCGCGCCGCCGGACACGGCGAGGGCCGCCGCGACGAGCGTGCTCACGAATCTGGTGCGCGGAAGGTGCACGAGTACTCCCTGGGTGGAGGAGTCGGGCCGCTGACGGCTCGGACCCTAGGGCTCATTTGACCGGTAAAACAAGAGCCCTGCGCCGGGCGACTCGCTTTCTCCACAAGGGAGTTGGACGAACGGCGGAGGCGCGGGACGCGGCGCCGACGCCTTGACCGCAGGTGGGGGCCCGGTTACGTTGCGAGCCGGGCGGGAGCGACGGGCGGGGCGGGGGCGACGGGCGTCATGGTCACCATGCAGGACGTGGCGGAGCGGGCGGGCGTCACCAAGCAGACCGTCTCCAACGTCGTCACCGGGCGGGTCGCGGTGCGCCCGGCCACGGAGGCCCGCGTCCGCGCCGCGATCGCCGAGCTCGGTTACGTACCGAATCTGGTGGCCCGCTCGCTCGCCACCGGCAGCAGCCGCACCGTCGGGCTCTTCGTGCCGACCGTCTCGGTGCCGTTCTACGCGGACGTGGTCGAGGAGGTCGAGGACGCGCTGGAGGAGCGGGGCCACCGGCTGCTCCTGTGCACCACCCGCCTCGACGGGGAGCGGGCCCGGCGCCATCTGGCGGCGCTCGCCAGCCGCTCCGTCGACGCCCTCCTGATCGCCGGCGACCAGGACCTCACCGGCCATCTGCCGCTCCTCGCGGACGCCCGTTTCCCGGTGGTGCTCTGCGCCTGGGAGGCCGCGCTGCCGGCCGGCTTCCCGGTCGTCACGGTCGACTACGAGCACGGCGGCCACCTCGCGGGCCGGCATCTGCGGGCGCTCGGGCACGAGCGGGCGCTGGTGCTCGCCAGCCCCGCGCACACCGTCCGCGCCGCCGGATTCCGGCGGGCCTTCCGCGAGGACGGCGTCGAGCTGCCCGACGACGCGGTCCGGACGGCGGCGGAGCCCACCTTCCGGGGCGGGTTCGCCGCCGCGCTCGACGCCCTGCGGGACCGCCCCGGCACGACGGCCGTCTTCGCCACCCACGACGTCCTCGCGGTCGCCGCCGTGGAGGCCGCCCGCTCGCTCGGCCGCGCGGTCCCCGACGACCTGTCCGTGGTCGCCCACGACGACACCCCCGCCGGGCTGCTCTCCGGCACGGCCCTGACCAGCGTCACCCTCCCCAAGCGGGCCATGGCCCGGCAGGCCGTCGACCTCGCCCTGACCCCGGCCGCCCCCGGCACCGCCGTCTCCCGTCTCCTCCTCCCCACGCTCACCCCGGGCGAGAGCACCGCCCCGGTGTCCTGACGCGCCCGGGGGCGGGCGGTGGCCGGTCACCGCCCGCCCGGGACCGGTGTCAGGCCGCGGTGGTACGCCGCCCGTCGGGGCACTCGTCGCCGTACCCCTCGTCGCCGTAGCCCTTCGGCTCGCAGGGGTCCGGGCCCGGACCCGGCTCGTCGCCCCGGTCGTTGTCCAGGGTGACGAAGACGGCCTCCTGCTCGGCGCTCACCACGTACGGCCCGCTGACCGGTTCGGCCGGCAGCGCGTACCCGTCGGGGGCGGCGGTCTCCCGCAGGTAGTACGTCCCGTGGTCGAGGTCCGTGAAGCCGCACATCCCGGCGAAACCGGTGGTGCAGGGCGCGCCGACCCGGGTGTCACGAGTGGCGCCGGCGGTCTGCAGCCCGGGGACGCCGTTCGTCTCCTCCCACAGCTCGAAGGCGGCGCCGCGCAGCGGCATCCCGCTCTCCGCGTCGGTCTTGACGAGGCTCACGGAGCCGCTCCCCGGCGGGATCGGCGTACGGGAGTTGGCGGCTCGCACGGTGACGCCCGCGGACGCGTTCGCCTCCGTCAGCACCAGCGGGCCGAAGACCGGATCCGCCGGCAGGTCGTACCCGTCCGGCGCCTCCGTCTCCTGCCAGTAGTACGTCCCCGTCTCCACCGTCCGCTCGCAGACACCGTCCGCACCCGTCACGCACGGCGCGCCGACCGCCGTGTCCGGGTCCGCGCCACCGGTCTGGAGACCGGCGACACCGTTCGTCTCCTCCCACAGCCGGAAGCCGGCGCCCGGCAGCGGGTCACCGCTCTCGGCGTCCGTCTTGGCCACCCGCACCTCACCGGTGACCGGCGGGACGGCCGTGGCCGTGTTGTCCGCCTCGACGCCCACGCCCGCGGACGCGTTCGCCTCCGTCAGCACCAGCGGGCCGAAGACCGGATCCGCCGGCAGGTCGTACCCGTCCGGCGCCTCCGTCTCCTGCCAGTAGTACGTCCCCGTCTCCACCGTCCGCTCGCAGACACCGTCCGCACCCGTCACGCACGGCGTGCCGACGGTGGTGTCCGCGTTGATGCCCACGGTCTGGAGGCCGGCGACGCCGTTGGTCTCCTCCCACAGCCGGAAGCCGGCGCCCGGCAGGGGGTCGCCGGACTCGGCGTCCGTCTTGGTCACGCGGACCTCGCCGGTGACGGCGTTCGGGGTGTCGCAGTCGGGGAGGTCTCCGGTGAACGGGTAGGCGTGGAACTCCTGGCCGCCGCTCTCGCCGAGGCTGGTGTGGGTGAGGGAGCCGGTGGTGAAGAAGCGGCCGTTGACGCCGGGCAGGCTGACGGTCGTGGTGGACGCCTGGTTGCCGATGAGGAAGCTGCCCTGGAACTGGCCGGTGCCGGAGAGGGTGACCTCGGTGGCGTCGGGGAAGTTCCACAGCAGCCGCTCGCGGTAGGCGTTGAGCGGGTCGTCGTTGTCGGCGATGCCGCCGCTGTAGGTGTGGAGGGTCCGGGCGGGGCCGCCGGTGACGTTGACGAGGATCGTCGCGCCGGCGGGGATGCCGGCGAAGACGATGCCCTGCTGGCCGCCGTTCGCGGCGACCATGTCGAAGCCGACGTCGAAGACCTGCAGCGCGGAGCTGCCGTCGCCGGTGAAGAGGGTCTGGCCGCCCTGGTTGACGGCCGTGCCGGTGGGCGTGCGCGGGGCGCCGTCCACGCGCGCGTAGCACTGGCTCGCGGCGGTCAGCTCGTCCCGCAGGGCGGTGTAGGGGGCGGTGGCGTCGTCGTCCTGTTCGAGGGGGGCCTGGACCAGGCCGGTCACGGTGCCCGCGTGGCGTACGACCCCGGCCTCGGCCAGCACCCGCTGCTCCGCGGCGACCGTGATGTCGCCGCCGGTGGTGAGCCAGTCCTCGCCCTCCGAGGGCGCCACCTTCGAGCCGACGCCGACCTCGCCGATGTTGTAGATGCCGGGCGCGGCCTTGTTCATGTCGAAGTCGTCGAGGACGACGACGCGGCCCTCGGCCTCGGCGGCCCGGCCCCTGACCAGGTAGTCGGCGCCGACGTAGATGTTGACCGCGTCGTCACGGCCCTTGACCGCGCCGTTGTCGATCGGGGGGAAGGGGCTCGGGCAGCCCGGCGGATCGCCGCCGACGCAGGGGCCGAGGCCCCCGGGGAGGGTCGCGGCGGCCGCCGGGGCGGCGGCCGGGCCGAGGACCAGGGCGGGGACCGACGCGAGCGCCAGGGCGCAGGCGAGGCCGGTCGTCCCGGCGCGCCGCCGGCGGCGGGCCGGGCGGCGGGGCGTGAGCAGTGTCATGCGGGGAGTCTCGGAGGGCGGCGGACGGCCCACCACCGGTGCGGTCCGCCGTTGGGCCGGCCGGGGCGGCCGCTCACCCGTCAGGATCCCCGGGACCCCCGTGGGGGGCGGCGCCCGCCGGGGCGATCCGGTCGGTGCCGAGCCGGCGGGCGAGGGCCGGTTCCCGGGCGAGTACGGCTCCGATGGTGAAGGCGAAGGTCAGCGCGGCGCAGACGACGATCAGCCAGGACAGCAGGGTGAGGACCAGGCCGAGGGAGCCGTACTCGGCGAGGGCACGGTTGAGCGCGCCCGGCATGTAGAGGCGGGCGGTGACGCCGAGCGCGGTGGAGGCGGCGGCGCCCAGCAGGGCCCCGGGCAGCAGCGGCAGCCAGGGCACGCGGTTGGCGAGCAGGAGGTGCTGGGTCCACAGCCAGACGCCGGTGGCGAGGAGGAAGAACAGCGGGAGGCCGAGCCAGGCGCCGGCGCCGAAGCCGTCCCGGATCGGCGCCTGCAGGAACACGACGACGACCAGGGCGAGCAGCCAGACCGCCCACCGCCAGGCGGCGATCCGGGTCCCGGCCTTGGGCAGGCCCCAGGCGCGCTCGCAGACGCGGGCCATGGCCCGGCTGAAGCTGGTGGCGGAGACCAGGGCGACGAGGGCGCCGACGGCGCCGGTGGTCTCCCGCACCGCGTCGTCGGCGGTCCGGTCGAAGACCTGCTGGAGCTCCTGGTCGGCGCCGCCGGTGAGGCCGAACATGGAGCGCAGCGACTCCCTGAGCTGGTCGCGGACCGGGGCGGGGGCGAAGGCGGCGAGGGCGAAGAGGAGCGGGATCGCGGCGAGGAAGGCCTGGGCGGCGAGGCGGGTGCCGGCGTCGAGGAGGTTGCCGCCGACGAGCCGTTCGGTCACCTCGGTCAGGACCGGGAAGCGCCGCTCGGCGCCGGCGCGCAGACTCCGCAGCCGGTTCACCCACGACATCGCGCCGCCTCCCGCCCCGCCTCGCCGGTCTTCCCGCCATGAGACGCCGCCGCCGCTTCCCCGGCCATCCGGCGGCGGCCGAACGGGCGGCTCACCGCTCCCAGTAGCGGGCCAGCGCGCCCTCCTTGTACGGGGCGGGGCTGACGCTCAGATCGCCGGCGAAGGGCCGGTCCAGGACGAGGACGAGCAGCAGGCTGAAGCCGATCAGCGCGGCGACGGCGGCGACGAACAGCAGCTGGATCCGCAGCCGCCGCATCCCGTACAGGAAGGTCAGCGGGACGAGGACGAGCGCGCCGCCGAAGGCGAGGACCTGGAGCAGCGGCGGCAGTTCCTGCTCGGCCATGGTGATCCGGGCGCGGCGCTGGGCGGCGACGTCGTTGAGGTGGGAGACGGCCTCCTCGTAGAACACCTCCTCGCGCGGGGTCTTCGGGTCGTACGCCTGGAGCACCTCGAAGGCCTGGACGAGGCTGCGCTCGGTGGCGCCGTACCGCGGCACGCCCTCGCGCATCAGCGGCCACTGCTGCTCGACGACGGTGTGGACGTAGTCGCTGAGCGCGGCGTCGAGCCCGGCCCGGACGGGCGGCGGGAAGGCGGCGGCGTCCCGGGCGATGAGGGCGACGTCGGTGGCCTCGGCGGCGACGATCGTCTGGGTGCTCTCCAGCTGGGTCCAGAGGGTGACGATCACGAAGGCGAGGATGATCCCGTAGATCGCGCCGAACATCCCGAGGGTCACGCCGACCATGTCGTTGTGTTCCCCCTCGGCGAGCGACGGGTGACGGCGGCGGAGGAGCACGCTGCCCGCGACGGCGAGGACGACGGTCCCGCCGACGAGGACGACGGCGAGGGTGAAGGAGCTGAAGTGGTTGAGCAGCCAGAGCGACATGGGCGCGGAGTCTAGGGAGCGGGCGCGCGGCCTCTGGACCACTACCGAGGCGTACGCCCCCGGCGCGGGGGGAGAGTGCACACCATCGGGTGACGCGGCCGGACGGCCCGGTGACCACCGTGGGAGTACGGCGGCCACCGGGCCGGACGGGACCGAGTCGGGTCGGGTCGGACCGGACCGAGTCAGGTCGGGTCGGGCCGGGTCAGGTCAGGTCAGTCGGGTGAGGAGGTCGGCGAAGAGTCCGGGCCGGTTCCAGTACCCGACGTGCGAGGTGGGCAGGGTGTGCACGTCGAAGGGGTGGTCGGGGGTGAGCGCGTCCGCCTTGCGGATCATGTGGTCCTGGACGGCCGGGGTGAGGCCGCGGTCGGCGGAGAGGCGGACGTAGGTGTGGGGGACCCTGCGCCAGGCCTCGGGCCGGATCAGCGCGCCCGCTTCCAGGACGGCGTGGTTCTCGTCCGCGTCGAGCGTGTCGAGGAAGTGACGGAAGAGGGGGTCGGGGGCGTCGGCCATGATGGCGGCCTTCAGCGCGGCGAAGGTCTCCGGGTCGGCGTGGGCGCGGCGCCAGTCGAGGCGGACGACTCCGGGGTCGCCGTCCGGGGCCTCGTGGGGGACGGCGATGCGGGCCGCCGCCGCGTCGAGCAGGTTGTCGTCGACGACGTCCCACGGCTCGGTGAGCATGGCGGGGTCCGCGAGGCAGAGCGCCGAGAGGTAGACGACCCGGTCGACGAGCTCGGGGGCGGCGTTGACGACGGCGGTGAGGGTGAGCCCGCCGAGGCTGTTGCCGGCGAGGACGACGGGGCCGTGGGCGGCGAGCCTCCGCAGGACGCCGACGACGTGGCGGACGTTGTCGGCGAGGGTGACGCCGCTCATCGGGGAGGGCTCGCGGGTGAGGCCGGCACGGTCCGCGCCGGGCCGGTGGTAGGCGGCGGGGCCGGTGGCCGTGTCGCCGTGACCGGGCAGGTCGACGGCGTACGAGCGGTGGCCGCGCAGGGCCAGCTCGTTGCGGAGCGGGGTCCAGGCACGGGCGTTGCTGGAACCGCCGTGCACGAACACGAAGGTGGGGCGCTGGTCTGAGCGCATGGGAGGGATCCTCGTCATCCTGAGGCGAAACGGTGGACGCGTGGACCTCGGGACCGGCGGACGCGAAGGCGCGACAGCGCGACGGCACGAAGACGTGACCGCACGAAGGCACGAAGGCGCGACAGCCCGCGGCGGCGCGCGGGAACCCGTGGGAGCACGCCTGGGAAAGGCGCGGCTACGGGCGCGCGGACGGGCCGGGGTGGGCCGGGACCGTGGTCAGCGTGCGGAACGGAGCCGGTTCGCGCGGAAGTTCGGGATGACGGAGCACATGGAGCCGACCGTAACAGCCCTCCCCCGTCCCGGCCACGCCTTTTCGGGCTGGTAACTTCTACAGCACTGTAGAAGTTCGACCGAGGGAGTGTGAGCCGACGATGGCGCTGTGGGACCGGATCAGGGAGTCCGCCTCGACCATGCAGACCCAGCTGACCGCGCGGAAGAACGAACTGACCAGCGGGGCCTTCCGGGACGCGAGCATGGCGATGTGCGCGCTGGTCGCCGCGGCCGACGGGAGCGTGGACCCGGCCGAGCGGCGGCGGGTGGCCCAGCTGATCGCCGCCAACGAGGTGCTGCGGAACTTCGACGCGGCCGACCTCCAGCGGCGCTTCGACGCCCAGCTCGACCGGCTCGCCGCCGACTTCGACTTCGGGAAGGTCGCCGTCCTCCAGGAGGTCGCCAAGGCGGGGAAGAAGCCGGCCGAGGCGCGGGCCGTCGTCCAGATCGGCATCGTCATCGGCGGGGCCGACGGCCACTTCGACCCCACCGAGCGGGCCGTCGTCCGCGAGGCCTGCTTCGCCCTCGGCCTGCCCCCGCACGAGTTCGACCTCTGAGCCGCACCCTCCGCGAGGGGCCGTCAGAGCGGGGTCGCCGCCTTGAGGACCGCGTAGAGCGCCAGCGCCGAGTTGGCCGAGGAGAGGGCCGAGACCGCGACGCCGACGACCGCGCCCCACAGGGCGAGGCCGACCGCGGTGCCGGCCGGCGGCCAGGCGCGCGGGGCGGGCGGCGGCGCGAGGAGCGCGGCGACCCGGCGCGGCACGGGCCCGGCGACGGCGAAGCCCGGCAGGGCCATCGGCCGCGCGCCGCCGGGGGCCAGCGCCGCCCGCCCGATGGCCCGCGCCACCACGCGCCGGCTGCCGACCCGTACGGCCGCCTCCTCGTCCGCCCACCGCTCGGCCGAGTACGTGACGGCCGTGCGCAGCGGGCGCAGGAACGGATTGGCCGCCGCGGCGAGCCGCGCCACGAGCAGCAGCCGGTCGTGGCGCCCCGTCAGATGCGCCCGCTCGTGGGCGAAGAGGGCCCGCCGCTCGGCCGGGCCGAGCCGGTCGAGCATGCCCCGGCTGACCACGATCCGGCCCCGGGAGCGGCGCGCCGCCGCCGCCGGCAGGGCGTACGCGTACGGCTCCGGGTCCGGCAGGACCGCGACCGGCGTGTCCGGCAGCCCCGCGAGCGCGCGGGCGGCCCGCCGGCGGACGCTCCGGTGGCGCAGCAGCACCCGGCCGCAGACCGCGACCAGCGCGAGGAGCGCCGGGATCGCCGCCCGGCCCGCGATCTCGTCGTGGGGCAGGGCGGCCCGCACCTCCGGGTCGGACCAGGCGTCGGGCAGCGGGTTGCCGGGCAGCTGGGCGGTGCCCACGACCATGAGGAGCGCGAGGCAGAGCGTGCTGCAGACGGCGAGCACGGCGGCGACGGCGGTGAGCAGCCGGGTCGCGGCGCGCGGGTGCAGGTGGTGCTCGGCGAGGCGCGCGACGGGCCAGGCGGTCAGCGGCAGCACGAGCGGCAGGAAGACGAAGACGCCCATGGGATCACCCCTCCCCCGTCGCCCTTTCTCTTCCCTCTTCCCCTTCCCCTTCCTCTTCCCCTTCCCCTTCCTCTTCCCCTTCCCCTCCTTCTTCCGCACGGGCCAGCAGGGCCCTCAGGAGCTGTTCGTCGGAGGCGGGGAGGGTGGTGACGAAGCGGGTGAGGACGGCCTGCCGGTCGCCCTCGCCGTCGAGCAGCCGGCGCATGCGGAGCGCGGCGAGCCCGGCCTCGTCGGCGACGGCGGTCCACTCGAAGGAGCGGCCGGCTCGCTCGCGGGCGACGGCGCCCTTGGCGTGGAGGCGGGTGAGGATGGTGATGACGGTGGTGTACGCGAGTCCCCCGCCGAGCCGTTCCCGCACCCGGCCCGCGGTGACCGGTCCCCCGGCGGCCCGCACCGCCGCGAGGACCTGTGCCTCCAGCTCGCCCTGGCCGCGCCGGGGCGCGGCGGCGCCGGGCTCCGCGCCTTCGGCGTCCCGCTTCTTCATCCCTCGTCCGCCTTCCCGTTCCCGGCCGCTCGTCCGGGCCACCCGGGTGCCGTTCATCGTTCGGGGGGCGACCCTACCCGGTTCTTCTACGCCCCTGTAGATTGACGCGGGTCAGGACCCCCGTCCCGTCCCCGCCAGGAGTGTCACCCCATGTTCGGTCTGAGCGAGATCGCGATCCTGCTGGTCGTCGTCGCCCTGGTGGTCGGCGCGCGGAAGCTGCCGGAGCTGGCCCGCAACGCCGGCAAGGCGGCCCGGATCCTCAAGGCCGAGGCACGGGAGATGAAGGCCGACGGCACCCGCCGGGAGCCGACGGTGACGTACACGGTCAAGGCGAACCCGGCCCCGGCCGCCGGTGCCCCGGCCGCCGGCGCTCCCGCCGCAGGCGAGAAGCACTGACCCCACGCGTCACGCGGCGGGGAGCGGCTCGGAGACCGACGCCAGGTAGCGGGCGTACTCGTCGAGCGCGGCCAGCGCCTGCTCGTCGTCGCGGTCGATCAGCCAGGTGAGGGTGAGGCCGTCGAGGACGCCGAGGCCGTGCCGGGCGAGGACCGCCAGGTCGACGGTCCAGGCGAGACCGGCCGCCCGGGCCATCGACTCCAGGTGGGCGCGGTTCACGTCCAGGTAGTGCCGGTACTGACGGCGGGCCAGGTCGGCGAGGCCGGGGCGGCGCAGCGCGTACTGGGTGACCTCGTACGTGACCAGGTGCTCGTCCGGGCGGGCCAGGACCTGCTCCCAGTAGGCGTGGAGGACGGCGCGGACCTTCTCGAAGGGCGTCGCGCCCTCGGGGTGGGCGAGGTCGGCCGGCGGGAGGTTCCGCTCCATGATCCGCTCGATGACGGTCTGGAACAGCTCCTCCTTGGAGCGGAAGCAGTAGTGGAAGGCGCCGAGCGGCACCCCGGCCTCGGTGACGACGGCCCGGGTGGTGGCCTTGCCGACGCCGTCGCGGATCATGACCCGGATCGCCGCCTCCGCCAGCTGCTCGCGGCGCTCGGCGGCGGAGAGTCGGGGCATGGCGCGGGCTCCTCGGGGAGGGTGGGGACGTCGGGCCGGGTCAACGTACCGCAGGGGGCGCGTCGGGGCCCCGGGCCGAGGCCCTACAGGAAGGCCATGCCCTCGCCGCGATAGGTGGGGACGGCGTCGACGATCCGGTCGTGCTCCACGAGGTGGAGGGTGTCGACGCGCTCGCACAGCTCGCCCGCCTTGGCGTGCCGGAACCAGACGCGGTCGCCGACCCGGAGGGTGTCGGCCGCCGGTCCGGTCAGCGGGGTCTGCACCTCGCCCGCGCCCTCGGCGCCGAGCATCCGCAGCCCGGCCGGGTGGACGGGGACGGGGAGCCGGTCGGGGCCGGGCGCGCCGGAGGCCGCCCACCCGCCGCCGAGGACGGTGACGTGGCCGGGGGCGGGGCGGCGGACCACGGCGAGCGCGAAGAAGGCGGCGGGCAGCGGGCTGAAGCCCCGGTAGTGGTCGAAGAGCGCGGGGGCGTAGAGCCCGGAGCCGGCGCCGAGTTCGGTGACGGCGGGCTCGGCGGAGGTGGACTCCAGGCTGCCGGTGCCGCCGCCGTTCACGAACTCCAGCGGCGCCACCTCCCGCACGGCGCGGACGGCGGCGGCGCGGCGGGCGCGCAGTTCGCGGGCGGAGAGCTGCTGGACGACGCGGACGGCGGCGCGCATCGGCCGGGCCTGGGTCGGCTGGGCGTCGCCGACGCCCGCGATCTGGCCCTCGTACGCCATGACGCCGACGAGCCGCAGTCGCGTCCTGGCGACGACGGCGCGGGCCAGCGCCGCCGCCTGCGCGGGGGCGTGCAGCGGGGAGCGGCGCATGCCGAGGTGGACGCGGCCGCCGAGCAGGCGGAGGGAGGCGTCGAGGTCGAGGCAGACCCGCACGGGCGGCCCGGAGGGGCCGATCGCCGTGGTGAGGAGGTCGAGCTGTTCGGGCGAGTCGACCATGACGGTGACGCGGGCGGCGGCGTCCTCGTCGGCGGCGAGGCGGCGCAGCGCGTCGGTGTCGGCGGTGGGGTAGCCGACGAGGACGTCGGCGGCGGGGTCGCGGGCGGCGAGCCAGAGGGCCTCGGGGAGGGTGAAGGCGAGGACGCCGGAGAAGCCGGGGTGGGTGAGGACCTCGTCGATGAGGGCGCGGCAGCGGAGCGACTTGCTGGCGAGGCGGATCGGTTTGCCGCCGGCGCGGCGGGCCATCTGGGCGGCGTTGGCGCGCAGGGCGCCCAGGTCGACGACGGCGAAGGGCGGCTGGAGGCCGGCGGTCGCCTTCTCCAGGTCGGCGAAGCCGGCGGGGCGCGGGAGGGGCACGGCGGCGGCTGCGGCGTCGGGGCGGGCGCTTGCCATGGTGGGCGGCCTTTCGTGGACCTGTTCGGGGACCTGCGGACCCGTTCGTGAACCCGTCCGTGAACCCGCTCGGGGACCGTGCGGGGCTTCTCCGGAACCGGTGGCGACGCCGTCACGGTCTCTTGGTCGTCCGTCCAAGTCAAGACTCCGCGACCCTTGACTTGGACGCTTGTCCAAGTCCACCCTTCCGGACAATGAGAACCGGCGGTAACCCGCCACTCCGGCCGAAGGGACCGCCCGGCATGAGCAGCAGCGAGAACGGCGCCGTCTGGCGCAACTGGGCCGGGAACGAGGAGGCCCGCCCCCGCCGGGTGCTGCGCCCGGCGAGCACCGAGGACGTCGCGGCGGCCGTGAAGGACGCGGTACGGGACGGGCTGCGGGTCAAGGCGATCGGCTCGGGCCACTCCTTCAGCGGCGTCGCCGTCGCCCCCGGGGTGCAGCTGCGCCTCGACCGGCTCGACGCGGCCGTCTCCGTGGACGCGGAGACCGGACTCGTCACCGTCGGCGCCGGCATGCCGCTGTGGAAGCTGAACCCGCTGCTCGCCTCGCACGGCCTCGCCCTGGAGAACATGGGCGACATCGACCGGCAGACGGTCTCGGGCGCGATCTCCACCGGCACCCACGGCTCGGGCGTCCGCTTCGGCGGCATCGCCACCCAGGTCCGGGCGCTCGAACTCGTCCTCGCCGACGGGTCGGTGACGGTCTGTTCGGAGACGGAGCGGCCGGAGCTCTTCGCGGCGGCCCGGGTCGGCCTCGGGGCGCTCGGCGTCATCACCCAGGTCACCCTCCAGACCGTCCCGCTGTACGCCCTGCACGCCCGGGACGCCTCGATGCCGGTGGCGGAGACCCTCGGCCGGCTCGACGAACTCGTCGCGGACAACGACCACTTCGAGTTCTTCTGGTTCCCGCACAGCGAGACCACGCTCACCCGCCGCTTCCGCCGGCTGCCCGGCGACACGCCCCTCTCCCCCATCGGCGACTTCTCCCGGCGCCTCGACGAGGCCGTGAGCGGCCCCGCCTTCGAGGCGCTGAACCGGCTCGGCACCCGGCTGCCCCGCCTGGTGCCGCCGATCACCCGCTTCGCCGCGCGCGCGATGTCCTCCCGGACCTGGACGGACCACGCGTACCGGATCTTCGCCTCGGTGCGCGACGTCCGCTTCCACGAGGGCGAGTTCGCGATCCCCCGCGCCCACGCGGCCGAGGCGCTGCGCGAGCTGCGGACGTGGATCGACGCCCACGGCGAGCCGGTGTCGTTCCCGCTGGAGGTCCGCTTCACCGCCGCCGACGACATCTGGCTCTCCACCGCGCAGGGCCGGGAGAGCTGCTACATCGCCTTCCACCAGTACCACCGGATGCCGTACCGCCGGTACTTCGACGCCTGCCAGAAGATCCTGGGCTCCTACGGCGGCCGCCCGCACTGGGGCAAGATGCACGACCTGGGCGCGGAGGAGCTGCGTCCCCGCTACGAGCGCTTCGACGACTTCGTGGCCCTGCGGAACTCCCTCGACCCCTCCGGCGTCCTCTCCAATCCGTACCTCGACCGCGTCCTCGGCGCACCTCCGGCGGCGGGCTGACCTCGGCGCCGGGCGGTGGCACACTGGCCCGGTCTGCCGAAGGAGTACCACCGTGTCCGTGATCCAGCGCCTGCGCACCGCCGTCCGCCGGACCTACCGCCGCACCGTGGACCTGAGCCACCCGGCGCGCTCGCCGCTCGGCAGCGCGGTCGTCAACTGCGTGGTGTACGCCGACGGGGTGCGGCGCCCCGTCCGGGGCGGCGGCGCCGAGCAGGCGCTGCGGCATGTGCGGCGCACCGGCGACGGTTTCGTGTGGATCGGCCTGCACGAGCCGGCGGAGAAGGAGCTGACGGTCCTCGCCGAGCTGTTCGGCCTGCACCCGCTGGCCGTCGAGGACGCCGTCCACGCCCATCAGCGCCCCAAGATCGAGGAGTACGACGGCGTGCTCTTCGCCGTCCTGAAGACGGTCCGGTACGTCGAGCACGAGGAGCTGACGGCGACCAGCGAGGTGGTGGAGACCGGCGAGCTGATGGCCTTCGTCGGGCCCGACTTCGTCATCACCGTCCGGCACGGCGGGCACGGTTCCCTCGGTCCCCTGCGCGAGGCCCTGGAGGAGCTGCCCGAGCAGCTGACCAAGGGCCCGTCGGCGGTGCTGCACGCCGTCGTCGACCACGTCGTCGACGACTACCTCGCCGTCGCGGACGCGGTGCAGACCGACCTCGACGCGATCGAGAACGCGGTCTTCTCCGCGCAGGCCGACCGCGGCGACGCGGGCCGGATCTACCAGCTCAAGCGGGAGCTGCTCGAACTGCGCCGGGCCGTCGCCCCGCTCGCCCGCCCGCTGACGGCGCTCGCGACCCGGCCGATGCCGCTGGTGGACCCGGAGATCCGGGCGTACTTCCGGGACGTCACCGACCACCTCTCCCGCGTGACCGAGCAGATCGCCTCGTACGACACCCTGCTCGACTCGGTGCTGCAGGCGCACCTGGCGCAGGTGACGGTGGCGCAGAACGAGGACATGCGGAAGATCACCGCGTGGGCGGCGATCGTGGCCGTGCCGACGATGGTCTGCGGGGTCTACGGCATGAACTTCGACCACATGCCGGAGCTGCGCTGGACGTACGGCTACCCGCTGGTCCTCGGGGTGATCGCGACGGCGTGCTACGTCATCCACCGCGGCTTCCGGCGCAACGGCTGGCTGTAGGGGCGAGGCCCCGGCGGAGCGTGACGCGGGGTCGCGCTCCGGAGGCGCGGCGTGCGGGTGTGAGATGGCCGACGCCCGACCGTCGGATCTTGACGGTTCCCTGACGCGCTGGCGCGGATCCGGGCCGGTCCCGCTGCTTAGGCTGACCCGGCCCGCCGGTCGGCGGGCCCCACCCCACCCTCACCAGTCAGTCCGGGAGCCCCCATGTCCACCGCGAACGACACGCGCACGAGCCGGCTGCGCGCGTGGATGCTGGAGGGCCTGTCCGACATGGGCAAGGGCAAACCCTCCCGTCCGAAGGAGACCGCTCCGGACGCCGGGCACCGGGGGCAGCCCTGGTACCGGGTGATGTGCCTGACCGGTGTCGACTACTTCTCCACCCTCGGCTACCAGCCCGGCATCGCCGCCCTCGCGGCCGGCCTGCTCTCCCCCGTCGCGACGATCGTGCTGGTGATCGTGACGCTGGCGGGCGCGCTGCCGGTCTACCGGCGGGTGGCCGAGGAGTCCCCGCACGGCGAGGGCTCGATCGCGATGCTGTCGCGGCTCCTGTCGTTCTGGAAGGGCAAGCTCTTCGTCCTGACGCTGCTGGGCTTCGCGGCGACCGACTTCCTCATCACCATCACGCTGTCGGCGGCCGACGCCTCCACCCACCTGGTGGAGAACCCCCACCTGGAATCGGCCCTGCACGACAAGCAGGTGATCATCACGATGGTGCTGATCGCGCTGCTCGGCGCGGTCTTCCTCAAGGGCTTCCTGGAGGCGATCGGCGTCGCCGTCGCCCTCGTCGGCGTCTATCTCGCCCTCAACGCCGTCGTCGTCGTGACCGGCCTGTGGCAGGTGATCACCGAGGGCCACGTGGTCACCGACTGGACCGCCGCCCTCACCCAGGAACACGGCAACGTCTTCGTCATGATCGGCGTCGCGCTGATCGTCTTCCCCAAGCTCGCCCTGGGCCTGTCCGGCTTCGAGACCGGCGTCGCCGTCATGCCGCACGTCAAGGGCGACGAGGGCGACACCGAGGCGAAGCCCGCCGGGCGGATCCGCGACACGAAGAAGCTCCTCACCACCGCGGCGCTGATCATGAGCGTCTTCCTGATCTGCACCAGCTTCATCACCACCGTGCTGATCCCGCACGAGGAGTTCGAGTCCGGCGGCAAGGCCAACGGCCGCGCCCTGGCCTACCTGGCCCACGAGTACCTCGGCAACACCTTCGGCACCGTCTACGACGTCTCCACCATCCTCATCCTCTGGTTCGCCGGCGCCTCCGCCATGGCGGGCCTGCTCAACCTGATGCCCCGCTACCTCCCCAAGTACGGCATGGCACCGCACTGGGCGCGGGCCGTCCGCCCGATGGTCATCGTCTTCACCCTGGTCGCGTTCCTGGTGACGTGGATCTTCGACGCCGACGTCGACGCCCAGGGCGGCGCGTACGCCACCGGCGTCCTCGTCCTCATCTGCTCGGCCGCCATCGCCGTGACCATCGCCGCCCGCAAGGCGGGGCAGAAGGGCTGGACGATCGGCTTCGGGATCATCTCCGTCGTCTTCCTCTACACCACGGTCGTCAACGTCATCGAGCGCCCGGACGGCGTGAAGATCGGCGCCTGCTTCATCGCCGGCATCATCCTCATCTCCCTCCTCTCCCGCCTCGGCCGCGCCTTCGAGCTCCGCGTCACCCACGTCGAGCTCGACGCCATGGCGGAACGCTTCATCCGCGACATCTCCCACCGCACCCCCCGCTTCATCGCCAACGAGCCGGACGCGCGGGACGTCGCCGAGTACCGCGACAAGATCGACCAGATCCGGGCGGACAACGACCTGCCGACGACGGAGGACTTCGTCTTCGTCGAGGTCACCGTCACCGACCCCTCCGAGTTCGAGGCCGGGCTCACCGTCCGCGGCGAGGTCCTCCACGACCGCTACCGCGTCCTCACCGTCGAGTCCTCCTCCGTCCCCAACGCGCTGGCCGCGCTCCTCCTGCACTCCCGGGACCTCACCGGCACCCGCCCCCACATCTACTTCGAGTGGACCGAGGGCAACCCCTTCGCCAACTTCTTCCGCTTCTTCCTCCTCGGCCGGGGCGAGGTCGCGCCGACCACCCGCGAGGTGCTGCGCGAGGCGGAGCCCGACCGCGACCGCCGGCCCCGCGTCCACGTCGGCTGACCGGCCCGGACACGCGCCCCGGGCGGCGGATATGAGAGGTTTGCTCCGTTCATCCGATCGACGGGCGGCGGAGAGGTGCGGCACGGCATGGCGCGGTGGGACGGGACGGGGACGGCGGCGGGCCCCGAAGGGGACGCGCGGCCGGCGGACGACGGGGCCCGCTGGTTCCGGGTCCTGCTGCACGTGGGCTTCTTCCTGCTGCTCGGCTCCTCGCTGACCCGCTTCCTGATGCGGCACACCGGCGAGGGGATCGCCCCCTGGGTGGTCACCCTCGCCGCCCTGCTCGCGGTGCTGTACGTGGCCGAGCCCGCGCTCGCCGACGACCGGGCCCGGCGGCACGTGTGGCTCGGCGCCTGCGCGGCCACGTGGATCGCGCTGGTCTTCCTGGCCCCGAGCTTCGCCTGGTGCTCGATCCCGCTCTTCTACCTCGGACTGCGCGATCTGCGGCCGCCGGTCGCCGCCTGCTTCATCGGGGTGCTCACGGTCGTCTCGGTCACCGCGCAGCTGCGGCTCGCGGGCCGCTTCGAGTTCGACATCCTGCTCGCGCCGCCGGCGATCGCCGCGATCTGCGTCGCCGTCTTCGTCCGCATGGACCAGCAGACCCGACGGCAGCGCGAGCTCATCGCGGACCTCGTCCGCACCCGCAGGGAGCTGGCCGCCACCGAGCGCCGCGAGGGCACCCTCGCCGAGCGGCAGCGGCTCTCCATGGAGATCCACGACACCCTCGCCCAGGGCCTGTCCAGCCAGCAGATGCTGCTCCAGGCCGCCGACCGCACCTGGCGCTCGGACCCCGAGACGGCCCACCGGCACGTCCGCGCGGCCACCGCGATCGCCGAACACAACCTCACCGAGGCCCGCCGCTTCGTCCACGATCTGGCCCCCGCCGACCTCGCCGGGGGCGGCGGCCTGGACGAGGCCCTGCGCACCCTGGCCCGCCGGGACTCCACCGGCGGCCTCGCCGTCCGCTGCCACATCGAGGGCGTCCCGGCCCGCCCGCTGCCGGACCGGGTCCAGTCGGCGCTCCTCCGGATCGCGCAGGGCGCGCTCGCCAACGTACGGGAGCACGCGAACGCCCGTACCGCCGCGCTCACCCTCACGTACCTCGACGACCAGGTCGTCCTGGACATCGCCGACGACGGCCGGGGCTTCGACCCGGCGGCGGTCGGCGCGGGCGGCGGCGTCCGGGGGCACGGCCTGCCGGCGATCCGCACCCGGGCCCACCAGCTGGGCGGCACCCTGACGGTCGAGTCGGCGCCGGGCGAGGGCACGGTCCTGTCGGCCGCGGTCCCCCTGACCGCGTCCTGACCGCGTCCTGAGCGCTGCCGGGCCGATCCGCTCCCGGTCAGGCGGCGGGAGCGCCGCCCGGGTAGGCGACCCGCGCGGTGACGCGGGCGATCCGCCGCGCGGACTCCTCGGGCGGTGCGACGGGCTGGACGATGTGGCTGACGGTGAGCCGCACGATGGTCTCGACCGCGAGCCCCCGCGACTCCTCGTCCACATCGGGCCAGGCCTCGATCGCGTACGCGTCGAGCAGGGTCATCGCGGTGCCGAAGACGGGCTCGGTGCGCGTGGTCAGGTACGCGAGCAGATCGGCGTCGGCCCCGCCCCGGGCGGCCAGCAGCACGCTCTTGATCAGCGGATTGTCGACGGCCTGCTGGAGGGTGTACCGCACCCCGGCCCGCGCGGCCCGCTCCAGCTGTCCCCGGTGCGCGTCCAGCTCCCGCTGGATCCCCACCAGGAACCGCTCCAGCTCGCGCTGGACGAGCGCACCGCCGATGGCCTCCTTGGACCCGAACTCGTTGTAGAGCGTCTGCCGGCTGATCCCCGCGGCCCGCGCGATGGCGGTCATCCGCAGCACGCCCCACCCGTCGGCCGCCACGAGCCCATAGGCGGCATCGAGCACCTGCTCCCGGAGCAGGGACCGAACACTCTCACGGAAACTGGTCATCGTGCCCCCACCATAGACGCGCGGCGGGGCCGCCGAGGTGACGGACTATGACGCTTCCGCGCGCTCGGCGAGAAGTCGCCGGTACCAGCTCAGGTGGCGGGGGAAGACGGCGGTGAAACCGGGGCCCGGGCCGCGGCCGAAGTCGGTCCAGGGGCGCTCGTCGGCGAACCAGTGGTCCAGGCCGAACATCTCCAGGTGGTGCGCGGCGAGCGGGTTCCCGGCCAGCAGCGTCCGGGCCTCGGCGAAGTCCACGGCGGGACCCCGGGCGGCCCGCACCGACTCCGGGAGCAGGGGGTCGACGGCGGCGAGCAGCTCGTCGTCGGAGACCGGGTCCGGGTGGGCGAGGTAGTACGCGCCGGGCCCGGTGGCCGGGGAGAGCGCGGCGCCGAGCAGGGCGCCCGCCAGGCTCTCCACCTCGATGAGCGAGTGGAGCGAGCCGCTGCCGGCGAGCGGCCCGGGCAGCGCGGCGAGCAGCGTCAGGATTCCGGGGACGACCTGCCGGTCCCCGGTCCCGTAGACGAGGTGCGGGCGCAGGACGGTGCCGCCGGCGTCCAGGACGTACCGCTCGCCCGCGGCGCGGGTCCGGCTGGTCGCCGACACGGGGGCGAGCGGGAGGGTGTCGGGGGCGGCGGCCCGGAAGGGGCCCCGGCCGTGCACGGACGCCGTGCTGAGGGAGACGATCCGGCCTGCTCCGGCCCGGCGGGCGGCGTCGACGAGGTCGCGGGTGCCGTGGTCGTTGACGGCCCGCAGGAGCTCCTCCTCGCCGCCGATCGCGGAGGCGCAGTGGATGACGGCGTCGACCCCTTCACAGGCCCGGCGCAGGCTGCCGGCGTCCCGGACGTCGCCCTGGACGGTCTCGACGACGGCGCCGCCGGCCGGGGCCTGCGGGTGCGCGGCGGGGGCCGCGTCCGGGTTCCTGACGAGCAGGCGCACCCGGTCGAGATCGGGGTGCGCGGCGGCCGCGGCGGCGACCCGGCCGCCGATGAAGCCGGTGGCGCCGGTGACGAGGAGGCGGGTTCCCATGACGATCTTCCGGTGAGAGGGGCGGACGCGGCCGGGCGGTCAGCCGGCGAGGCGGCGGTCGACGTCGGCGAGCGCGACGGCGCCGGTCGGCGAGGAGAAGGTGCAGGTGAAGACGGACTGGCCGTCCTGGCGCCCGGAGACCCGCACGGCGTACGACTCGGGGTCGAGGGCGGGGACGGCCTCGGCCGTGATCCAGCACGGGGTGTCGAGCTCGGCGTAGCGGTGGAAGGAGACGTTCATCACCGAGGGGAAGAACTTCTCGGACCCGGCGGTGGCGTGCGCCGCCTGGCGGGCCGCCTCCAGGAGCAGCATGCCGGGGACGTGGTCGTTGGGGCGGCGGAAGAGCGTGGGGTGGCCGGTGTCGACGCGCAGCTGCCACTGGCCGGGCAGGGGGCCCGCTCCGAGGACCACGTCCTCGGGCCGCTCCCGGCCGACCGTCTGGGGGTCGATGCCGGATATGAGCGGCACCGGCCGGCCGAGGAGGGCCAGCTGGGGGCCGCGGATCCGGCGGTACGCGGCGGCGGAGGTGCAGCTCGCCACGCCCCGCCCGGTCGCCACGAGGCTTCCGTCCCGGGTGAGGACCGTGGTGGTGCGCAGCGCCCGCAGCCCCCGGCCCCGGCCGCGCACGTCGGAGAGGATCACGTCGACGGTGAGGTCGGTGCCGCCGCCGTCCACCAGGAGGGCGTCGGGCTCGGCGTCGTAGGAGAGGTCCCAGAGGACGAACTGCGACTCGACGGGGACGTCGTACTCGGCGTGGGCGATGAGCATCGTCGCCTGGCGTATGGTCTCGGCGACCAGAATCGGATCGTGCCGGTCGCCATCGACCGGGGAGAAGAAGGGATGCCCGGTGGACCAGGCGGCGGAGACGGAGAAGCGATTCTCCGCGAGCTGCGTCCAGCCGGTGGGGATGATGTCCAGGGGATCGTGCCGGTGGACGAACTCTCCGGGGACGCTCGTCCCCGTCGTCTCCCCGTGTGGATTGTGCCGGTCCATGACTGTTCCCCCTGTGACCCTTCCCCCCGGGCGTCATGCCCGGCCCGGCGTAGGGTACGTACGTTCCGGTTTCTTTTTCAATGCTTCACGTCACACGGCGAAAGCACACAGTGAGACAGCGGGAGGGCCCTGTGGCGCAACAAGCGCGTGCCATCCGAACACGACGGACGATCCTCGAAGCAGCCGCCACCGTCTTCGCGGAGCGCGGATACGAGCGGGCCACCGTCGGGGAGATCCTCGCGCGCGCGGGAGTGACCAAGGGTGCGCTGTATTTTCACTTTGCGTCCAAGGAAGAGGTCGCGATGGGCGTCCTCGACGCCCAGCTGCTCGACGAGCCGCTCACTCCGCAGGAGGTCAAGCTCCAGGAGCTCATAGACCAGGGCTTCCTGCTCGCCCACCGCCTCCAGCACGATCCGCTGGTGCAGGCGAGTGTGGCGCTCGCCCTGGACAGTGGAGCCGTGAGTGTCAACCGCGCCATCCCGTTCCAGGCCTGGGTCGACCAGGTCTCGGACATCCTCACCGTGGC
Source organism: Streptomyces sp. NPDC007863 (assembly GCF_040633895.1). Taxonomy (NCBI): domain Bacteria; kingdom Bacillati; phylum Actinomycetota; class Actinomycetes; order Kitasatosporales; family Streptomycetaceae; genus Streptomyces; species Streptomyces sp. NPDC007863. The sequence goes on from NZ_JBEYEI010000032.1 coordinate 53,749, forward strand.
GCGGGCGCGCGGCGAGCTGCTCCGCCACGTCAATGTGACGGACACGGCCGAACTGTTCTCCGGCGCGTTCACCGGAATCCAGACGATGTCCGCGGTGCTGTGCGATCGCAATGATCTTCCGCATCGGACGACGGTGCTGATGAAGCATCTGATCCCGTCGATATGTACGCCGTCGATCCTGCTGGAGCTGGACATGAGCGCGGAGCGGGGGCGGGCCCTCGCCGCCGAGTACGAGGCGGGGCGGCACCGCCGGGACGACGTCCCGGCCGACGTCCACGCGTAACCGGAGCGCCCACAAAAACATACCGACCAGTCTGATATGCGCCCCGACGGCACCCCGCCGTCGGGGCGCTCTGGCATCATGGCACTGAGTGTGTTTTGCTGAGGGTACTCAGTGCCACAAGCATTCCAGGGAGCTCGAAACCATGGGCAAGGACTTCGACCTGTACCGGACGTCCGAGGAGCACGAGATGCTCCGGGAGTCGGTGCGTGCGCTGGCGGAGGCGAAGATCGCTCCGT
>NZ_JBEYEI010000033.1:0-49324 GCF_040633895.1 Streptomyces sp. NPDC007863
CCGGCTGTCTTTTTCTGTGGGGGGCCCGGGGTTGTTCCCCCTTTGTTTTTGTGTGGCGTCCGCCATGGGCGCTCCCCCGCGTGCGTGTTGACGGTGAAGGCCGGTACGGACCTGGGGTCCGTACCGGCCTTCACCGTCTCCTGGATCCGGTCTCCTGGATCCGGTCTCCTGGATCCGGTCTCCTGGATCCGGTCTCCTGGATTCGGTCTTCTGGATCCAAACTTCTGGATCCGGTGGGGTCAGCTCTCCGCGGGCACCGGGGTGTGAAGCGGGGAGGGGCCGGGGGTCGGCTCGGCCGCCGCCTCCGGGACCTTCTCCAGGGCGACCGTGGCCGCCGCCCGCCGCTCCGGCAGGAGGTCGAGGACGGCCTGCCGGTCGGTGTCGCCGACGGCGTCGTCGTACGGGTCGGGCGTGGCCGGCACCTGGAGGCGGAGGACCGGGCCGGTGCCGAGGCGGGCGTAGCCGCGGCCCGGCGGGACCTGCGGGGTCGGCGTGGTGTGCGGCGCGGCGCCCAGCACCGCGGCGATCTGCTCGGGGGAGGCGGGGCCGAGGACCACGCGGGCGCGGGTGTGCGCGCGTACCCCCTCGTGGAGCGCGTCGGCGGTGTCGAACTGCTCCGCCACCACCACCGTCACCTGGGCCGCCCGTCCGTGCCGCAGCGGCACCTGGAGCAGCTCCTGGGGGTCGGGCCGGCCCTCGGCGGCGGCCAGGTGGCCGAGGACGCCGGGGCGGTCGAGGAGGATCCACAGCGGGCGGCGGGTGTCCGCGGGGGCGGGGTGCCCGGCCTGCCGGGCGCGGTTCGCGGTGATCAGCCGCCGCTCGGTCTCGTGGGAGGCCCATTCCAGGCTCTCCAGGGCGCCGGACAGCTCGCTCTCGACGCCGAGGACGCCGTCGCGGCCGACCAGGCAGGCGTACTCGCCGGCGCCGGCTCCGTCCACGATCAGCACGTCGCCGTGGGCGAGCGCCTGGAGCGCCAGGGAGCGCAGCAGGGAGGTGGTGCCGCTGCCGGGCTGGCCGACGGCGAGCAGGTGCGGTTCGGTGGAGCGGGGGCCGGTGCGCCAGACGACGGCCGGCGCGTCCTCGGAGCCGTCCGCCGAGACGACCGGCACGGTCCGCTGCACGGCGTCGGCGTCGGTGAAGCCGAGGACGGTCTCGCCGGGGGCGGTGACGAACCGCTGGGCGGCGATGGTGGTCGGGAGGGCGGGCAGCACGTGCATGACGAGCCGGTTGCCCTCCTCGTCCCAGTCGAAGAGGTACTCGCGGCCGCGCCCCGACTTGGCGTGCAGGAGCTGCTCGATGCGGGCGCGCGAGGCGGCCTCGCCGTCGGTGAAGTACGGAGGGTAGGAGATCCGCAGCCGCGTCAGGCGGCCGCTGTCGTCGAAGGCGTGGTCGCCGAAGGCCCGGGCCCAGTCGCCGCCGTGGGCGAAGAGCGGGTCGGGGTCCTCGGGGACGGAGAAGTACGGCACCAGGGCCTCGTAGAGCCCCTTCAGCCGGGCCACCTCCGCCTCGTCGGGGCCGGTCTTCACGACCGGTCTCTCACGCCCCTTCCACGCGGCGGCGCCCATGAGCGCGACGAGCGCGAGGAGCGGCCCGTACGGCACGAGGGCGACGACCAGGACGCAGGCCGCGACCAGGAACAGCGTGGGACCGCGCCGTTCCTTGGGGGTCGCGGCCCACTTGGCGCGCGCGGTCGCGGCCAGCTTCCGCAGACCACGGGAGACCGTGATCAGCGGGTGGAGCACGTCGGTGGCGCTGTCGGCGGCCGACCGCGCGATCTCTCGGCCGCGCGCGAGCTGCGCGCCGCCGTTGCTCAGAATGCGGGGGAGTGGTCGCCGGGACACGTCGTACTCCTGGAGTGGTGGAAGGGGGTGAGTGGCGTCAGAACTTGATTCCGCCCAGCAGGCCGGCCAGGCTCTGGCCGCCCGCGGTGATGCTCGGTGCGATGGCGGTGCCCGCCAGATAGAAGCCGAAGAGCGCGCAGACGAGGGCGTGCGAGGCCTTGAGGCCGTCCTTCTTGAAGAACAGGAAGCAGATGATGCCGAGCAGGACCACGCCTGAGATGGACAGGATCATTGGGTGTTCTCCTGGTTGAGGGGACAGTCACGATGAGTCCTTCCAGGTTCACGGCAAGTATCTATGTGACTAAAGGTGCATTCGGGTGAATAGTGGGTGTTTTCACTTGACCGGCGGACGGTGATCGCCGTCCCGGGTGGCGAAACCGTCGAAGTGGGGTAAGGGAGCCACGAGAGGCGGAGGTCACGGGGGTGGACGCCGTGATCCTTGCCTCGGCCGGACGCGGTCATGTCACCGCGTGGGCAGTACCCTGTCGATTCACTCGTACGGCCGCGCTTGCCGTGCGCAGGTCAAGGGCAGGCGATACCGGGCGACACGCGCGCGGTACGCGGTCGGAGCACGGAAGGCGGTTGTGAACATGAGCGAGACCCCGGACCCCGAGGTCGTCGAGCTGGCGTCGAAGGTCTTCGACCTGGCGCGCACCGGTGACGCGGCGGCCCTCGCCGCCTACCTCGACGCGGGCGTCCCCGCGAACCTCACCAACGACCGGGGCGACACCCTCCTCATGCTCGCCGCCTACCACGGCCACGCCGACGCGGTCACCGCCCTCCTGGAGCGCGGAGCCGACGCCGACCGCGCCAACGACCGCGGCCAGACCCCGCTCGCCGGAGCCGTCTTCAAGAGCGCCGACGCCGTCATCCACGCCCTCCTCGCCGGCGGCGCGAATCCGGAGTCCGGCACTCCGTCCGCCCTGGACACCGCCCGCATGTTCGGCAAGACCGAACTCCTGGAGCTCTTCACCACCAGGTGAACGCGGCCTGAACCCCAGGTGGGAACGGGTCCGTAAATGTGGTCGCGACCGTGCGGACGGTCGGTCATCATGACGACAAGCCCGGCCGTCCGACCGGGCCACGGACGAGAGGCAGAGGAAGATGAGCAGCGCGCACAAGCGACGTACGACGGACGGCCCGACCTGTTGTCCCACGGCCTACTAGGCCGGGCTCCGCGCGGACGGGCCCAGCGCCCGACCCCGACCACCCGGTCCACCCGTCGTGACGACAGCTTGATGTGAGGCGTCTTCCCATGTTCGAACCAGCCATAGCGCCGAGCGGCACTCTGCTCGGCCTGCTGCAGAGGGGCCGCGGCGACGGCACCCTGCACGCCCTCGCCGCACCGCGCCCCGAGGCCCTCGCGGCCCTCGACCACTGCGTGCTCGCCGACCCGCGCCACGACTGGCGGGTCGAGAACCGCTCCCTCTACTACGCCCGGCTCTACCTCGACCTCCACGGAGGCCTGGAGGCCATCGAGGCGCACCTCTTCGCGCCCGAGGACCACCTCGACGCCGAGGAGCAGCGCACCGGCCTCGCCCTCGCCGTCCTCGGCCACCTGGCCTCCTACGGCCGCCACGACGCCCTGCTGCTCCTCCGGCGCTACGCGGCCACCGGCTCCAACTGGGCCTGGGCCCTCGACGAGCTCGCCCTGCGCGACGACGACGCCGGACTGCGCTCGCTCGCCGAGCCCGTCCTCGCCCGCTTCCCGCAGGACGAGGCCGGCGACACCGCGCTCGCCGGCACCGTCCGCGACGCCTTCGAGCCCCGCCCCTGGCGGCTGTGGGCCGAGGACCAGCGCGACGCCGTCGGCGCCCGCGTCCGCGCCGCCCAGGAACACGGCTCCTTCGACCGCTGGCAGCGGCAGCTGCGCCCCGCCGGTCCCCGCCCCGGCTGGAGCGTCCGCGCCGTCCTCGACTGGGCCCAGGAGGGGTACGAGCGCGGCGCCGACCTCGCCGGACCCGCCGCCCGCTGCCTGGCCGCCGTGGCCGGGGCCGAGGACCGCCCCGAGCTGCTGGCCGCCGCCCGCTCCGGCGCCCCCGGCGCCCGCGCCGCCGCGCTGCACCACCTGGCCGCCACCCGGGACCCCGCCGTCCTCGACCTCGTCGAGGCCGCCGCCGACGCCGTACACCCCCTCGATACGGCCGCCGGCACCACTCCCGGACAGGCCGGGCCGTACGCCGACGTGCCCGGAGCCGTCGACCGCGAGGCGCTCGCCGCCGCCCGGGCCGCCGTCACCGCCTACCTCCGCATGTGCGGCGAGGACGCGGTCGCCCGCGCCCGCGCCTGGATCCACCGCACCGACCCCCTCGGCGCCGCCGCCGGCCAGACCCTCGCCGCGCGCGGCGAGGACCGGGACGCCGGGCTCGTCCTCGGCGCCCTGCGCACCGCCATCCGCACCGGCGGGCCCGACGCGGCCGCCCTCGGCGTCCTCGTCGACGGCGCCGGCCGGCTCGGCATCGCCTGCGCGGCACCCGTGCTGCGCCACGTCTACCGGGAGACGGCCTCCTCCCAGCTGCGCGGCCGCACGGCCCGCGCCCTCGCGGCCACCGACCCCTCCTTCGCCAGCGGCTTCGCCGTCGAGTGCCTCTGGGACTGCGAGGAGACCACCCGCGAGATCGCGGCCCAGCACGCCGAGACGGCCGACGCGCGCGTGGCCGAGCGATTGCGCCGCCTCGCCGCCGACCCGGCCGAAGAGGTCGAGGTCCAGACGGCGGTCCGCAACCGCATCGGCCCCGACCTCCAGGTCTGAGCCGACCCACCACCGCCCCGGCCCGGGGCGGCGCGGCCCCCGGCGAACCCCGCCGAGCGTGGCCCCGCCCCGGGACCGGAAGGCTTGGCCCTGTCCCGGGACCGGAAGGCTTGGCCCTGTTCCGGGAACCGGAAGGCTCCGGCCTGCCCCGGCGGTGCCTGCCTCGGATGTGAGGGCCGCCGCGCCGACGGTCCCGGGTGACCTTGTCCTTTGTCCCCGGCGGCTCCGGCTTCGGGGAAGGCCCTCCCCGGCCCGGGCTCCGGGTATCGGAGCCGGGGCCGCGGGGGCCGGGCGGGAAAAGCTCACGGGACGTTCCCCCGGTGTCCAGATCCACGTCGGCGGGGACACGTCGGGCGCGACGAGAACACCCGTATGCGTGTCGTCATCGTCACCGAATCCTTCCCCCCTGACATCAACGGTGTGGCGCACTGCGCCCTGCAGACCGCGCGCCACCTCGCCCGCCGGGGCCACCAGCCCCTCGTGATCGCCCCGGCCGTCCCCGACCCCGCCGCCGACGCCGACGCACCGTGCCCGGTGGTCCGCGTCCCCTCCCTGCCCCTGCCCGGCTACGCCCAGGTCCGCGTCGCCCTCCCCAGCCGCCGTGTCGCCGCCGCCATCGCGGCCCACCGCGCCGACCTCGTCCACCTCGCCGGCCCCTTCGTCCTCGGCGTCCGCGCCATGGCCGCCGCCACCCGCCTCCGGGTGCCCGCCGTCGCCGTCTACCAGACCGACCTCGCCGGATACGCCCGCACCTACGTCGGCACCGGCGAGGGCACCGCCTGGCGCCGGCTCCGCGCCGTCCACGGCGCCGCCGACCGCACCCTCGCCCCCTCCCGGGCCGCCCGCCGCGACCTGGAGGCCCACGGCATCGAGCGGATACGCATCTGGGGCCGGGGCGTCGACACCGACCGCTTCCGCCCCGACCGCCGCGACCCCGGACTGCGCCGGGCCCTCGCCCCCGACGGCGAACTCCTCGTCGGCTACGTCGGCCGGTTGGCCCCCGAGAAGCGGGTGGACCTCCTCGCCGCCACGGACGGGCTCCCCGGCGTCCGGCTCGTCGTCGTCGGCGACGGACCCAGCACGGCCGGCCTGCGCGAACGCCTCCCGCACGCCCACTTCCTCGGCCGCCGTACCGGCGACGACCTCGCCCGGATCTTCGCCTCGCTCGACGTCTTCGCCCACACCGGCCCGTACGAGACCTTCTGCCAGACCGTCCAGGAGGCGATGGCCAGCGGACTGCCGGTGATCGCCCCGGCCGCCGGCGGCCCCCTCGACCTCGTCGCCCACCGCCGTACCGGCCTCCTGGTGCCCCCCGAGGACCCCCTCGCGCTCCGCGAGGCCGTCACCGCCCTCGTCGCCGCGCCCGCCCTGCGCGAGGCCTACGGCCGGGCCGGGCGCGCCGAGGTCGAGGGGCGCACCTGGGAGGCGCTCGGCGACGAACTCATCGGCCACTACCTGGAGGTCCTGCGGGAGCGGACGGCGGTGGCGGCGTGAACGGGCGTACCGCCTCGGCGGCCGGTCTCGCGCGGGCGCGCGCGTACCCCGCCTCGTACGGCCGCGACGGGCTGCGGATCGTGCGGCTCGCGAACTTCGTCACCCCCACCTCGGGCGGCCTCCGGACCGCGCTCGACCGGCTCGGCCGGGGCTACCGCGCGGCCGGACACGAGCCCGTCCTGATCGTCCCCGGGGCCACCGCCGCCGACGAACCGGCCGAACAGGGCCGGGTGATCACCCTGCCGGGGCCCGAACTCCCCGGCACCGGCGGCTACCGCGTCCTCGCCGACCGGCGCCGGCTCGCCGAGCTCCTCGAACGGCTCGCCCCGGACCGCATCGAGGTCTCCGACCGCACCACCCTGCGCTGGACCGGGGAGTGGGCCCGGCGCGCCCGCGTCCCCTCCGTGATGGTCTCCCACGAGACCGCCGACGGCGTCCTGCGCACCTGGGGCGTCCCTGGGCCGCTCGCGGCCCGGGCGGCGGACCGGCTCAACCGCCGCACCGCCTGGGCCTACGGCCGGATCGTGTGCACCACCGCCTGGGCGGAGGACGAGTTCGTCCGCCTCGGCGCCCGCAACGTCGTACGCGCTCCGCTCGGCGTCGACCTGGAGCACTGCCGGCCCGGGCGGCGCGACCCCGCCGTACGGGCCCGGTACGCGGAGGGCGCCGGGGTCCTGCTGCTGCTCTGCTCCCGCCTCTCCGTGGAGAAGCGGCCCGGCACGGCGGTCGAGGCGCTCGCCGGTCTGCTCGACGCGGGGGTGCCGGCCCGGCTGGTCGTCGCGGGCGACGGGCCGCTGCGCGCCGGCCTGGAGCGGCGGGCCCGGGAGCGGGGCCTGCCGGTGCGGTTCCTCGGTCACGTCGCCGACCGGGAGGAGCTCGCCGGCCTCCAGGCGGCCGCCGACCTCTGCCTGGCGCCCGGCCCCGCCGAGACCTTCGGGCTCTCCGCCCTGGAAGCGCTCGCCTGCGGCACCCCCGCCGTCGTCAGCGCCTCCTCCGCGCTCCCGGAGGTCGTCGGCACGGCCGGGGCCGCGGCCGCCGACACCCCGGCCGCCTTCGCTGACGCCGTCCGCGGCCTGCTGGCCCTGCCGGAGCCCGTCCGCAGGGCCGCCGCACGCGCGCGTGCGGAGCAGTTCTCCTGGGACCGGTCCGTGGCCGCCTTCCTCCGCGCCCATGAAGCGGCCACCACGAGGGGTGGCGTGGCGGCCAGCGTTTCGGATCCGATGTCCAAAGTCCCGGATCCAATATCCACCCGCCCGGATCCAGTAGCCACCGTCCCGGATCCGGCGTCCGGGATTTCGGATCCAATGTCCGCCGTCCCGGATCCGATATCCACCGGCCCCCTCCCCACCACCCACGCCGCCGTCGCTGCCCCGCCCCGGCCGCAGGCGGTCGGCGGATGAACCCGGTCCGGGAGGACCGCGTCCCGGCCCAGGGGCCCGGCCCGGAGTCGGTCCCGGAACCGGGCCGGGCAGGCGCGTCCCCCGCTCTCGCGGGGGCCGCGCCGCTGCGGTTCGTCGTGCTCGGGGACTCGTTCAGCGAGGGGGTCGGGGACCGGGTCGGCGGCGTGTGGCGCGGATGGGCGGAGCTGCTCGCCGGCGGGCTCGCCGGGCCCGGGCAGCGGGTCGAGTACGTGAACCTCGCCGTCAGCGGCGCGCTCAGCGCGGACGTCGCCGAGACGCAGGCCCCCCGCGCCGTCGCCCTCCGGCCGCACCTCGCCTCCGTCGTCGTGGGCGTCAACGACACCCTGCGGCACACCTTCGACATCGGGGTGTTCGCCCGCCGCCTGGACCGGGTCCTGGCGGCGCTCGACGCGGCCGGAGCCGTACTCCTGACGGCCTGTCTGCCGGACCCGGGGCGGATGCTCGGGCTCCCGGGGCCGCTGGCCCGGCCGCTCGCCCGCCGCCGTACGTCCGTGAACGCGGTGGTGCACGCGCTGTCGGCCCGGCGCGGCGCCGTCCACGTCCACCTCGCCGACCCGACCTGGACCGAGGACCGGCGGTTGTGGAGCGCCGACCGGCTCCATCCGGGCGAGCGCGGCCACCGCGCGGTCGCCGGGGCCTTCCACCGGGCCCTGGCGGAGCGCGGGCTCGCCCGGGGGCCCGCGCCCTCCCCGGAGGCGTCCGAGCCGCCGCCCACCCGCGCCGAGACCGCCCTGTGGCTCGCCACGGCCGGGACCGGCTGGGTGCTGCGCCGCAGCCGCGACCTGCTGCCGCAGCTGCTGCTGCTCGCGGGGGAGGAACTGCTCCACCGGACGGACGGCGACGGCGGCGGCGGAGCGCTCGACGCGCGCGCCGCGACCGCCCTCGCCGAGGCCCTCGCGGCCACAATGGAGGAATGAGCGGGCGCTGGGAGTTCTGGATCGACCGGGGCGGCACCTTCACCGACGTCGTGGGACGGCGGCCCGACGGGCGCCTCGTCACCCGCAAGGTCCTCTCCCACGACCCGGCCCGCCGGCAGGACGCCGCCGTGGCCGGGATCCGGCTCCTCATGGGCCTCGCCCCCGGCGAACCCGTCCCCGCCGACCGGGTCGCCGTCGTCAAGATGGGCACCACCGTCGCCACCAACGCCCTCCTGGAGCGGCGCGGGGAGCCGACCCTGCTGCTCATCACGGAGGGCTTCCGCGACGCCCTGCGGATCGCCTACCAGAACCGGCCCCGGCTCTTCGACCGGCACATCGTGCTGCCCGAGGCGGTGTACGCGCGCGTGGCCGAGGTCCCCGAGCGCGTCGACGCCCACGGCGCGGTCGTCCGCCCCCTCGACGAGGACGCCGTCGCCGCCGCGCTCGCCGCCGCCCACCGGGACGGGATCAGGTCCGTAGCCGTCGTCCTGATGCACGGCTACCGCCACCCTGAGCACGAACAGCGCGTCGCGGCCGCCGCCAGGGCCGCCGGCTTCACCCAGGTCAGCTGCTCGCACGAGGTCAGCCCGCTCATCAAGCTCGTCCCGCGCGGCGACACCACCGTCGTCGACGCCTACCTCTCCCCAGTGCTGCGCCGTTACGTCGACGAGGTCGCCGCCGAACTCGCCGGGATCCGCCTGATGTTCATGCAGTCCAACGGCGGACTGCGGGAGGCCGCCCACTTCCGCGGCAAGGACGCCGTCCTCTCCGGCCCCGCCGGCGGCGTCGTCGGCATGGCCCGCACCTCCGCCCAGGCCGGACACGACCGCGTCATCGGCTTCGACATGGGCGGCACGTCCACGGATGTGTCGCACTACGCCGGGACGTGCGAGCGTGAACTCGGTTCACAGGTCGCCGGGGTGAGGATGCGGGCACCCATGATGAGCATCCACACCGTCGCCGCCGGCGGCGGCTCCGTCCTCCACTACGACGGGCGCCGCTACCGCGTCGGACCCGACTCGGCAGGCGCCGTCCCCGGCCCCGCCTGCTACCGGCGCGGCGGCCCCCTCACCGTCACCGACGCCCAGGTGATGCTCGGCCGGATCCAGCCCGGCCACTTCCCGGCCGTCTTCGGCCCGGACGGCGACCGCCCCCTCGACGCCGACGTCGTCCGCGCACGGTTCACCGCCCTCGCCGAGGAGGTCGGCGGCGGCCGCACCCCCGAGGAGGTCGCGGCCGGCTTCCTGCGGATCGCCGTCCTCGACATGGCCAACGCCGTCAAGAAGATCTCCGTCCAGCGCGGCCACGACATCACCCGCTACGCCCTCACCTGCTTCGGCGGCGCCGGCGGCCAGCACGCCTGCGCCGTCGCGGACGCCCTCGGCGTCGACACCGTCCTCGTACCCCCGCTCGCCGGTGTGCTCTCCGCGTACGGCATCGGCCTCGCCGACGCCACCGCCCTGCGCGAACGCTCCGTCGAGGCCCCCCTCGACGACCCCGAAACCCCCGCGCGCGTGACCGGCGTCGCCGCCGAACTCGCCGACCGCACCCGGGCCGAACTCCGTGCCGACGGCCTCCCGGACACCGCGATCACGACCCACGCGCGCGTACTCCTCCGCTACGCCGGCACCGACGCGAGCCTCCCCGTCGACCTCGGCCCCGCCGAGGAGATGGCCGCCGCGTTCACCGCCGACCACCGCGCCCGCTACGCCTTCACCATGGACAAGCCGCTCGTCGCCGAGGCCGTCACCGTCGAGGCCGTCGGCACCGCCGGACCCCACGGCCCCGTCCACGTCCCCGCCGGAGCCCGCACCGGCCCCCTCGTCCCCCGCGCCACCGTCCGCACCCACGACGGCGCCACCGCCTCCGACACCCCGCTCCACCGCCGCGAGGACCTGCGCCCCGGCGACACCGTCGACGGGCCCGCGATCCTCGCCGAGGACGACGCCACCACCGTCGTCGACCCCGGCTGGCGCGCCACCGCCTCCGACACCGGCCACCTGCTGCTCACCCGGGCCGTCCCCCGCCCCGCCCGCACCGCCGCGGGCACCGACGTCGACCCGGTCCTCCTGGAGGTCTTCCACAACCTCTTCATGGCCATCGCCGAGCAGATGGGCGTCCGCCTGGAGAACACCGCCCACTCCGTCAACATCAAGGAACGGCTCGACTTCTCCTGCGCCCTCTTCGACGCCGAGGGCAACCTCGTCGCCAACGCCCCCCACATCCCCGTCCACCTCGGCTCCATGGGCGAGACCGTCAAGGAGGTCCTGCGCCGCCGCACCGGCGACCTGCGCCCCGGCGACGTCTACGCCGTCAACGACCCGTACCACGGCGGCACCCACCTGCCCGACGTCACCGTCGTCACCCCGGTCTTCGACGACGGGGGAGAGGAACTCCTCTTCCTCGTCGCCTCCCGCGGCCACCACGCCGAGATCGGCGGCATCACCCCCGGCTCCATGCCCGCCTTCAGCCGCACCATCGACGAGGAGGGCGTCCGCTTCGACGACTGGCTCCTCGTCCGCGACGGCGGGCTCCGCGAGGCCGAGACCCGCGCCCTGCTCACCGGCGCCCCCTACCCCTCCCGCGACCCCGACACCAACCTCGCCGACCTGCGCGCCCAGATCGCCGCCAACGAGAAGGGCATCGAGGAACTCCGCAAGACCGTCGCCGAGTTCGGCCTCGACGCCGTCCAGGCCTACATGGGCCACGTCCGGGCCAACGCCGAGGAGTCCGTCCGCCGCATCGTCGCCCGCCTGGAGGACGGCACCCACCGGTACGAGACCGACTCCGGCGCCGTCATCCAGGTCGCCGTCCGCGTCGACCGCGAACGGCGCTCCGCCGTCCTCGACTTCACCGGCACCTCGCCGCAGCTCCCCGGCAACGCCAACGCCCCCACCGCCGTCGTCATGGCCGCCGTCCTGTACGTCTTCCGCACCCTCGTCGACGAGTCCATCCCCCTCAACAGCGGCTGCCTGGAGCCCCTGGAGATCCGCGTCCCGCCCGGCTCCATGCTCGCCCCCGAACCGCCCGCCGCCACCGTCGCCGGGAACGTCGAGACCTCCCAGGCCGTCACCGGCGCCCTCTACGCGGCCCTCGGCGTCCAGGCCGAGGGCTCCGGCACCATGAACAACCTCACCTTCGGCGACGACCGCGTCCAGTACTACGAGACCCTCGCCAGCGGCTCCGGCGCGGGCGACGGCTTCGACGGCGCCGACGCCGTCCAGACCCACATGACCAACTCCCGCCTCACCGACCCCGAGATCCTGGAGTGGCGCCACCCCGTCCGCCTCGACGCCTTCGCCGTGCGCGAGGGCAGCGGCGGCCGGGGCCGGTGGCACGGAGGCGACGGCGTGGAGCGGCGGCTGCGCTTCCTGGAGCCGATGACGGTCGCCCTCCTCACCGGACACCGCAGGGTGCCCCCGTACGGCATGGCGGGCGGGGAACCCGGCGCGCTCGGCGAGAACCTCGTCGAGCGCGCCGACGGCACCGTGGAGCACCTGGACGGCGCCGCGACCACCGAGGTCGCCCCCGGCGACGTGCTGGTCGTCCGCACGCCCGGCGGCGGGGGCTACGGCACGCCGCCGCCGGACGGCACTACCGGCTCGTGACGAACCGGACCCGGGTCCCCGGCACGGCCTGCGCGGCCGCCCCCAGGTCCCCCTCCCGCACCACCGCCACCACCGGATAGCCGCCGGTCGTCGGATGGTCGGCCAGGAAGACCACGGGCCGCCCGTCCGGCGGCACCTGCACCGCCCCCAGGACCATGCCCTCGCTGGGCAGCTCCCCGGGGCGGGCCCGCTCCAGGGCGGGCCCGTCGAGACGCAGCCCGATCCGGTTGCTCGCCGAGGACACCAGGTACGCGCGCGTGGTGAGGGCCCGGAGCGCGCCGGCGGTGAACCAGTCGTCGCGCGGCCCGAGCCGGACCCGCAGGACGAGTTCGTCCGGCGGGCCCGGCCAGGGGGGAGCGTCGACCGACCCCCGTACGGCCGTGGCCGCCCCCAGCGGCAGGACCGCCCCCTCGGCCAGCGGCGCCGGGCCGAGCCCGGACAACAGGTCGGTGGAGCGGCTGCCGAGCACCGGTTCGACGGCGATCCCGCCGCCGAACGCCACGTACGAGCGCAGCCCGCGCACGGCGGGCCCGACCTCCAGGAGCGCCCCGGCCGGGACCCGTACCGCCGTGCCCCAGGGCAGCGGCCGGCCGTCCGCCCGGACCGGGCAGGGCGCCCCGCCCACCGCCACGGTCACCGCGCTCCGGGGCCGCAGCGCGCAGCCGTTGACGGTGGTCTCCAGGACGGCGGCGTCCTCGGCGTTGCCGGCCAGCCGGTTCACCAGCCGGGCGGCGGCCGGGTCCAGGGCCCCCGAACGGGGCACGCCCAGGTGCGCGAAGCCCGGCCGCCCCAGGTCCTGCACGGTGGTGAGGGCGCCGGCCCTGACGACGGCGACGGCACGGTCGTTCATCGGCCGGCCCCCGTCCGGGGCGCGGGCACGAACCGTACGCGCGTGCCCGGCGAGAACAGCGCCGCCGGCTCCCGCCCGGTGTCCCACAGGACCGCGTCCGTCGACCCGATCAGCTGCCAGCCGCCCGGCGAGGAACGCGGGTACACCCCCGTGTACGGCCCCGCCAGCGCCACGGACCCGGCCGGCACCGCCGTCCGGGGCGTCGCCCGGCGCGGCACCTCGTACCGCGCCCCGAGCCCCGTCAGATAGCCGAAGCCCGGCGCGAAACCGCAGAAGGCGACCCGGAACTCGGCCGAGGAGTGGATCCGTACCGCCTCCTCCGGCGACACCCCCCACCGGGCGGCCACCTCGGCCAGGTCCGGCCCGTCGTACCGCACGGGCACCTCCACGACCTCGCCCACGCGCGCGTGCCCCGGCCGCGGCTCCCACCCGGGCAGTTCGGCCGCGAGCCGCGCGGGCCCGGCCACCCCGTCGAGCAGTACCGTCCGCGCCGCCGGCACGATCTCCCGTACGCCGGGCAGCGCGCCGGCCGCACGGCGCCGCAGCAGCTCCGCGTGGAAGGCCTCGGCGGCGGTGGCGTCGGCCAGTTCGACCAGGAGGGCGTGTTCGCCCACCCGCAGCACCCTCACGCGAAGGCCCCCACGGTGACCCCGGCCGACTCCAGGCCCGCCCGGACGCGCCGGGCCAGCTCCACCGCGCCCGGGGTGTCCCCGTGCAGGCAGAGCGAGCGCGCCCGCACGGCCACGGCCGTCCCGCAGTGCGCGGTGACCGTGCCCGCGCGGACCAGCGTCACCGACCGCTCGACCACCGCGTCCGGATCGTGCACCACGGCCCCCTCCTGCCCCCGTGGCAGCAGGGAACCGTCGGCCCGGTAGGCGCGGTCGCCGAAGGCCTCGGAGACCACCGGGAGCCCCGCCCGCCCCGCCGCCTCGTGCAGCCGTGAACCGGGCAGCCCGAGCACCGGCAGCGCGCCGCCCGCGAGCAGCACCCCTTCGACGACCGCGGCCGCCTGCTCCGCGTCCCGCACCACCCGGTTGTAGAGCGCCCCGTGCGGCTTCACGTACGCCACCCGGGAGCCGGCGGCGCGGGCGAAGACCTCCAGGGCGCCGATCTGGTACGCCACCTCGGCGGCCAGCTCCGCCGGCGGCACCTCCATCGCCCGCCGCCCGAAACCGGCGAGGTCCCGGTAGGACACCTGGGCCCCGATCCTCACCCCCCGCTCGGCGGCGAGCTCGCACACCCGCCGCATGGTGACCGCGTCCCCCGCGTGGAAGCCGCAGGCCACGTTGGCGCTGGTGACGACGGAGAGCAGCCGCTCGTCGTCGGTCAGCGTCCAGCGGCCGAAGCCCTCCCCGAGATCGGCGTTCAGGTCGATCGAGACCCCGCTCATGATGGTGCTGTTCCTTTCACCGGTGCTGTGGTGCCGTGGTGCGGTCGCGCTGTGCTGTGCTGTTCGCCGCGTTCGCCGCGTTCGCCGTGTTCGTCTGTTCGTCTTGACTCTTCGTGCTCAGAAGGCGATCCGGTACTCCTCGTCCCGGACGTCGGTGACGAACATCCGTCCCGGCGCGTGGGTGATCGCGAACGGCGGGCGCGAGGCCACGACCGCCGCCTGCGGGGTGACTCCGCAGGCCCAGAAGACCGGCACGTCCCCCGGCTCCGCGACCACCGGGTCCCCGAAATCGGGCCGGTCCAGGTCGCGGATGCCGAGCGCCGCCGGGTCGCCCGCGTGCACGGGCGCCCCGTGGACGGCCGGCAGCAGACCGCTGATCCGCCGCGCCACCGGCACGAGCCGCGCCGGGACCGGCCGCATCGACACGACCATCGGACCGCGCAGCCGCCCCGCCGGCCGGCAGGCCCGGTCCGTGAGGAGGACGTCGTAGGCCCAGTCGGCGGGGACCGCGATCAGGTTGGCCTGGGCGTGGCCGGGTGCCCAGCCGGCCGTCGGGCCCGCCGTCCCGGCCCGCGCACGCGCGCGTGCCTCGCGCGGACCGGGGACCGACGGTCCCCTGAGGGCGCCGCCGTTCACCCGAGCTCCTTCCCGCGCGTCTCCGGCAGGCCGAGCAGCGCGACGACCGCGATCCCGTACCCCACCGCGCCGAAGACCAGCGCCCCGCCGACGCCCCAGCTCTCCGAGAGGAAGCCGACCAGGGTCGGGAACACCGCGCCGATCGCGCGGCCGGTGTTGTACGTGAGCCCCTGGCCGGTGCCGCGCACCGGCGTCGGGTACAGCTCGGCGAGGAAGGAGCCGAAGCCGCTGAAGATGGCCGACATGCAGAAGCCGAGCGGGAAGCCGAGGATCAGGAGGAGGGTGTTCGCGCCCGCCGGGATCTGGGTGTAGGCGAGCACCGACGCCGCCGACAGGACGGCGAAGAGCGCGATGTTCCGCTTGCGGCCGATCCGGTCCGTCAGATGGCCCCCCGTCAGGTAACCGATGAACGCGCCGGAGATCAGCAGCGTCAGATAGCCGCCGGTGCCGACGACGGTCAGCCCGCGTTCGGTCTTGAGGAAGGTCGGCACCCAGGTGGCGAGCGTGTAGTAGCCGCCCTGCACGCCCGTGGAGAGCAGGATCGCGAAGAGCGTGGTGCGCAGGAGGCCGGGCCGGAACA
Source organism: Streptomyces sp. NPDC007863 (assembly GCF_040633895.1). Classification (NCBI taxonomy): domain Bacteria; kingdom Bacillati; phylum Actinomycetota; class Actinomycetes; order Kitasatosporales; family Streptomycetaceae; genus Streptomyces; species Streptomyces sp. NPDC007863. The sequence continues at coordinate 15,490 of NZ_JBEYEI010000033.1, forward strand.
CCGCCCGCAGGGAACCCCGTTCCGGGCTCGCCACGCGTGCGGCCGCGGCCTGCGGGGCGTCCTCCACGTGCCGCCGGACCCAGAACACGAGCAGCGCGGGAAGGGCGCCGGTCCAGAACAGGATCCGCCAGGCGAGGTCGGCGTCGAAGAACTGGAAGACCAGCGTGTAGACGATCACCGCGAGGGCCCAGCCGGCCGCCCACGCCGACTGCACGGCGCCGAGCGTACGGCCCCGGTGCCGGGCGGAGGCGTACTCGGCGACCAGGATCGCCCCGACCGCCCACTCGCCGCCGAAGCCCAGGCCCTGGAGCGCCCGGAAGACCAGCAGGGTCTCGTAGTTCGGCGCGAACCCGCAGAGGACGGTGAAGAGCGCGTACGTGATCACCGTGATCATCAGCGCCTTGACGCGGCCCACCCGGTCGGCGAGGACGCCCGCGAGCGCGCCGCCCACCGCCGAGACCACCAGGGTCACCGTGGTGAGCAGTCCGGTCTGGCCCTTGTCGAGGCCGAAGTAGGCGGCGATCGCCACCATCGACAGGGGGAGGGTGAAGAAGTCGTAGGAGTCGAGGGCGTAGCCGCCGAACGCGCCGCCGAAGGCGCGCCGACCGCGCGGGCCGAGGGCGCGCAGCCAGCCGAAGGCGCCGGTCGTGCCCGTGCCTTCGGTGGGGTCGGGGGTGTCGTCCTGGGAGTGCTGCCGGGTCTGTGCCGTGCTCATCTGCACCTCGCAGTTGGGGAGGCGTGCCGGAGAGACGTACGAGAGGGCCGTGCGGGGCAGTGCGGGGCCGTGCGGGGTGTAAGGGCGGTGCGGGCGGTGCGGTGGCGTCAACGTAGGGGATTGTTCAACGATTCGACAAGGGGGCTGTTGTCCCGGATCCGTTTCTGCGGTTGACTCGGCGGCCGGACGACGACGGGGCCGACCGCCCCGTGAGGAAGGGGGACCGTGGACGCGAGCGGCACCGGCACGGCCGGGACGGCCGGGACGGCCGGGGGACTGGCGGACGACCGGGCGCTGCTCGGCCGCACGAGCACGGCCGAACGGGTCGCGGACATCCTGCGCACCCGCATCGCCGAGGGCTTCTTCCCGCCCGGCACCCGGCTCTCCGAGGAGAGCATCGGCGGCGCCCTCGGGGTCTCCCGCAACACCCTGCGCGAGGCCTTCCGGCTCCTCACCCACGAGCGGCTGCTCGTCCACGAGCTCAACCGCGGGGTCTTCGTCCGCGTCCTCGCCGTGGACGACGTCGAGGACATCTACCGCACCCGCCGGCTCGTCGAATGCGCCGTCGTGCGGAGCCTCGGCGCCCCGCCCTTCCCGGTGGCCGGACTCGCCGCCGCCGTCGCCGAGGGCGAGGCCGCCGCCGAGGACGGCGACTGGCGCGGGGTCTCCACCGCCAACATCCACTTCCACCGGGAGCTCGTCGCCCTCGCCGGCAGCGCCCGTACCGACGAGCTCATGCGCGGCGTCCTCGCCGAGCTCCGCCTCGCCTTCCACGTCGTGGACGACCCGAAGGCCCTCCACGAGCCCTACCTCGTCCGCAACAAGGAGATCCTGGAGGCCCTGAGCGCGGGAGAGCGGACCGGCGCCGAACGCCTCCTCGCCCGCTATCTCGACGACTCCATCGAGCGCGTCGCGGCCGCCTACGCCCGCGCCGTGGACGAGCCCGCGGAGGCGTAGCGACGGGGCGGAGCGCAGCCCCCGGAGCATGGGCCGGAGGCCTGCCGGCGCCGCGGGCGCAGGGTACCGCCCGAGGCGGGCCGGGGGCGGTGGTTTCTGCGCCGTTTCGACCCATGTCAGTGCGAGGACCTACTCTGTGCACCGTGACTTCGCCTGCCTCGACGGACCTCGCTCCGCCCCAGCTCAGCGCGGGGCCGCGCCCCGCGCAGGGGCCGGCCGCCGACGAAGGGCTCGCGCGGCGCCTGCGCGCGCTCGCCTGCACGGCGCCGCTGCACGACCTCGACACGCGCAAGGCGAACCTCGCGGGCGAGTACACGGTCTACGCGATGGCCGAGGTCGCCCTCGCCGCGATCGACCTCGTCACCCTCCACATGGACTTCGACACCGGCGCCGACCACGACCAGGTCGTCGCCCGGCTGCTGCCCCGCGTCGCCGCCCAGGCCCCGGAGCGCCCCGCCACGGAGCACGAGCGCGTGGCCCGCTGGGTCCTGGAGAACCTGATCAACGTCGGCAGCGTCGACCGCGGCTTCCGCGCCGTCTACGGCACCTTCGGCACCGACGGCGTGTACGTCCGCCGGGACTACGACTTCAAGCTCATCGAGGAGGTCCCGGGGTACGGCGGCGCCGTCTGCCTCCGGACCACCGACGAGGCCGTCAACGTGCTGGTCGGCGCGCTCGACACCGACGTCACCAGCGCCCAGATCGCCGCCGAGGTGAAGCTGGAGGTCCTCATCAGCCGGGGCCGCCTCGCCGACGCCCAGCTCGCGGCCGAGCAGGCCCGCTACCGCACCGTCCAGTACGCCGAGACCCTCCGCAGGACCCTGGAGGCCACCCGGCGCAACGTGCGCGCGGTCGACTGGCTCAACAGCGTCCCCGACATGATCGCCGAGGCGCTCGACCACGTCGCCGACCGCTACCGCCACGAGAACGCGATCCTCACCAACATCCGCAAGGCCAGGGACGAGGCCGAGGACCCCGAGCACAAGCGGCGGGCCGCGGAGCTGGTCGACATCGTCAAGGACTGCATCCGCCGCCACACCCAGCTCCAGTCCCGCCTCCTGGAGGCGGGCCCGCTCTTCCGCGCCGAGCAGGACCGGCAGGCCTTCGCCGCCCCCACCCGGTACACCGGCCTCGACCTGTACGGGCAGCTGGTCGCGCCCGTGCTGCCGCTCCCCGTCGAGCGCGCCACCCGCGTCACGGACGCCTTCTTCGCGCGCGGCACCGGTCTGCGCACCCCCGCCTCGGTCCGCCTCGGCGACCTCGTGGACCTGCTGCTCACCCCGCCCGTCGAGCGCGAGCACCTCGGCGCGGAGATGCCCGAGCCGGACCTGATCGCCACCCCCGACGACTCCCGCTTCAGCGAGCGCCAGCTCGCCGACGCGCTCGCCCTCCTCGACCTGGAGCACGACGCCCCGCGCCGCCTCTCGGGCCTGCTCGCCGACGCCCGCGCGACCGGCGGCGAGGACCTCGCCTACCTGGTCGCCCTGCTCGCCGTCCACGCGGCCAGCCCGCCGGTCGGCACCGCCTACCGCCAGGGCGAGGAGCGCCTGCTCTTCGCCGTCGACGACGGCACCCCGCTCGACGACCCCGGCTTCGGCGGCGCCGACCTCATCGTCGGGACGGCGCTCCTCGACGCCGTGGGCATGGCCGCCGACCGCTCGGAGGCGACGTGACGCACGCCTCCGGCACCGACCGGTCCCCGAAGCGCCCCCGCCTCCTCACCCGCGCCACCCGCGCGTGGCTCCCGAAACCGACCACACCGGAGCACCCGCCGACCGTCACCCCCGACACGGCCCCCACCCCCGCCACGACCGACTCCGCCGAACCGGACACGGCCCCGACGACCCCCGCCGAGCAGCCGACGGCCCCGACGGCCGACTTCGTCGAGCCGGCAGCCGACCCGGTGGTCACGGTGGCCCCGACGGCCGACCTCGTCGAGCCCGCAGCCGATCCGACGGCTCCGGTGGCCCCGACGGCCCCAACCGACCTGGCGGCCGTCCTGACGGAGCCCACCGGCCGGCCCGAAGCCCCCGCCCGGCGCCCCGGGATGGGGGCCCGCACCGGCCCCCGCGTCGTACCCCCCTTCGTGGACCCGCCGTCGACGGCCGCCACCCTGGCCGGCTCCGCCACCCCGGCCGGCCCCGCCGTCCCCGCGCCCACCCCGACCCCGGAACCCGGCACGGAGCCCACCCCGGCGTCCACTGACACCCCCATATCCACACCCACCCCCCGCCCCCGTTTCGCCGTCGTCTCCCTGCCGGAGGCGCCGCTCCGGGGCGAGGTACGGCGGCGGCGGGCGCTGCCGAGCGTGCGGGCCGTGCGCCTCGGCGGGGTCGGGGAGCCGCCGCCCGGGCCGGGCGGGAGCGCCGTGCCGCCCGCCGCCGTCACCCCCGTGCCGCTGCCCCTGCCGAGGGCCGCCGGCACCACCGCCGTACCGAACGAGAGCCGCACCGAGGAGCCCCAGCCGTGAGCGACAACCACGTCGAGTACGCCGAGTACCCGGACGCGTGGAGCGAGCAGGAGTCCCCCCGGCCCCAGGCCACGGCCCCCGCGCACACCGCCGTCACCCCCGCGGACGCCGCCGACGCGGCGCGGCTCGTCTCCTTCGGGCTCCAGCCCAAGCTGCTGCCCGCCCGCGACGCCGAGTACGCCGAGCTGCTCCGCCGCTACCAGGAGGACCCGGCCTTCGCGCGGCTCGCCGACGCCGTCGCGACCGGTCTCGGACTGATCGTCCTGGAGGTCTCCCCGCGCGCGGGCATGGCCGTCACCGCCGGCGAGGACTCCGTCTTCGCCGTCCGCATGGGCGACTACGCGCGCCGCGCCAACACCGACTCCGCCGACCGCTTCCTGCACGGCCTGGCCCACCTCGCCGTCGCCGCGATGGCCTTCCCGCGCCCCGAGGACCTCGCCGACGACGCGTACATCGGCCGCCTCACCGTCAACGGCGTGGACTCCTTCGTCCGCCAGGCCTGCCTCCGCCTGGAGCAGCGCGCCGAGGAGGAAGGCGAGAACACCGACCCGGCCTCCGACGCCCCCGGCCTGGAGGCCGCCTGGCGCGTCTGGTCCCGCCGCTCCACCACCGGCGCCACCAAGGACGCCCGCCGCCTCGCGGGCTCCACCACCGGCATCGTCGCCAAGGCCGTCGCCTTCCTCACCGAATCCGGCTTCCTCCAGCGCACCGGCGACGAGAACGGCGGCTCGTACCGCACCACCGCCCGCTACCAGCTGCAGGTCCGCGACATGGCCGGTTCCGCCGCCCTCACCGAACTGCTCGACCTCGGGATCGTCCCGGTCAGCGACGGCACCGCCACCCTCGTCCCGCCGCCCGAGGGCGACGACCTGGACCTCGCCGCCGACGCGGGCCTCCCCTTCCACGCGTAACCCCACCCCACCGCACCCCGGCCCCGCCCCAGCCACACCCCCGGGCCGCCGCGTCCCGCCCCACCGAACTCCCCGAGCACGAGAGCACGAGAGTCCCTCGCCATGTACGAGCTGTCCCGGGTCCGCCTCTACTCCATCGGCCCCGCCGGCGCCCGCTACGCCGACACCGTCCTGGACCTGCGCGGCGTCGGCGCGCCCGTGCCGCACCCGGCGCCCACCCAGGCGGAGTTCTTCGAGGAGGAGCCCGTCGGCCCGCCGCGCCGCCCCGCCCCCGCGGGCGTGCTCTTCCTGGAGAACGGCGGCGGCAAGTCCGTCCTCCTCAAGCTGATCTTCTCGGTGATGCTCCCGGGCCACCGCAACACCCTCGGCGGCGCCAGCTCCGGCGTGCTCCGCAAGTTCCTGCTCGCCGACGACTGCGGCCACGTCGCCCTGGAGTGGCAGCACACCCTCACCGGCGAACTCGTCGTCGTCGGCAAGGTCAGCGAGTGGCGCGGCCGCCAGGTCTCCAACGACCCGCGGAAGTTCGCCGAGGCCTGGTACTCCTTCCGCCCCGGCCCCGGCCTCAGCCTGGACAACCTGCCGGTCGCCGAGGCGAACGCGGTCCGTCCCGCCGTCGAGGGCGCCTCCGCCGCCACCGGCCGCCGCCGCACCATGAAGGGCTTCCGCGACGCCCTCACCGAGGCCGGCAAGGCCTACCCGCACCTGGACGTGGTGTGGGAGGAGATCCACGACCGCTGGAACGAGCACCTCGGCGAGCTCGGCCTCGACCCCGAACTCTTCCGCTACCAGCGCGAGATGAACGCCGACGAGGGCGAGGCCGCCGGCCTCTTCGCGGTCAAGAAGGACTCCGACTTCACCGACCTCCTCCTCCGCGCCGTCACCGACACCCGCGACACCGACGGCCTCGCCGACCTCGTCGGCGGCTTCGGCAACAAGCTCGGCCGCCGCGCCGAACTCACCGCCGAACGCGACTTCACCGCCGGCTCCGTCGACCTCCTCGGCCGCATCGTCGACGCCGCCGGAACCCGCTCCCACGCGCGCGAGGTGCACGCCGGAGCCGAGCGCCGCACCCGCACCCTCGCCCGCCGCCTCTCCGGCCGCGCCGCCGGGGAGCGGGCGCGCGCCGCCGAGCTGGCCGAGCGGGTCACCGCCGCCGGCCACGCCGTCGCCGAGGCCGAGACGGCCCGCGAGCGCAGCGCCCTCATCGCCGCCGAACTCGCCTACCGGCACGCCTCCCTGGCGCTCGCCGCCGCCGAGAAGGGCGCCGCCTCCCAGCGCCGCGAGCTGATCGAGGCCCGCACCCTGCACTCCGCCTGGCAGGCCGCCGAGTCGGTGCTCCGCCACCGCGCCGCCGGCGACCGATCCGCGCGCGTGGCCGCCGCCATCCGCGAGGCCGAGCGCGACGCCGCCCCGGCCCTCGCCGCCCGCGCCGAGGCCGCCGCCGATCTCGTACGGGCCCTGGCCGCGGCCGCCGAGGAGGGCGAGCGGCACGCCGCCGAGGAGGAGGAACGGTCCACCGCCCTCCAGGAGGCCGGCGAGGCCGCCCACCGGGACGCCACCGCCGCCGCCACCGAGGCCCAGCGCGCCCGCAGCGAGGCCGGCCACCTGCGCCAGCGGCTCGCCGAGGTCGAGCAGGAGACCGCCGAGGCCGTCCGCGCCGGCTGGCTCGACGACTCCGCGCCCGACGCCGACCCGGCCCGCGCCGCGCTCGCCGCCGCCGACGCCGAGAAGACCACCGTCGCCGCCTGGGACGCGGCCCGCGAGGCGGCCCGCACCGCGAGCGACCGGGCCCGCGAGACGGCCGCCGCCGAGTCCCGCGCCGAACTCGCCGCCGCCCGCGCCGCCGACGCCGCCGAGGCCGCCGGCAACGCCTACGACGCCGAGCGCCGCGCCGCCGAGGCCCTGGCCGCCGAGGAGCGCCTCGCGGAACTCCTCGGCCTGCCCGCCTCCGGCTCCCCGCTCCCCGGCCAGCGCGCCGCCGACACGGACGAGGAGGCCGGCGGAAAGCCCGACGCGACGGAGACCGGGGCCCCGCTCTCCGTCACCGACTTCGACCGCTACGCCGAGGAGCTGCGCCGCCTGCTCGACGAGGCCGTCTCCTCCGCCGAGCGCCGCCTCTTCGACCTGCGCACCGCCGCCGCCGACGACTCCCGGATCCTCGGCGCCCTCGGCGACGGCGGCCTGCTGCCGCCGGGCCCGGACGTCCTGGCCACCGTCGAGTTCCTCGGCGAGCACGGCATCCCCGCGCTCCCCGGCTGGCGCTACCTCGCCCAGTCCGTCGACCCCGCCGACCACGCGCGCGTGCTCGCCGCCCGCCCCGAACTCGTCGACGGCGTCGTCATCACCGACCCCGTCTCGTACGGGCGGGCCCGCGAGGCCCTCGCCTCCGCGGCCCTGCTGCCCCGCTCCGCCGTCGCCGTCGGCACCGCCGCCGCCCTCCTCGCCCCCGTACCGGCACAGGACCCCGGGGACGACACGGGCGTGTTCCTGGTGCCGCCGAACCCGGCCATGCACGACGAGCACGCAGCCGACGAGGAGCGCCAGGCGCTCCGCGCGCGTGCCGCCGCCCGCGACGAGGAGATCCGCGCGCTCGCCGCCCGGCTCGCCGGCGACCGCGCCCTCGCCGCCCGGATCGGCGCCTGGCGCGCCGACTGCCCGCCCGGCATGCTCGCCGAGCTCGCGGCCGTCGCCGCCACCGCCCGCGAGACCGCGGAGACGGCCGCCCGAGCCCTCGACGAGGCCCGCGCCCTGCGCGCGGAGGCCGAGGAGACCGCCGCCGAGGCCCTCGCCGTTCGCGACGACCGGCAGGAGGCCGCCCAGCGCGCCCGCCGCGTCGCCGACGCCCTCGCCGGACTCGCGTACCGGCTCCGCGAGCGCTCCGCCTGGCAGGCCAAGCTCCGCGAACTCGCCGACGACGGCGCCGAGTCCGAGGCCCGCGCCCAGACCTGTCTGGAACGCGCGCGCGCCGCCGACGAGGACCGCAGGGCGGCCCAGCGCGCCGCCGACGACGCCCACCGCACCGCCCGCGCGCTGCGCGCCGAGCGCGCCGAGATCGCCGGCGCCCCCGAGCAGCTGCCGGAGGAGACCCCGGGCGCCCCCCGCGCCGCGCTCCCCACCCTCCGCGAGGCCTACCGGGCCGCCTCCCAGGTGTACGAGAAGGTCGGCGTCGGCGCCGACCTGCGCGCCGAGCAGGCCCGCGCCGAGAGCGACGAGTCCGCCGCCCTCGCCGAACTGGACCGGCTCACCAACAAGGTCCGCACCCGCGCCGAGCAGCTCCTGGAGTCCACCGACGGCGCCGACGGCCCGTCCCGGCAGGCCGCCGCGGCCCGCGCCGAGTCCCTCGTGCAGATGCTGGAGTCCCGCGCCTCCGAGGCGAGCGAGAAGCTCGGCCGGCTCCGCGGCGAGTCCGAGCGGCTCGCGCCCGAGGACGGCGAGGCCCACACCGAGCTGCCGGAGGAGCTGGTCCCGGCCGACGCCGACCGCGCCCAGGCCCTGCTGCGTACCGCGAGCGGTGAACTCGCCGCCCGCGGCGACGCCCTGGACGCGGCCCGCGCCGCCCACGCCGGGCTGCTGCGCGACCACCGGGCCGCCGAGGACGCCGCCGGCGGCTTCGACGAGACCGCCGCGCTGCTGCGGGACCTGCTGCGCGACCACGCGGAGGAGGAGCAGGAGGAGCAGGAGCCGTACGCCGGCTCCCTGGAGGAGGCCAGGAACGCGGCCGGCGAGGCCCGGCGGGCGCTGCGCGCCTGCACGGCCGAACTGTCCGCCGCCGACGCCGCCGTCCGCGAGGCGAGCGACATCCTCGTCCGGCACGCCAACTCCACCCGCTACGAGCAGGTCCGCACCCCGGCCCGCCAGCAGATCCGCGAACTGCCCGCCTCCGCGCTGCCCGAGCACGCCGCCAAGTGGGCCGAGGCCTTCGCGCCCCGGCTGCGCGTCCTCACCGACGAACTGGCCCAGCTGGAGCGCAACCGCGAGTCGATCGTGGACCGGCTGCGCGGCCTGGTGGAGACCTCGCTCGCCACGCTCCGCTCCGCCCAGCGGCTCTCCCGGCTCCCCGAGGGCCTCGGCGAGTGGTCGGGCCAGGAGTTCCTGCGGATCCGCTTCGAGGAGCCCGACCAGGCCACCCTCACCGAGCGGCTCGGCGAGGTCGTCGACGAGGCGACCCGGGCCGCCGTGAAGAAGAACTCCGACCTGCGCCGCGACGGCATGTCGCTGCTGCTGCGCGGGGTGCAGGCGGCACTCGAACCCAAGGGCGTCGCCGTCGAGATCCTCAAGCCGGACGCGGTGCTCCGCGCCGAGCGGGTGCCCGTCGGGCAGATGGGCGACGTCTTCTCCGGCGGCCAGCTGCTCACCGCGGCCATCGCGCTCTACTGCACGATGGCGGCGCTCCGCTCCAACGACCGGGGCCGCGACAAGCACCGGCACGCGGGCACGCTGTTCCTGGACAACCCGATCGGCCGCGCCAACGCCACGTACCTGCTCGAACTCCAGCGTGCCGTGTCGGACGCGCTCGGCGTCCAGCTGCTGTACACCACGGGCCTGTTCGACACGACGGCCCTCGCCGAGTTCCCGCTGGTGATCCGGCTGCGCAACGACGCGGACCTGCGGGCGGGACTGAAGTACATCAGCGTCGAGGAGCACCTGCGCCCGGGCCTGCCGCAGCCGGCCGGCGAGGGCGAGACGATCCACGGCGAGATCACGGCGACCCGGATGTTCCGCCGCCACCAGGACGTTCACCAGGACGACCCGCGGCACGGGGAAGCCGCACCGTAGGCACGGCGAAGGCCCGGCACCCCAGGGAGAATTCCCGGGGTGCCGGGCCTTTCCTCGTCCGTCACGGGCCCGTCAGGCGACCCGCTCCTCCGGAACCCGCTCCCGCACCCGTCCCGGATACGCGCTGCTGCTCGGCTCGGAGACCACGCCGTTGCGCTGCCGCCAGACCTGGCGGGTGATCCAGATGTCCAGCACGCTCCAGGTGGCCACGACGGTCGCGACCACCGCCGCTATCGTCATCGGATAGGCCAGCCAGGAGCTCGTCACGGAGGTCAGGAAGGCGACCACGGCGAGGATGAGGGTCACCGACATGATCATCACCGCCCGCACCGCCGCGTTCCGCACCGGATCCGGCATCCTCTGCCGTCCGCGCTCGTCCTCCACCCACAACTGACGCGCGGCCCGCGTCTCGTCTTCCATCTGTTCCGTCACTCCCCACCGCACGACGCTCCCAGGGGTGGCTGCCCGGATCCGACCGCTTTACACGGCACGCACGGCCGGCGACCCCCGGCGCACGGCGGCCCGTCCTCGGACAGGGCGTTCCCCCGTACTTCATGACGCTCCGGACAGGGAAAAGGTTTCCCCGAGTCACCCGTGACATCGCCGACACCGCGAGCGGAACGAACGATTCCAGCCAATGCGCCGCAGGCGGAAAAGGACGCATCGTCAAGTGTCCTGCGCCACAGTGCCTCATCCGAACTCCTGGAATACCAGGACATCTCATGATCAACACTCACTCGACAGGCTGAAAATCGCCCAGACACACCTTCGAGAAGGTCGCGATGCAGTAGTAGGCTCGCGCCGCCGTTTGTTGAAACCGAAGGTTGACGCGCCGTGTTGACGCGGCGACATCGTTCGAGAGACCTCCGTGGCCGCGGGGGCCGTACTGGGGGAGGCCATGCGCTTTCGCGGGAAGTCCATCCGCCGGAAGATCGTGGCGCTGCTCCTCGTACCGCTCGTCTCCCTCACCGGCCTCTGGGTCTTCGCCACCGTCCTCACCGGACGCGAGGCGGACCAGCTCCTCGACGTCGGCTACGTCGTCGACAAGGTCGGCTACCCCATCGAGGACACCGCTCGGGTCATCCAGCTCGAACGCCGCCAGTCCCTCGTCTACCTCGCCGACCCGCGCGGCTCCGAGGCGCTCCCGCAGCTCCGCGCCGCCCGCCTCGCCACCGACCGCCAGATCGCCCGCATCCGCGCCAACGCCCAGGACCCCGGCGTCCGCGAGGAGATGCGGCCGGTCACCACCCAGCGGCTCAACTCCCTGCTCACCGCCTTCGAGGAGATCACCTCGCTGCGCCGCTCGGTCGAGAAGCGCAGCATCGGCCGCCTCCAGGCGCTGGAGTTCTACAACCGCCTGGTCGACCCCTGCTACAGCTTCCTCGTCACCCTCCACGCCCTGGAGAACGTGGAGATGGACAAACAGGGCCGCGCCCTCGTCGGCATCACCCGGGCCCGTGAACTCCTCTCCCGCGAGGACGCCCTCGTCCTCTCCGCCCTCGTCGCCGACCGCGTCACCGCCCAGGAGATCCGCGCCGTCTCCGACCTGGTCGCGGGACGCAAGCAGTACTACGAGGTCAACCTCGAACTCCTGCCCGCCGTCGAGCGGCAGCGCTACGAGCAGTACTGGCGCAGCCCCGAGACCGCGGCGCTGCGCACCGCCGAGGAGGAGTTCATCAAGGCCGGTCCGACGGAACGGCCGAAAAGCGTCACCCCCGCCTACTGGCAGGACGAGGCCAGCCCCGTCCTCGACGAGCTCGCCCGCGCCAACACCGCCGCCGGCGACCGCTACCAGGAGCGCGTCCAGCCCGCCGCGTACAGCGTCCTGCTGAAGGCGGGCGTCGCCGGCGTCCTCGGCTTCCTCGCCCTCCTCGCCTCCGTCGGCATCTCGGTCCGGATCGGCCGCTCCCTCGTCCGCGACCTGCGCCGCCTCCAGAAGGAGTCCCAGGAGGTCTCCGGCGTCCGCCTGCCGAGCGTCATGCGCCGCCTCGCCGCCGGCGAGCACGTCGACGTCGAGACCGAGGTGCCCCACCTGCGGTACGGCGAGGACGAGGTGGGCCAGGTCGGCCAGGCCCTCAACACCCTGCAGCGCGCCGCCGTCGAGGCCGCCGTCAAGCAGGCCGACATGCGCCGCGGCGTCGCCGAGGTCTTCGTCAACCTCGCCCGCCGCAACCAGGTCCTGCTCCACCGTCAGCTCACCCTGCTCGACACCATGGAGCGGCGCACCGAGGACACCGAGGAGCTCGCGGACCTCTTCCGCCTCGACCACCTCACCACTCGCATGCGCCGCCACGCCGAGGGCCTCGTGATCCTCTCCGGCGCCGCCCCCTCCCGCCAGTGGCGCAAGCCCGTGCAGCTCATGGACGTGGTCCGGGCGGCCGTCGCCGAGGTCGAGGACTACGAGCGCGTCGAGGTCCGCCGGCTGCCCCGGCTCGGCGTCGGCGGCCCCGCCGTCGCCGACCTCACCCACCTCATCGCCGAACTCCTCGAGAACGCCACCGTGTTCTCGCCCCCGCACACCGCCGTCCAGGTCCTCGGCGAGCGCGTCGCCAACGGCTTCACGCTGGAGATCCACGACCGCGGCCTCGGCATGAGCCCCGAGGTCCTCCTCGACGCCAACCTGCGGCTCGCGGAGACCCCCGAGTTCGAGCTCTCCGACACCGACCGCCTCGGCCTCTTCGTGGTCAGCCGGCTCGCCCAGCGCCAGAACGTCCGCGTCTCGCTCCAGACCTCCCCGTACGGCGGCACCACCGCGGTCGTCTTCATCCCGGCCGCGCTGCTCACCGACGCCCCCGAGACCCAGGGCGCGGGCTTCCGCCTCGACCGCACGTCCCCCGACCCCCGCACGGCCGACGTCGCCCCGCACCAGGCCTCCGGCGGATCCGGTACGACCTCCGGGGCGCCCGCCGGCGCGCTCGGCGACGGACTCCTCCCGCAGCGCCGGCCGGCTCTCGCCCGGGTCCCCGACCTCGCCGACGAGACGGGCCCCGCGGGAGCCGCGGCCGGGCCGACCGCGCGCCCGCTGGACGGCCCCGTCGAGCTGGAAGGGCCCCTGGACACCGAGGACCTCGACGCGCTCCTCGACCGCTCCGCCGACCTCCTGGACAGCGACAGCGAGCGCGGCGGCCTCTTCCGCCCGCAGCGCCGCCGGGGCGGGCTCGTCCCGGCCGCCGAGCAGCACCAGCAGGCCGCCGACCAGACCTCGGGACACGGCGGCGACGACCCGGCGGGCGAGGACGACGCCCCGGGCGCCCACGGCGCCGTGCCGCTGCCGCGCCGCCGCCCGCCGACGCTCGTCGTCGACCACGGACGCCGGCTCGACGAGCCGGGACGCGCCCACCCGGCCCCCGACCGGCGCGGCGCCGAGGACGGCCCGGTGCCGCCGCGCCCGGCCGGGCCCACGCTCGTCCCCGTACTCCCGGAGGGCACCGAGTCCCGTACGGCCCCCGCGCCGGTGGCCGCGCCGCGCGCGGAGGCGCCGGAAGGGCTCGACGGGCTTCCGCGCCGGGTCCGGCAGGCCAGCCTCGTGCCGCAGCTGCGCGAGCCCGACCGGCCGGCCCCGGCCGACGACCTGCCCGCCGAGGGCGGCCGGGCCGAGGACGACTTCGAACGCGACGCCGAGGAAGTGCGGGCCCGCATGGCCGCCATGCAGCGCGGCTGGCAGCGCGGCCGACGGCACGGCTCGGGACCGGACGACAGCACAGCACACGGAACGACACCCGAGGGGGACGGTCGATGACCGCACCGAACGCCGCAGCAGGCACCAGCAGCACCGTCCACGGCAACGGCGAGCTCAACTGGCTCCTCGACGAGCTGGTCCAGCGCGTCGCCGCCATCCGCAAGGCCCTGATCCTCTCCAGCGACGGCCTGCCCACCGGCGCGTCGAAGGACCTGAGCCGGGAGGACGGCGAGCACCTGGCCGCCGTCGCCTCCGGCTTCCACAGCCTCGCCAAGGGCGTCGGCCGCCACTTCGAGGCGGGCAGGGTCCGCCAGACGGTGGTCGAGCTGGAGGACGCCTTCCTCTTCGTCACTGCCGCCGGCGACGGCAGCTGCCTCGCCGTCCTCGCCGACGCGGACTCCGACGTCGGCCAGGTCGCCTACGAGATGACCCTGATGGTCAAGCGGGTCGGCACCCATCTCGGCACGGCCCCCCGGACCGGTCTGACGACAGGAGGGTGAGCCGCCCCGCATGAGCGACGCAGCCGAGCGCATTCAGCCCGACGGGGACGTCTCCGGCCGGCGCAGCGCCGTCCCCCACCACTGGTACGACGACGAGGCGGGCCCGGTCGTCCGCCCGTACGCGATGACCCGCGGCCGGACGAGCGCCGCGGGCCGGCACCGGCTCGACCTCATCGCCCTGGTGGTGCCCGAGCCGGCCGCCGACGACCCCGGCCGTGACCAGTCGCTCTCCCCGGAACACGTGGAGATCGTCGAACGCTGCTCCGAGCAGCCCCAGTCGATCGCCGAGCTCGCCGCCGGACTCGACCTCCCCGTCGGGGTGGTCCGGGTCCTGGTCGGCGACCTCGTCGACGAGGAACTCGTGCACGTGACCCGCCCCGTTCCGCCGGCCCAGCTGCCGGACGTGAGCATCCTCCGCGAGGTGATCAATGGCCTTCGGGCGCTCTAGCCGCAAGAAGCCCCCCGTCGAGCCGGTGACGTTGAAGATCCTGGTGGCGGGCGGTTTCGGAGTCGGCAAGACGACACTGGTCGGCGCGGTCAGCGAGATCCGGCCGCTGCGGACCGAGGAGGTCCTCACCGAGGCCGGCCGTCCCGTGGACGACCTGCACGGCGTCGAGGCCAAGACGACCACCACGGTCGCCATGGACTTCGGCCGCATCACGCTCCGCGAGGACCTCGTTCTGTACCTGTTCGGCACCCCGGGCCAGGACCGCTTCTGGTTCCTCTGGGACGAGCTGGCGCAGGGCGCGCTCGGCGCGGTCGTGCTCGCCGACACCCGCCGCCTGGAGGACAGCTTCGCCGCCATCGACTACTTCGAGCGGCGCGGCATCCCCTTCACGGTGGCCGTCAACTGCTTCGAGGGCGCCCGCCACTACCCGACGGAGACCGTGCGGGCCGCGCTCGACCTCGACCCCGACGTCGAGCTGGTGCTGTGCGACGCCCGAGACCGCGAGTCGGTCAAGGCCGTCCTCGTCGCCGTCGTCGAACACGCCCTCGTCCTCGCGGACCGGGGCCAGCAGCCGGTCGCGACCTGATCCGGACGACCTGATCCGGACGGCCGGAACCGTACGACCTGATCCCTACAGCCCCCAGCCGTACGGATCAGGTCGCGGGCCCGCCCCTCCCGGGCGGCCTCAGCGGACCGCCACCACCGCCGACCCGTGCCCGAACAGGCCCTGGTTGGCGGTGATCCCGGCCCGCGCCCCCGGCACCTGCCGGTCGCCGGCCGCGCCGCGCAGCTGCCAGGTCAGCTCGCAGACCTGGGCGATCGCCTGCGCGGGCACCGCCTCCCCGAAGGAGGCGAGCCCGCCGCTCGTGTTGACCGGCAGCGCGCCGCCGAGTCGGGTCGCCCCGTCCCGGAGCAGCTTGGCGCCCTCCCCGGTCCCGCACAGGCCCAGGTCCTCGTACCACTCCAGCTCCAGGGCCGTCGACAGGTCGTAGACCTCGGCCAGCGACAGGTCCTCCGGCCCGAGCCCCGCCTCCTCGTACGCCGCCCGCGCGAGCGAGGCCTTGAAGCCCTGCGGCGGGGGAGCGAGCGCGGTGGTCGCGTCGGTGGCGATGTCGGGCAGGTCGAGGACGGCCCTGGGGTACGTGGGGGAGACCGTCGACACGGCCCGGATCCGCACCGGATCGGCGTGCCCGTGCCGCCGCGCGAAGTCCAGGCTGGACAGCACCAGCGCCGCCCCGCCGTCGGAGGTGGCGCAGATGTCGAGCAGCCGCAGCGGATCGGCGACCACCGCCGAGGCGGCGACCTCCTCCGCGGTGACCGTCTTCCGGTAGCGGGCCAGCGGGTTGAGCGCCCCCGCCGCCGCGTTCTTCACCTTGACCCGGGCGAAGTCCTCGACGGTGTCCCCGTACAGCGCCATCCGGCGGCGGGCGTAGAGCGCGAAGTACGCCGGGTTGGTGGCGCCGAGCACCCGGAACCGCAGCCAGTCCGGATCCCCGGGCCGCTCCCCGCCGGCCGGCGCGAAGAACCCCTTCGGGGTCGAGTCGGCGCCCACGACGAGCACCGCGTCGGCGAGCCCGGCGAGGATCTGCGCCCGTGCCGCGCCGATGGCCTGGGCACCCGAGGCGCACGCCGCGTACACGCTGGTCACCCGCGCACCCTGCCAGCCGAGGGCCTGCGCGAAGGTCGCCCCGGCCACGTATCCCGGATATCCGCACCGCATGGTGTCGGCCCCGACGATGGATCCAATATCCGACCACTGCACTCCGGCGTCGGCGAGCGCGGCGCGGGCGGCGGCGGTCCCGTATGCGACGAAGCTGCGCCCCCACTTGCCCCAGGGATGCATCCCGGCCCCGATGACGGCGATGTCGTTCACGCGCGCTCCTCCGTCCCTACAGGCCGCCACCGCCAGGTGGTCCAGACGTGCTCGGCGTCCTCGTTCAGCACCCCGGGCACCACCTCGACCTCCATGCCCACCGCCAGGTCCGCGGTGCGCACGCCGGGTGCGGCCTGCCCGAGCACCACCATCCCCTCGGCGGCGAGCTCGACCGCGACGAGGACGTACGGCTCCCAGGGCTTCTCCGGGTCGGAGACGTACGGGGCGGGGGGCCGGTAGCGCCCGTCGGTGTACGACCACACCCGTCCGCGCGGCGAGAGCGGCGTCTCGTCGAGCGCGCCCCCACCCGCGCAGCCCGGGTTGCGGCAGGCGTCGTCCTCGCGCGGGAAGAACACCGCCGCGCAGGCCGAACACCGGGTGCCGAGCAGCCGGAACTCCCCGTCCGGAACGGTGTCGTCGGTGAACCAGCCGCCCACGACCGGCCTGCGCGTCCGTGCCATCGTCGCCCCTCCGCCCAGATCTGACGATGCGTCATGTATCTGCGGCCGCCGAGTCTGGCACGCCCGCGCAGGCGGCGGAAGACGTCAGTGCCCGGCCACCGACCTCCGGGCCACCGGGAAGTCGAAGTACGTCGACGGGAACGGCTCCGGCTTGAACGTGAAGTGCCACCACTCCTCCGGCAGGTTCACGAACCCCTCCGCCTCCAGCAGCCCCTTCAGCAGCTGCCGGTTGGCCCGCTGGACGCCCGTGATCCTCGGGTCCTCGGTGTGCGAGAGCGTGTCGAAGCAGTCGTACCCGGTCCCCATGTCCACCGAGCTGTCCGGGAACCGCTCCTCCCGCGGCCCCACGCACGAGGTCAACTCCTCGCCCGGCACGTACGCGCGCGTGCGCGCCGCAGGCAGCCGCACCACCGTCACGTCCACGGTCGACCCCCGGCTGTGCCCGGACTTCTCCGCGATGTACCCGTCCGCGAAGAGCCGGTCCTTCGCCACCGCCGGATAGAACTCCGCCTTCATCCGCTCGTCCGCCAGGTCCTCCGCCCAGCGCACGAAGTGGTCCACCGCCCGCTGCGGCCGGTAGCAGTCGTACACCTTCAGCGTGTACCCCCGCGCCAGCAGCCGCGTCTGCGCCCGGTGCAACGCCTCCGCCGCCAGCCGCGTCAGCACGCACACGGGCTGCCGGTACCCATCGATCGGCTCGCCCACGAAGTTGTGCGCGGTCGTGTACCGCATCTCCTGAAGGATCGTCCGGTCCACCGAGTCCAGGGCCACGAACTCCCGCGGCGCCTTCGGTCCGGGCGCGCCGACGGCGGGCGCACCGACCGCCGGGGAGCCCAGACCTCCCACGCAGACGAGCAGCAGGGCCGCACCCAGCGAACGTGTCACCACACCAAGTCGAGTCATGCGCACCGGGTCTACCAGTTCCGTCCCCACCGGGAAACCCCCTCGCGTACGGTCGACGCCGTGACCACCCCCGTGCACGACTCCCACTGCTCGGCCTGCGGAGCCCCCTACCCGGCCGGCATCACCCCCTGGCCCCGCACCTGCCGCTCGTGCGGCACCACCGCCTACCGCAACCCCCTCCCGGTGGCCGTGGCCCTGCTCCCGGTCACGGCCCCGACGGGCACCGGTCTCCTCGCCATCACCCGCGCCATCCACCCCGGCCACGGCGGCACCGCCCTCCCCGGCGGCTTCATCGACCACGGCGAGGACTGGCGCACCGCCGTCACTCGCGAACTCCGCGAGGAGACCGGCATCGCTGCAGCCCCCGAGGACGTCCGCCTCGCCGACGTCCTCTCCTCCGCCGACCACCTCCTCGTCTTCGGCCTCCTCCCGCCCGTCGAGGCGGCCGCGCTCCCCGCCTTCACCCCGACTTCGGAGACCTCCGCCCGCCTCGTCCTCCCGGAACCGCGCGAACTGGTCTTCCCGCTCCACACGGAGGCGGCCGGGAAGTGGTTCGGGGGCGCGTACGGCTGAGGCAGATGTCGGATCCAACATCCGGGATCCAACATCCAACATCCTGGATCCAAAATCTCTGATCCGATCTCCAGGGTCCTGGATCCGACCTCCGGGATCCTGGATCCGATATCCAAGATCCGCTCTTCAGGATCCGGTCAGCCCCTACCGCAAGCGGTCAACGCCACCACCCCCTGCCCCACGACCGCGGTGTGCGGCCCCAGCGCACCGGGGTTCACCGACAGCCGAGCGGCGATGTCGTCGGCGTAGCAGGTGTCCGGAATGCAGAGCTCCCGCTTGAGCCGGTCGTGGAGGGCGGTGAACGCCGCCGAGTCGCTGACGTCCACGTCGTCGAAGGCGTCCTCCGGGAACCCGTCCTCGTGCGGCAGCAGGTATCCGGCCTCCGCCGGGTGCCGCGGCCCGTCGTCGCCGTTCTCCTCCGCGTCGAAGGCGTCGTAGTGGCGCAGCACTTCGCCGTTCTCGGCGACGCACCAGGCGGTCCACCCGTCGCCGCAGCTCATCCCGTACCAGTGCGCGGCGCCGAACCGCCGGCTGAGCGCCACGCACCGCTCCCGCACCACCGGGGCGAGCGCCGCCTCCGGGTCGTCCGCGTCCTCGACGCGGTGATGGTCCAGGGAGGACGAGCCGAAGACCAGCGTCCAGCCGTCCAGGACGGGGCTGACGAAGACCCGGGAGCAGGCCGCGTGGGCGTCGTCGGCGTCCCAGGAGTGCTGGTCCAGGTTCCAGGTCTCCGCGCCGGCCCGCAGGGACACCACCTGCTCCTCGCCCAGGTCGAAGGCGTCGAGCACCGAGCCCTGGTCCGCGGTCGGTACGGCGTACCAGAACCCGCACAGATGTACGGGGCCAGGTGCTTCGTTCGTGTCGTCGGTCATGCCGCACACCGTAGGAGAGGCCACCGACAAGGCCGTTCCGCCGCCCCGGTCACAGACCCCGCACCCGCACCGGCAACTCCGCCGCCACGCACCCCTCCTCCGTCACCCGCTCGACCACGACCCGTCCGTCCACGAGCCGTGACTGGTACCGCTCGATCTCCGCCGGCTCCCAGCCGTCGCCGCTGTCGCGGACGACGAGCCCGCCGCCCGTCCGGCCGGGCGCGGGCGCCCACACCTCCAGCGTCAGCTCCCCGTCCGCGCCCCGCACCGGAAGGACCGCGCCCGCGCGCGCGAGGACCGGCATGCGCGCGAGGGGCGCGTCGAGCAGCACCTGCCCGGGGCCCTCGTACGCCTCCCCGGTCGCCGTGTCGTACCAGCGGCCGCGCGGCAGCCGCACCGCCCGCCGGTCCTGGCCCCGCTGCAGGACCGGCGCGACCAGCAGCCCGTCGCCCAGCAGGAAGGCGTCCTCGCACTCCCGCAGCGCCCGGTCCTCCGGCGTCCCCCACCACATCGGCCGCACATAGGGCGCGCCCGTCATCCGGGCGAGCCGGGACAGGGTCACGAAGTACGGCTGGAGCCGCTCGCGTTCGGCCAGCGCCACGCGCGCGTGCTCCAGCACCTCGGGGCCGAACTCCCACGGCTCCCGCCGCCCCGCGTCCAGCGCCGCGTGCGTCCGGAACAGCGGCAGCCACGCCCCCAGCTGGTACCAGCGCAGGAACAGCTCGGGCGACGGGCTCCCGTCGAAGCCGCCGACGTCCGGCCCCGAGTACGGCACCCCGCACAGCCCGAGCCCGAGCACCAGCGCGAGCGAGGCCCGCAGCCCCGGCCAGCCGGTCGCCACGTCGCCGGACCAGGTGCCCCCGTACCGCTGCATCCCCGCCCACCCCGCGCGCGTGAACAGGAACGGCCGCTCCTCGGGCCGCAGCCGCCGCAGCCCCTCGTAGCCGGCCCGGGCCATCAGCAGCCCGTACACGTTGTGCCCCTCCCGGTGGTCGCCGCCGCGCCCGTCCAGGTGGTGCCGGGCCGACCGGGGGAGCGTCGGATCGCCGAAGGCCGCGAACGACACCGGCTCGTTCATGTCGTGCCACATCCCGGAGAAGCCCTGCCGCAGCCGCTCCTCGTACAGTCCGCCCCACCACTTCCGTACGTCCGGATCCGTGAAGTCCGGGAAGGCGCACTCCCCGGGCCACACCACCCCCCGCACCTCCTCGCCCCGCGCGTCCCGCACGAACGCCCCGGCCGCCCGCCCCTCCTCGTACAGCACGTTCCCCGGCTCCGCCGCGACCGCCGGATCGACGATCGACACCAGCCGCACCCCCTGCCCCCGCAGCTCCTCCGCGAGCCCGGGAAGGTCCGGGAACCGCTCCCGGTCCACCGTGAACACCCGGTGGCCGTCGTAGTGGTCGATGTCCAGATGGACCGCCGACAGCGGCAGCCCCCGCTCCCGGTACCCGGCCACCACCCGCCGTACCTCCGCCGCGCTCCCGAACCCCCAGCGCGCGTGCTGCGGCCCCAGCGCCCACGCCGGAGGCAGCGCCGGCGCGCCCGTCAGCGCCGCCCAGTTGTGGAGCACGCGCGCGGGGGTCCCGACGACCACCCAGCACCGCAGCGGACCGCCCTCCATCCGCACCTCGCTCGTGCCCGGCCGGTCGTGCCCCGACCCCGCCCCCTCCTCGCCCTCCGCGAGCGTCACCCGCCCGTCCCACGTGTTGTCGTGGAACGCCAGATGCGTCCCCGCGTCCGCGACGACGAACTGCACCGGCATCGTGATGTACAGCGGATCGTCCCCCGGCCCGAACCGCCCCTTCGGGTCCGTGTTCCACAGCCGGTACGCCCCGTCCCGCAGCCGCGGCCCCGCCGACCGCCCGCCGAGCCCGAAGAACCGCGCGTCCGCCGGCACCTCCGCCCGCTGCGCCCACCGCGCCGGCCCCCCGCCCACCGGCTCCCACCAGCGCGGCGGCAGGTCACGCCGCAGCATCACCCCGCCCGGCGTGCGGATCTCCACCGCCCCGTGCCGCGAGACGGCCACCGTGACCCGCTCCGACACGACCCGCCAGCCGCCGTCCGTGTCCGGCTCCAGGACCGCCCGGGGATCCGGCTCGGGCGCCGCCCCCACGAGCGCGTACGACGGCTCCGGCTCCGCCCCGTCCCAGCCCCAGAACACCGTGCCGCCCGCCGACACGCACACCCGCAGTGACGACCGGGCGAACCGCACCGTCCCGCCGCCCGGAGCCGGCTCCGCGCCCTCCGCGAGCCCCGGGACCCGGGCCCGCTCCGCCCCCCGCGGCGGCAGCCCCGCCGCGTCCGCCCGCCGCTGCCGCCACGCCGCCCGTACCGTCCTGAGCCCCCGCACCGAACCGAACACCCTCACCGAACGCACCAGTCCACGACCGTCCATGAGGGTCACCCTGCCACCCGCCAGCGGCGATACGAGTCTCGTTCAGCTGCCGTTCACCCGTGGTGGGAGTACATGTTCAACTCACCGACCATGTGCGGGCGGCCCTGGTGCGAACGCCGCTCCCATGGCATCGTCCTGTCAGCCGCGTCACGCGCACACCCCCGCACGTGCGCGCGACACACGCCGACCCGCGTACAGCCAGGGAGCCACCCGATGACAACTGCGCCGACCGAGCCGACCGAGCCGCTCTGGCAGCCGGACGAGGAGCGCATCGCCCACGCCGCCGTCACCCGTTTCCAGGCGTGGGCCGCCGAACACCACGGAGCCCCCGTCGACGGCGGATACCCGGCCCTGCACCGCTGGTCCGTCGAGGAGCTGGAGACCTTCTGGGGCGCCGTCGCCGAATGGTTCGACGTCCGTTTCGCCACCCCCTACGCGCGCGTGCTCGGCGACCGCTCGATGCCCGGCGCCGACTGGTTCCCCGGAGCCACCCTCAACTACGCCGAGCACGCCCTGCGCGCCGCCACGGAGCGCCCCGGGGACACGGCCCTCCTCCACGTGGACGAGACCCACGAGCCGACCCCGATCACCTGGGGCGAACTCCGCCGCCAGGTCGGCTCGCTCGCCGCCGAACTGCGCGCCCTCGGCGTCCGCCCCGGCGACCGCGTCAGCGGCTACCTGCCGAACGTCCCCCAGGCCGTCGTCGCCCTCCTCGCCACCGCCGCCGTCGGCGGCGTCTGGACCTCCTGCGCCCCCGACTTCGGCGCCCGCTCCGTCCTCGACCGCTTCCAGCAGGTCGAGCCGGTCGTCCTCTTCACCGTCGACGGCTACCGCTACGGCGGCAAGGAGCACGACCGCCGCGACACCGTCGCCGAGCTCCGCGCCGAGCTCCCCACCCTCCGCGCCGTGGTCCACATCCCGCTCCTCGGCACGCCGGCCCCCGAAGGCGCCCTCGACTGGGCCGACCTCGTCGCCGCCGACACGGAGCCCGTCTTCGAGCGGGTCCCGTTCGCCCACCCCCTGTGGGTCCTGTACTCCTCCGGCACCACCGGCCTGCCGAAGGCGATCGTCCAGTCCCAGGGCGGCATCCTGATCGAGCACCTCAAGCAGCTCGGCCTCCACTGCGACCTCGGCCCCGAGGACGTCTTCTTCTGGTACACCTCCACCGGCTGGATGATGTGGAACTTCCTCGTCTCCGGCCTCCTCACCGGCACCACCGTGGTCCTGTACGACGGCAGCCCCGGCTACCCGGACACCGGCGCCCAGTGGCGCGTCGCCGAACGCACCGGCGCCACCCTGTTCGGCACCTCCGCCGCCTACGTCATGGCCTGCGCCAAGGCCGACGTCCACCCCGGCCGCGACTTCGACCTCTCCGCCGTGAAGTGCGTCGCCACCACCGGCTCCCCGCTGCCGCCCGACGGTTTCCGCTGGCTCCACGACGAGGTCCGCGAGGACCTGTGGATCGCCAGCGTCAGCGGCGGCACCGACGTCTGCTCCTGCTTCGCGGGAGCCGTCCCCACGCTCCCCGTGCACATCGGGGAGCTCCAGGCGGCCGGCCTCGGCACCGACCTCCAGTCCTGGGACCCCTCCGGCAAGCCCGTCATCGGGGAGGTCGGCGAGCTCGTCGTCACCAACCCCATGCCCTCCATGCCGATCCACTTCTGGAACGACCCCGACGGCAGCCGCTACCACGACAGCTACTTCGAGATGTTCCCCGGGGTGTGGCGCCACGGCGACTGGATCACGATCACCGACCACGGCTCGGTCGTCATCCACGGCCGCTCCGACTCCACCCTCAACCGCCAGGGCGTGCGCATGGGAAGCGCCGACATCTACGAGGCGGTCGAGCGGCTTCCCGAGATCCGCGAGTCCCTCGTCATCGGCCTGGAGGAACCGGATGGTGGATATTGGATGCCACTCTTCGTCCACCTCGCCGAGGGCGCGGCCCTCGACGACGACCTGATCGCCCGGATCAAGACCACGATCCGCACCGAACTCTCGCCGCGCCATGTCCCCGACGAGATCATCGAGGTCCCGGGCGTCCCGCACACCCTCACCGGCAAGCGCATCGAGGTCCCCGTCAAGCGCCTTCTCCAGGGCACCCCCCTGGAGAAGGCCGTCAACGCGGGCTCCGTCGACAACCTCGACCTCCTGCGCTTCTACGAGTCCCTCGCGGCCACCCGCCGAGGCTGACACGAGAAGGGGCGCCCCACGCGGGGCGCCCCTTTCCGTCACCTACCGGTTCAGCGGGGCACCTGCCCGGCCTGTGCCACCGCCGCCTTCCTGAGCACGGCGGTCTCGCTCAGCACCGTCCCGGCCGCACCGGCGGCCGAGGCCGAGACGAGCACGGTCCGCTCCCCGAGGAAGGCCGAGGTCGACCGGTCGAAGACCCACTGGGTCCGCTCCGCCCCGGAGGTACGGGCCACGGCCACGCCCTCCCGGCCGGCCGCGTCCCGCGCCGACGGCAGCACCACCACGCCGGGGATCCGCCCGGCCGCCTCGAACAGCGCGGCCGTCACCTTGGGCGGCGCCCAGGTCTCGGCGAGCAGCGTCCCGATCGCGGCGAACGCCCGCTGGTCCGCGTCCCCGCCACCGGTACGGGTCTGCTCCCGCACCAGCCGCAGGAGCGCCTCCGGCTCGGTCGGCAGCCCCGCCACGAACGCGTGCGTCGGCTCGGTCACCGACGGCTCGCCCGTCTCCAGGTACGTCCGCCGGGGCTCGGCACCGGGCCCGTCCAGCTCGTACACGGGCAGCCGGGGCGACAGCTCGGAATCCGCGGCCCCCTCCTCCCGCAGCAGCCCGGCCCGGCTCCCGTCGGCCGACAGCCACACCTGCCGCCGGTGTACGGGTTCCACGACGGCCGCCCCGCCGCCCGCCGGAAGCCCGGCCCGCGACACCAGGCTCTCCACGTACACGAACTCCTCCGGCCGCGCGTCCGGCGCGGGCGCCGAGGCGGCGGCGAGCGCGGCCCGCGAGAGCAGCACGGCGGCGCCCTCCGCCCGCACCGCCGACCGCGGCTCACGCGGCTCCGGGGGAGCGGCGACGAGCACCGCACCCGCCGCGATGCCGCACACCACCGCGGGCACGGCGAACCGCACGGCCCTCCGCGTCCACCACCCCGCCGGCCGCGAGGGCCGCACCGAGGCCAGCAGCTCCCGACGCAGCTCCCGCTGCCGCTCCGGCGCGAACTCCGGTACGGCGGGCGCGGGCAACAGGGCGCTCAACTCGCCGAGCAGCGGATCCCGGTCGGAACGGGACAGGGAACGGGGATCGACGTCGTTCATACCGGCTTCTCCGGGGAGGTTCGGGGGACGAGGACGGTACGGCCGTCACTCACGGACAGGGAAGGCCCGCCGGCCACGGCGCCGACACCGGCACCGGATCCGGCACGGCGCCGACCGGCGCGCAGTTCGGCCTCGGCGAGGGCCCGCAGCCGCTCCCGGGCTCGCGAGAGCCGGGAGCGCACGGTCCCGACGGGGACGCCCAACGCCTCGCCCGCCGTCGCGTAGTCGAGTCCGGCCCACACCACGAGCCCGAACACCTCCCGCTCACGGCGCCGCAGCCGGCCGAGGGCCACCCGCGCGGCCCGCAGCCGCTCCTCGTCGGCGAGCCGCGAGTCCACCGCGTCACTGAAGTCCGGCAACACCCCCCGGTCCGGCATCCGCGCCAGCGCCGCGTCCCGCCGCCGCGCCTCCCGCGCGGCCCCGCGCAGCACATTGGTGGCGATCCCGAACAGCCACGGCCGCAGACTCCCGCCCTCGGCACGGACCTTGCCCCGGCAGCGCCACGCCTCCAGGAAGGTCGCGGACACGACGTCCTCGGCCGAGGCCCGGTCCCCGCACATCCGGTACGCGTACCGGAACAGCGCCCGTGCGTGCTCGTCGTACGCCTCACCGAGCGCCGCGGGATCCCCGGCCCGGAAACGTTCTCTCATCTCTGGTTCCACACTGGGTACTGCTCACCGGTTCGCCCGGGTTCCCGTGACCCGCGCCACACTCCCCGCCCGCCCCGCGCCTCATGTGGCCCAGGTCACGGGAACCCCGGCCGCGCGGCGCCCAGTTCCCTGCATGAACGAAACACCGACGCAGCGCACCACGCCCCAGGCCCCTGGATCCAATATCCAGGACACCGGATCCACCACCCAGAACACTGGATCCAAGATCCGAAACAGTGGGTCCCGTACCCAGAACATCGGATCCAGTCTCCAGAACGTTGGATACAGGCTCCAGCGCGGTGGATCCGATACCCAGGACATCGGATCCAACATCCAGAACCGTGGATCCAGGATCCCGGACACCCCCTCCGTGATCCGCCCCAGGAAGGGATCCAGGATCCGCCCCGCCCTTCCCGCCCTCGCTCTCGCCGCCGCCCTCACGGCCACCGCCTTCACGGCCCCGCCCGCCACCGCCCAGAGCGAGACGTTCACCCTGACCCTCCGCCACCTCGACCGCGAGGGCGCCCCGACCGACTCCTACTCGACCCGCGTCGTCGGCGTCTCCGGCGCGGGCGAGGCCGTCGAGGAAAGGCCCCACGACGCCTCCGGCACCGTCACGCTGCGGCTGCCCAAGGGCCGCTACCTCCTCGACTCGCAGCTGCTCCCCGAGTCCGAGGGCGCCGGTGTCGACTGGCTCGTCCAGCCCCGCCTCGACCTCGACCACGACACGACGGTCACCCTGGACGCCCGCACCACGTCGCCGGTCGACGTGCGGCCGCCCGAGGCAGGTGCCCGTCCCGAGCACGCCATGTCGTTCATCGAGGTCCACCACGACGGACGGACCCGCTCCGCGAACCTGATGTCCTCGGCGGACGGTCTGCGCGTGGCGCACGTCGGCCCCGCCGCCGAAGCCGGCTCGGTGACGGCCTCGTTCGACGCCTACTGGATCGGTGAGCGCGCCGACTACGGCCTCGGCTACCGCTTCACCTCCGGCCGCGCCCTGACCGGCTTCGCCCGCAGGCCCGCCGCCGGCGATCTGGCCACGCTCAAGGTCCGCGCGGCCGACCGCGACGCCGCCGGCGGCGTCGGCTCCGCCGCGATCCTGCCGTCCGAGGGCACCACCGTCGGACTCGGCGCCCAGTTCGCCCGCCCCGGCACCGCGACCTTCCACGTCACCCCCGAGCGCGGCGCCTGGGACCTGTCGTACACCACGCCCGGCACGCCGGAGACGCCGCCCAACCGGTACGAGGCGCCGGACCTGCCGGTCCGTGCCGGCGCGACCACCACCCACACCTTCGACAACGCCGTCTTCGGCCCCGCCCTCGACCCGACCCCCGGCGCGGCGCCCGCCGGTGTCCGCGACGGCGACCGGCTCGCCCTGGACGTGCCGCTGCTCGCCGACGGCGAGGGACACACCCCCTCCGCCCCGGTCTTCCGCTCGGCGACCACGACCCTCCACCGCGACGGCGTCCTCGTCGGCACCCACCGCGGTGACCCCGGCCGGGCCTCCTTCGCCCTCGGCACCGCCGCGCAGGCCCGCTACCGGCTCACCGCCACCGCCCTCCACGGCACCGGCACGCGCGCGGGGCGCACGAGCGCCGTCTGGACCTTCGACTCCGCCGCGACCACCACCCCGACCGCACTGCCCCTGAGCGTCGTCCGCTTCACCCCGGCGCTCGACCTCGCCGGCACCGCCCCGGCCGGCGCGGAACTCCGCGTCCCCGTCACGGTCCAGGGCCCGGCCGCCGGCGCGGGCACCCGGTCGCTGCGCGTCCGGACCTCCGTCGATGGCGGCGGCACCTGGACCGAGGCGCCCGTCGTCAACGGCGCCGTCGTGGTCCGCAACCCCGCCGCCGGGGGCACGGTCTCGTTCCGCGCCACGCTCACCGACGCCCAGGGCAACACCCTGGACCAGACCCTCGGCAACGCCTACCGCACCCGCTGACCACCCGCCACGCGCGCGTGAGCCCGCCGCCCCGACCGTCTCCCGGTCCGGGCGGCGGGCTCACGCCGCGTCAGCCCCCGTACGTCGCCTGGGTGTCCCCGAGCACCCGCGCGAAGTCCGCCGCCAGCCGCTCGGCGGCCTCCGGCAGCAGCATGGAAGCGGTGATCCGTACGGCGGGCGGCGCGGTGATCCGGAAGCGGGCGCCCGCGGCCACCCACCACCCGTACGTCCGCAGCCCGTTGACGACCGCCGACTCGTCCCGCACCGGCACCCACACGTTCAGGCCGGAGGCCCCGACCGCGCGGATGCCGCGGGCGCCGAGGGCGTCGACCAGTGCCCGCCGCCGCTCGGCGTACGCGGCCTCCCCGCGTGCCACGAGCCGTGCCACCTCCGGGTCGGAGAAGAGCCCGACGACGGTCTCCTGGAGCACATGACTGACCCAGCCGGAGGTCATCACCATCCGGCCGTCGTGCCGGGCGAGCGTCACCGCGTCCCCCGTCACCCCGGCCCACCGCAGGTCCACGCCCAGCCGCTTCGAGACCGTGCGCACCTGGGCCCAGCGGGCGGGCGCCAGTGCGCTCACCGTCGGTGCCGCGGGCCCGTCGAGCTCGGCGAGGTAGTCGTCCTCGATCACCAGGACCTCGGGGAACTCCCGGAAGAGCGCCCCCAGTTCGTCCCGCCGCGCGGGGGAGAGGGACGCTCCGGTGGGGCACTGCGCGCGCGGGCTGAGGACGACGGCCCGCACGCCGGCCCGCAGCGCCGCCCGCAGCGCGTCCGGCGTGAGCCCCTCGCCGTCGACGGCCACCGGCACCATCCGCAGTCCCAGCGCGGGCACCAGGTCGAGGAGGTGGTGGAAGCCGGGGTCCTCGACGGCCACCGCGTCCCCGGGCCGGAGCTCCACCGAGAGCAGCCGGGCGACGCAGTCGAGCGCCCCGTGCGCGAAGGTCACCCGCTCCGCGGGCACCCCGTCCCGCCGGAACCACGCCCGGGTCAGCTCCTCCAGCGCGGCGAGCCGCGGCGCCGCCCGGTGCGAGCCGTAGACGGGCCGTACGTCGCGGGGCGGGTGGAGCACCGGCAGGAAGGCGGGATCGGGCAGACCGCTGGCGAGGTCCGTCAGCCCCTCCGGCATGCGCGGGGGCCGCCGGGACGCCACCGACGGCGCCTCCGCCACGACCGTGCCGCCCCGCCCGCGGGTCACCACGAGCCCCCGTCCGCGCAGTTCCTTGTACGCGGTCGCCACCGTGCCCGGACTGACCCCCAGGTCGTCCGCGAGCTTCCGTACGGGAGGCAGCGCGTCGCCCGGGGCGAGTTCCCCCTCGGCCACCCCGCGTTCGACGGACGCGGCGATCCCCTTGGCTGTCGTCCCCTGAATCCAATATTGTGTTGCCACATTCAAAATTATGTACCAATACATAAATCGCGTCAAGGGGGAACCACGTGAGTCGGCCGTCGTCATGGCACCGCACCGCGCTCGACCGCATCCCAGGAGGCCGCGACGGCCGCCGCATGCTCGTCGTCAGCATCGTCGACAAGACGGGCACCGGCCTCTGGGCCGGCTGCACCGCCCTCTACTTCACCTACGTCTCAGGGCTGAGCCTCGGTCAGGTCGGCCTGCTCATGACCGTCGCCGGCGGCGTCGGCATAGCCGGAGCCCCACTCGCCGGCGTCCTCGCCGACCGCTTCCCCCTCGTCCGCGTCATCGCCGCCACCCAGCTCATGCGCGGAGCCACCCTCCTCGCCCTCCTCACCACCGACCACTTCCTCCTCCTCACCCTCTACTCCGCCCTCGGCGCCCTCCCCGACCGCGCCGGCAGCGTCCTCATCAAGCTGTACGCGGCCCGCCAGGCCGGCACCGAACGCGCCCGCTACCAGGCCATCCAGCGCACCACCGTCAACATCGGCTGGTCCATCGGCGGCCTCGGCGCCGCGGCCGCCCTCGCCACCGGATCCACCCAGGCCTACACCTGGCTCCTCGTCGGCAACGTCCTCACCTACCTCGCCATCACCGTCCTCACCCTCCGCTGCGCCGAACCCCCCTCCGCCACCCGCACCGTCTCCCCGGCCTCCGCCACCCCTCGCGACACCGTCCGGGACAAGCCCGCCGGCCCCTGGCGCGACCGCACCTTCCTCGGCTACACCGCCACCGACGCCGCCCTCTTCCTCGACGACACGATCCTCCAGGTCGCCGTCCCCCTCTGGATCGTCCACGCCACCGAGGCCCCCGTCGGGCTCGTCCCGCTCCTCCTCGTCCTCAACACCGTCCTCGTCGTCCTCTTCCAGGTCCCCCTCGCCCGCTTCGGCGCCACCCCCGCCGCCGCCCGCCGCCTCCTCGTCCCCCTCTCCGGCCTCTTCGTCGTCGGCACGCTCGCCCTCGCCGCCTCCGCCGCCGGCGGCCGCGCCCTCGCCATCGCCGCGCTCGTCGTGGCCGTCGTCGCCCTCACCTTCGCCGAGATCGTCCACGCCACCGCCTCGTGGGAACTCTCCGTCGCCCTGGCCCCCGCCGACGCCCAGGGCGCCTACCTCGGCGCCCACGGCACCGCCCAGTCGAGCCAGCGCTTCGCCGGCCCCCTCCTCGTCACGGCCGTCATGACGGCCGGCCCCCTCGCCTGGCCCCTCCTCGGCCTCGCCCTCGCCGGCGCGGGCGCCGCCCAGCACCGCCTCATCCGCGACCGCGTCACCCAGCCCACCCCGCCGTCACTGTCAGTGCCGACGGTTACGGTGAGTGAGCATTGATCGCCGTGATCAGACCGCCACGAACGAGGGGGACCCATGACGACCACCACGACCACCACGACCACCACGACCCGCCTCCGCCGCGCCCTCCGCCGCGCCCTGCGCCGCGAGATCCCCAGCACCGTCGGACTCCTCGCCGACGAGCAGGACTTCGCCGCCATGCGCCGCTACCGCACCTTCGCCTTCGACGACCACGGCACCTACCTCAAGGAGATCGAAGCCCTCCTCAAATCCCTCGCCCGCCAGGGCACCCACACCACCGTGGCCCTCTTCGACCCCGACGAATACGTCTCCTACTGCGCCGAGACCGGCCTCGACCCCGATCACCCCACCAGCCGCAGCCGTTTTACCGACCACCTGGCCACCACCGGCGCCCGCGTCACCTACACCGGACAGCCCCTCACCACCCTCCTCCCCGAACTCGTCGACACCGCCGTCCGCCGCGCCACCTGGGAGTACGCCACCACCGTCCTCGCCACCGCCGGAGACTGCCCCGACTGCGACCTGGACCTCGGCCGCGACGCCTTCGACCACGCCACCCGCCTGCTCCTCGCCCTCCTCGACGGCGCGGGAAGCGGCACCCATCACCTCGTCTGCAGCGTCCCCGCCGCCGACGACCACCTGCTCGCCGTCCTCCACACCGCCCGCGACGACCAGGGCACCAACCACCACGACCCCACCGCCGCCACCGAGTTCGCCGCTGTCCTCGCGGCCGGCCTCGTTCTCGCCGCCCCGGGCGGCCTCGTCCTGCGCGCCACCCACCCCGGACGCCCCGACCGCGTCCACGGCTGGCGCCTCGCCGACGGCACCCTCGCCCCGCTGACCGAGGCCGAGGTCTTCGCCGCCTACTGCACCGACGCCCGCACCGGCGAACCCCTCCCCCCGGAGCACGGCGTCGACCACCGTGCCGGCTTCCCCCTCGCCCCCGACCCCGGCACCCACCGCCACCCCTGACCCCGGACACGACGAAGGGGCTCCCCGCCACCAGGTGACGGGAAGCCCCTCCGAACCACGCGCTACGACCCCGGGATCACTCCCCGGACAGCACCGCCTGCGCGGCCAGCCGCGCCTCGTGCGCCGTGTCCGCGGCCCGAGCCGCGGCCGCCGCACGCTCGCACTGCGCCAGCGTGTACTTCGCCAGCGTCGCCCGCACGTACGGGATCGACGCCGCACCCATCGACAGGGAGGTGACACCCAGACCGGTCAGGACACACGCGAGCAGCGGATCCGAGGCGGCCTCGCCACAGACACCACAGCTCTTGCCCTCGGCCTTGGCCGCCTCGGCGGACATCGCCACCAGGTCGAGCAGCGCGGGCTGCCACGGGTCCTGCAGCCGGGACACCGCGCCCACCTGACGGTCGGCGGCGAAGGTGTACTGGGCCAGGTCGTTCGTGCCCAGCGACAGGAACTCGACCTCCTGGAGGATCGAGCGCGCCCGGAGCGCGGCGGACGGGATCTCCACCATCGCGCCGAACTTCGCCCGGAGCCCCGCCTCGCGGCACGCGTCGGCGAACGCCTTCGCGTCCGTCCGGTCGGCCACCATCGGCGCCATGACCTCCAGGTACACGGGCAGACCCTCGGCGGCCTTCGCCAGCGCGGTCAGCTGCGTCCGCAGCACCTCCGGGTGGTCGAGCAGCGACCGCAGCCCGCGCACGCCGAGCGCCGGGTTCGGCTCGTCCACCGGCGTCAGGAAGTCGAGCGGCTTGTCGGCGCCGGCGTCGAGCACCCGCACGACCACACGGCCCTCGGGGAAGGCCTCCAGGACCTTCCGGTACGCCTCGATCTGCTTCTCCTCGGACGGGGCCTTCTGGCTGTCGTCCAGGAAGAGGAACTCGGTACGGAACAGACCGACGCCCTCGGCGCCCGCCTCCACCGCGGCCGGCACGTCCGCCGGGCCACCGACGTTGGCGAGAAGCGGCACCTTGTGCCCGTCCGAGGTGGCACCCGGGCCACTGGACGCGGACAGCGCGGCCTTCCGCTCCTCGGCGGCCTTGGTCAGAGCCGCCTTCTTCTCCTCGCTCGGGTCCACGAAGATCTCGCCGGTGGAACCGTCCACCGCGATCTCCGTGCCCTCCGCCAGCTCACCGGCACCGGGCAGCGCCACCACGGCCGGCACACCCAGGGCACGCGCCAGGATGGCGCTGTGGCTGGTCGGCCCGCCCTCCTCGGTCACGAACCCGAGCACGAGCGCCGGGTCGAGCAGCGCCGTGTCGGCCGGCGCCAGGTCCCGCGCGATGAGCACGTACGGCTCGTCGCTGTCGGGAACACCCGGCATCGGCACTCCGAGCAGCCGCGCCACGATCCGGTTCCGCACGTCGTCCAGGTCGGCGACCCGGCCCGCCATGTACTCACCGGCACCCGCCAGCAGCTCGCGGTAGTGCGAGAAGGCGTCGTAGATACCGCGCTCGGCCGTGCTCCCGACCGCGATCCTGCGGTCGACGTCGGCGATGAGCTCCGGGTCCTGGGCGATCATCGCCTGGGCCTCCAGCACCGCCTGGGCCTCGCCGCCGGCCAGGTTGCCGCGCGCGATCAGATCCGCGGCGACAGCCTCCACCGCCTGGCGGGCGCGCCCCTGTTCGCGCTCCGCGTCCTCGGCGGGAATCTGCTTGGCGGGCGGTTCGAGAACCGCCGTACCCATGTGCCGGACCTGGCCGATCGCCACACCGTGGCTGACGCCGACGCCTCGCAGCGTTGTCTCCATCTCACCCGTCTCCGATTGAGCGGCGGCCGAAGCCACCGCGTTGAATGTCGTACTCGTGGCCGTCCGGACGACGGACCGGACTCAGCTCCAGTCGAAGAGCTGGTCGCCGGCCTTCACGTCGCCGTCCTCACGGACGCCGGACAGCGAGTCGGCCGTGGCCTCGAGGGCGACGACGGGACAGATGGGCGACTTGCCGGCGGCCTCGACGTCGGCGGGGTTCCACCGCACGACGGCCTGTCCGCGCGCCACGGTGTCCCCCTTGTTGACGAGCAGCTCGAAGCCCTCGCCGTTGAGCTGGACGGTGTCGATGCCGAGGTGCGTCAGCACCCCGTGGCCTTCGCCGTCCACGACGACGAAGGCGTGCGGGTGCATGGAGACGACGACCCCGTCGATGGGGGAGACCGCCTCGGAGGGCTCACGTACGGGATCGATGGCGGTGCCGGGCCCGACCATGGCACCGGAGAAGACCGGGTCGGGAACGTTGGCGAGACCGATGGCGCGTCCAGCGAGTGGCGACGTCACGGTTGACATGGGAAGCCTCCCAGGGGCGGAGATCGTGTGGCGCCGCCACACCTGTCCTGGGCGGCGCGTACTGTTCAGAAGCGTAAGTCATAAGAAGTCCCGGTTCCGCACGAGACGTACCAGTTGGCGGACCTAGGGACTACCGGAAACGATTTGCCTCTACTGACGGTGGGATGTACTGTCGTACTCCTGCCTGACCCCAACGCGGCTTTGAGTCGCGGTCGGCAGCACCGATCAAGCCAGATCCTAACCCCAGTGGTCTACACCTCTGCCTGCCCCGGTTCATCCGGTGAACGCGGAGGGGTGGTCAGGGGGACGGAGAAAGCCTGGTAATGTTTGACCCCGCCGGAAGGCCCCGAGAAATTCAATTCGGGACCGGAAAGCACCGAGGAAATCGGATCGGAAAGATCTGATAGAGTCGGAAACGAAGGAAGCGCCCGGAGGGCCTGGAAACAGGAACGAAG
>NZ_JBEYEI010000034.1:0-48473 GCF_040633895.1 Streptomyces sp. NPDC007863
ACGTCCACACATCCCGCAAGACCGGCACCACCACGTCCCGGACCACGCAGTCGACCACTCCGCGACCACGCCGCTCAGGTTAAAGATCAAGCTAGCGCACCTCCGTCACCACCACCGTGACCGCGGCGCCCTCCGGGGCCGCCGCGGCCGCCGCCGCGCGCGCGGCCCGGGCCGTCTCCACGACCGGGCGGTCCGCCGTCACCGCGCACTCCACCCGGACCGCCTCCGGCGTCCGGTGCACCGGCGGGCCCAGCGCGTCCGTCACCGCCGCCACGCCCGGAGCCCGCAGCACCGCGAGCGCCACCGGATCGTCCGTCGCCGGCGAGGTCCGGCCCGGCGCCGGGGGAGCGGGCTCCGGCACGGGCGCCTCCTCCAGGAGGTCCGTCACCCGCAGGTCGACCTCGGTCACCGCCAGGCCGAGCCCCCGCGCCGCCGCGAGCAGCAGCGCCCGTACCTCCTCCGCCGTCTCCGGCAGCGAGCGCCCGCCCGCCACCGCGGCGAGATCCGCCTCGATCCGCAGCGGCCCGGCCGGCAGCCCGCCCGGCGGCACCGGGAGCGGGCCCGGGTCCCCGGCGGCCCCCGCCGCGCCGATCCGCAGCGCGCCCGGCACCGCGTCCCGTACCCCCGCCACCGCCCGGCCCAGCGCCTCCCGGGCCGCGCGCTCCGCGAGCCACGCGCCGTCCGCCGCCGTGCCGAGCGGCAGCAGCCTGCCCGGCGCCAGTCGATCGCGCACCGCCGTCGTCCAACCGTCACCCGTGGTCATTGCCCCAGCCTGCCGTATCCGCGGAGCGGCATCGGGTAACCGCCCTTAGTGTGGGCGAAGAACCCCGAAATATCCTGAAAGGGGCCTAATCATGACGGACAGCGAACGCAGCGGGGAATCCACCCCGGTCACCAGGAAGGGCGGCGGCGCGGCGGCCACCCGGGGCCGGACCACCATCGCCGACGGCGTGGTCGAGAAGATCGCGGGCATGGCCGCCCGCGACGTCGTCGGCGTCCACGCCATGGGCAGCGGGCTCTCCCGCACCTTCGGCGCCGTCCGCGACCGCGTGCCCGGCGGAGGCGGCGCCAAGGCGAGCGTCGCCCGGGGCGTGAAGGCCGAGGTCGGCGAGGTGCAGACCGCCCTCGACCTGGAGATCGTCGTCGACTACGGCGTCTCCATCGCCGACGTCGCCGGAGCGGTCCGCGAGAACGTCATCGCGGCCGTGGAGCGGATGACCGGCCTGGAGGTCGTCGAGGTCAACATCGCGGTCAGCGACGTGAAGCTGCCCGACGAAGAGGAAGACGAGCCGGAGTCCCGGCTCCAGTAGCCGCCCGGCACGGCACACGGACCCGCAGGGCCCGGAAAGGGGTTCAGCATGAGCATGGCGGTGATCGGCCTGCTGGCCGGCATGGGTCTCGGCTTCGCCGGATACTTCGGCGGCTTCGGGGCGTTTCTCCTGGTCGCGGCCTTGGGAGCGGTCGGCTTCGTGGCCGGTCGCCTCCTCGACGGCGATCTCGCCCCCGGCGACCTGCTGCGCAGCCGCGACCGCGGCGACCGGCGGCGGTGACGGCGGGTGCCCACGGACGTCACGGAACGCCCGCCGGTGCGGGAGCGCGGCGCGACCACGATCGCCGACCGGGTGGTCGCCAAGATCTCCGCCCAGGCCGCGAAGGAGGCCCTGGGCGGAGTGCCGGCGGGCGGCCACCGGCCGCACGCCTCGGTGGTCGTGCACCGGGACGCCGCCCGCATCTCGGTCAGCGTCGAACTCGACTACCCCACGGACGTCGGCCGCCGCTGCGGGGCCGTCCGGGCCCGGGTACGGGGCCGGGTCGAGGACCTCGTCGGCATGGAGGTCCACGAGGTCGCCGTCCACGTCGAGCGCCTCCACTCCGCGCGCACCGCGCCCGCCGCCCGGAAGGGCCGCCTGGCATGACCTCACCCGAACAGCCCGCCGACCCCGCGGCCGGTCCCGGTCCCGGTCCCGGTCCCGGTCCCGATTCCGTACCCGACCCCGTCCCCGTCCTCGGCGACCGCGACGACGGCGACGAGGGCCGCGGTACGGGCGGCGAGCGGGTCCGGCGCTTCTGGGCCGTCCGGCGGATCCCCGCCGCACTGCTCGCCGCCGTCGTCCTCGGCGGCGCCGGACTGCTGCTCTACGACGTGGCCGCCGTCCGTGCCGACCGGACCGCCATGAGCTGGCGGCGCGAGCTCGCCGACGACCTCGCGACCCGGCCCCTCGACGACACCGGGACCCTCGCCGCCGCCGGCGTCACCGTGCTGCTCGGCGTCTGGCTCCTCGTCCTGGCGTCCACCCCCGGCCTGCGGAAGGTGCTGCCGATGCGCCGCGCCCACCCCGACGTCCGCGCCGGACTCGACCGGGAGGCCGCCGCGCTCGCCCTGCGCGACCGGACCATGGAGGTCTCCGGCGTCCAGTCCGTCAAGGTCAGGGTCGGCCGCGCCAAGGTCGGCGTCCGGGCCGTCTCCCACTTCCGCCCGCTCGACGACGTCCGCGCCGACGTCGAGTCCGTCCTCGCCGCCGGCGTCGAGGAGCTCGGGCTCGCCCGCAGACCCGCGCTGACCGTACGGGTGGACCGCCCGTCCAAGAAGGGGTGAGGCCCGTGCACGCACCCGTCACCGCCGTCCTGCGGCGCGTCAACCGTGTCCTGCTCGGTCTCGCCGGGCTGCTCCTCGTCCTCGCCGGCGGCGCCGTCCTCGCCGCCGGCCTCGACCTGTCCGTACCGTCCTGGTGGCCCTGGTCGGGCCCCGACGACGTGCTCCTGACCGCCGCCCGCCGGCAGCGGTGGCGCGAGGAGGGCTGGTGGTGGCCGACGGTCATCGCCGTCCTCGGCGTCCTCGTCCTGCTCGCCCTGTGGTGGCTCATCGCCCAGTTCCGCCGGGCCCGGCTCGCCGAGGTCCTGGTCGACACCGGCGACGGCGACGCCGCCGTGCTCCGCGGCCGTGCCCTGGAGAGCGTCCTGGAGGCGGACGCCGCCGCGCAGGAGGGCGTCGCCCAGGCCCGGGTCGCCCTCACCGGCCGCCGCACCGCCCCCCGTACCCGCATCGCGCTCCTCCTGGAGCCGTACGCCTCCCCAGGCGAGGCGCTGGCCGGGCTCGGCGGCGAGGCGCTGGCCCGCGCGCGGACCTCCGCGGGCCTCGCCGCCCTGCCCACCGAGGCCCGGCTCCGCGCGGTCAGGCACCGCGCCCGCCGGGTGACCTAGGGCCTGTCCGACCATTCCCGCCGGGTCCGGCCCGCCCGGCGGACCGTGGCCGGACGGGCCCCGGCCTCAGAAGCCGTGCCGGGCGCCGCCGTCCACCGGCAGCATCACGCCCGTCAGATAGGAGGCGGCGGGGGAGAGGAGGAAGGCGGCCGTGCGGCCGAACTCCTCCGGGGTGCCGTAGCGGCGCAGCGGGATCCTCGCCTCGTTCGCCGCGCGGGCGGCCTCCGCGTCGCCGGAGAGCGCGTCGAGCTGCCGCACCCGGTCCGTGTCGATCCGGCTCGGCAGCAGGCCGACCACCCGGATCCCGCGCGGGCCCAGGTCGTCGGAGAGGGACTTGGCGAAGCCGGCGAGCCCGGGGCGCAGCCCGTTGGAGATGGTCAGGCCGGCGATCGGCTCGTGCACCGAGCCGGACAGGACGAAGCCGATCACGCCGCCCTCGCCCAGCGTCTCGGCCGCCGCGCGGGCGAGCCGCACCGCGCCGAGGAAGACGGTGCCGAAGGCCGCCGTCCACTGCTCGTCGGTGTTGTCCGCGGCGAAGCCCGGCGGCGGGCCGCCGACGCTGACGAGGACGCCGTCGAGGCCGCCGAACCGGGCGCGGGCCTCCGCGATCAGCCGGGCCGGGGTCTCCGGGTCGTCGTTGTCGGCGGCGAGCCCCGCCGCCCCCTCGCCCAGCTCGGCGACGGCCGCCGCGACGGCCTCCTCCCCGCGGCCGGTGACCAGCACCCGGGCGCCCTCGGCGAGCAGCGCCTCCGCGGTGGCCCGGCCGAGCCCCCGGGTCGCGCCGGTGACGACGTACACGCGGTCCTTCAGTCCAAGATCCATGGGCCTATCCTGCCGTCTCGTCCCCGCCCAGAGCGAGTGCCGTCCCCACCAGGCCGACGTGGCTGAAGGCCTGCGGGAAGTTGCCGAGCTGCCGGCGCGCCACCGGGTCGTACTCCTCCGCGAGCAGCCCCACGTCGTTGGTGAGTGCCGCCAGGCGCTCGAAGAGCTCCCGGGCCTCGGCGGGGCGCCCGGTCATCCGCAGGGCGTCGGCCAGCCAGAAGGAGCAGACGAGGAAGGCGCCCTCGCGCCCGGGCAGCCCGTCGACCGCGCCCGAGTCGGGGCTGTAGCGGCGCAGCAGGCCCCGGTGGGTCAGCCCGGCGCGCACCGCGTCCACCGTGCCGATCACCCGGGGGTCGTCCGGCGGCAGGAAACCGACCCGGGGGATGAGCAGGGTGGCGGCGTCGAGCTCCGCCGAACCGTACGACTGGGTGAAGGTGTTCCGCCCGGGGTCGTACGCCCGGTCGCACACCTCGGCGTGGATCTCGTCGCGCAGCGCCCGCCAGCGGCCCGGCTCGCCGGGCAGCGAGGGGTCCGCCTCCAGGGTGCGCACCGCCCGGTCGGCGGCGACCCAGGCCATCACCTTGGAGTGGGTGAAGTGGCGGCGGGGGCCGCGGACCTCCCACAGCCCCTCGTCGGGTTCGCGCCAGTGCGACTCCAGGAAGCCGAGCAGGCTCAGCTGGAGGTTCCAGGCGTGCCGCTCGGCGGGGATGCCCGCCTCCCGGGCGAGGTGCAGGGTGTCCATGACCTCGCCGTACACGTCGAGCTGGAACTGCTCCACGGCCGCGTTCCCGATCCGTACCGGGGCCGAGTCGGCGTAGCCGCGCAGCCAGGGCAGCGCGGTCTCGGGCAGCCGCCGCTCGCCGGCCGGGCCGTACATGATCTGGAGGTCGGCGGGGTCGCCGGCGACCGCGCGGAGCAGCCAGTCGCGCCAGGCGGCGGCCTCGTCGGCGTAGCCGGCGGCGAGCAGGGCGCCGAGGGTGAGGGAGGAGTCGCGCAGCCAGCAGGCCCGGTAGTCCCAGTTCCGCACCCCGCCGATCTCCTCCGGCAGGGAGGTGGTGGGAGCGGCGACGATGCCGCCGGTGGGGGCGTAGGTGAGCGCCTTGAGGGTGATGAGGGAGCGGACGACGGTGTCCCGGTACGGCCCCCGGTAGGCGCAGCGGCCGGCCCATTCCCGCCAGTCGGCGAGCGAGTGCTCCAGGGACTCGAAGGGGTCGACGAGGGCGGGCCGCCGCTCGTGGGAGGGGTGCCAGGTGAGGACGAAGGCGACCTGTTCGCCGGCGGTGACGGTGAAGGAGGAGCAGGTGGCGTACTGCTGCCCCCAGGTCTTGACCTGCGGCTCGCTGCGCAGCCAGACGGCGTCGGGCCCGGCGACCGCGACGCGGTGCCCCTCGGACCTGCGCACCCACGGCACGATCGAGCCGTAGTCGAAGCGGAGGCGGAGCACGGCGCTCATCTCGACGCGGCCGCGGACGCCCTCGACGATCCGGACGACGTCCGGGGCGCGGTCCCGCTGGGGCATGAAGTCGGTGACCTTGACGGTGCCGGTGCGGGTCTCCCACAGCGTCTCCAGGACCAGGGAGTCGTCGAGGTAGCGGCGGGAGGCACAGGTGGTGGCGCCCTGCGGGGCGATCCGCCAGTGGCCGTCGTCCTCGTCGCCGAGGAGGGCGGCGAAGCAGGCGGAGGAGTCGAAGCGGGGCAGGCACAGCCAGTCGATGGAACCGTCGCGTCCGACGAGCGCGGCGGTCTGGAGATCGCCGATCAGGGCGTAGTCGTCGATGCGTCGGGTCACGCTCTGGGCTGTTCCCGGAAGCGACGGCGGTCAATCAGCGGGGCGAGGTGGCCTGGATCGCGTCGCCGTCCTCTTGCGGGACGCCGTCCCCGGACCCTCCGGCCCCGGGTCCGCCGCCGTCCCCGCCGTCTCCGGTGGTCCCGCCGTCGGCGGTGGTCCCGGTCTCGCGGTCGCGCTTCTCGCGGCGTACGAGGACGAGCCAGCCGACCGGCACGCCGGCGGCGAAGAGCCACCACTGGACCGCGTACGCCATGTGCGCGCCGATCGACTCGTGGTCGGGCTCGGGGATCTGTTCGGGGGAGCCGCCGGCCGCGGCGGGCGCGGTCTGCTCGATGTAGCCGCCGAGCACCTCGCGGCCGATGAGTTCGGCCTGCTGGCCGCTGCTGATGAGCATCACCTGACGGTCCGGCAGGCCCTTGAGGTCCTTGATGCCGCTGGCGCCGGTGGTCTCGTCGGCCTTGAGCCGGCCGGTGACGGTGACCCGGCCCCGGGGGGCGGGCGGGACCTCGGGGTAGTCGCGCTGGTTGGCGGCGCCGGGCACCCAGCCGCGGTTGACCAGGACGATCCGGCCGTCCTCCAGGACCAGCGGGGTGAGGACGTGCGCGCCGACCCGGTCGTCG
This sequence comes from Streptomyces sp. NPDC007863, assembly GCF_040633895.1. Lineage (NCBI taxonomy): Bacteria > Bacillati > Actinomycetota > Actinomycetes > Kitasatosporales > Streptomycetaceae > Streptomyces > Streptomyces sp. NPDC007863. The sequence goes on from NZ_JBEYEI010000034.1 coordinate 6,433, forward strand.
GCGGAGGTGCGGCGGCGGACGACGACCTCGTGCGCGGTGTCGAAGGTGCCGGTGGCGGTCACCTGGCGCCAGTAGTCGGCGCGGGGGACGACGTGGCCGGGGGAGGTGAGCTCCTCGACCGGGACCGGCGCGGCCTTCAGGTTGTCCGCGATCAGGGTGTTCTGGGCGACCCGGCGTTCGTGCCGGTGGAACTGCCAGAAGCCCAGCTCGATCATCGCGGGGATGAGGACGAGGGTGACGAGGGTGAGGATCACCCACTGCCGGGACAACAGGAAGCGGTACACCCCACGACCGTACGACACGGGCGTGAGGTGTCCGCACACCGGGTCGGGTGAGCGGCGCCACCCGTCCAGGATCGTTTCTTCGTCACGGGACCGGGGGCTCACACCCGGTCGACGATGCCCGCCTTCCCCTCGGCGCGGGCGCAGTGGGCGCCGCAGTACCACTTCCCGTCGGCCTCGACGCCCTGTCCGATGATCTGGACCCGGCAGTGCTCGCAGATGGGCGCCATGCGGTGGATGGCGCAGGAGAAGCAGTCGAAGACGTGCACGGCGCCCTGCGCGTGCACCTCGAAGGACATGCCGTAATCGTTTCCGCAGACCTCACAACGTGCCATGCGCCACAGGGTGGTGCCCCGGGGGCCGCGCTCGCCGCGCGGCGCGCCCGCCGGGGGCGGGGTGTCACCCGTCTGCCGGGGCCACGTCCCGCAGCAGATGGGCGTAGGCGGCCTCGTCGACGATCGGGGTCCCGAAGGCCTTCGCCTTGACCGTCTTGGAGGTGGCGGAGTCCGGGTCGTTGGTGACCAGGAGGCTGGTGAGCCGGGAGACGGACGTGGCGACGTGCAGCCCGGCCTCGACCGTGCGGTCCTCCAGGAGCTCGCGGTCGACGGAGGTGTCGCCGGAGAAGGCCACCCGCATGCCCTGCTTGAGGGGCTTGTCGCTCTCGTACCGGCCGGGGTTGGGGTACGGGCAGGCGGGCCGCTTCCGGGAGGGGCGCCAGCTCCCCGCCCCGTACGAGGACTGGTGGCCGATCAGCGGGCGGGCCGGCGCCGACGCCCACTCGGTGAGCGGCCGGCATTCGAGGAGCGGCAGCCGCACGCCCCGCTCGGCCGCCGCGTGGAGGCTGGGGCGGAAGGCCTCGGCGAGCACGCGCGCGTCGTCGAGGGCGTCGTGCGCGCGCTGCTGCACCACGCCGAAGTGGGCGGCGAGCGTGGCCAGCTTGTGGTTGGGCAGCGGCAGCGCCAGCTCCTTGGCGAGCGCGATGGTGCAGAGCCGCTGCCTCACGGGCGCGGTCCGCTCGGCGCGCGCGTACTCCCGGGCGATCATCTGCCAGTCGAACATGGCGTTGTGCGCGACGAGGACGCGGCCGTCGAGGCGGGCCGAGAACTCCTCGGCGATCTGCGCGAAGAGCGGCGCCCCGTCGAGGACGTCGCTGGTGAGGCCGTGGATCCAGACCGGGCCGGGGTCCCGTTCGGGGTTCACCAGCGTGTACCAGTGGTCCTCCACGTCGCCCTGCGCGTCGAGGCGGTAGACGGCGGCGGACACGATCCGGTCGTCGCGGGCGAGACCGGTGGTCTCCACGTCGACGACCGCGTACCCCTGCGGGTAGGCGGCCGGCCACGTCGCTGCTGTCGTACGGTCGTCGAGCATGGTCACTGAGAATACGGCCCGCGACCGACAGTGCCGCCCCCGGTGTCCTTGATGTCCGTGATGTCCCCCGCGGGAGGTGTTCCGGGGCCCGTCAGGAGCCCGTCCACCAGGGCGCGCACCGAGGCGGCGAAGAGCCGGTCGGGGTCGGGCGGGGCGGCCAGGGCGCGGGCGAGCAACGGGTCGGCGCCGGCGGTCTCGGCGCCCCACAGCTCCTCCTCGGCCGGCGACTGGACGGGCGCCCGCTCGCGGTTGCGCTCCAGCAGCACGTATCCGACGGCCTGGAAGGTGACCGCCCGGACCAGCTCCGCCGCCCGCTCGCCGCGCAGCCCCGCCGCGTGCGCCTCCCGCACCAGGGCCCGCTGGGCCGGCAGGAACATCCGCTCCGTCAGGCCCCGCTCGTGGACCATCGCCACCAGGTGCGGTCGCTCGCGCAGCGCCCGGCGCAGGGCGTGCGCCACCGAGACGATCCGCTCCGCGGGTCCCTCTCCGCGCGGCCGGATCGCGCCGAGGTCGGCCACCGTCCGCTCCGCCAGCGCGTCGAGCAGCGACTCGCGGTTGCCCACGTGCCAGTAGATCGAGGTGACCGCCGTGTCGAGGGCGGCGGCGAGGCCGCGCATGGTGAGCCCGTCCGGGCCGTGCGCCCGCACCAGGGCCGCCGCCGCGTCCAGGACCTCCTCGCGGCTGAGCGTCCGGCGTGCCATCCGTCATCCCCCCTGACGTCCCGTCAATTCGCCGCGCCACGCGTCTTTACCCTTCCCCGGTGGCGGTGTAACAGTGTTACAGGCCTTCGCCCCGGTCCGTCCGGGAGGCCGGGGGCCGTATCCGTCCGGAAGGGTGGTACGACATGGCACGAGTACGGTACGGGGCGCGCACCGAGGCGGAGGGCGCCGCCGCCCGGGCCGCGGCGGCGAGGCTCCCCGACATCTGGTCCACCGGCGTGGTCGCCGTCTGGGAGACCGACCCCGACGCGGTGGCGGCGGTCCTGCCGCCGCCGCTCAAGCCCACCGGGCGTCCCCTCGTCCGGGTCACCATCAGCAAGGTCGACCTGCCCGGCTACCCGCTGGGCGCCGGCTCGTTCTCGGTGGCCGCCGCCCACGGCGCCGTCGAGGGCTGGTACCCGCTGGTCATGCCGATGACCCACGAGCGGGCCCTGATCGGCGGCCGCGAGGTCTTCGGCGAGCCGAAGAAGCTCGGCGAGGTCGTCGTGGAGCGCGACGGGCTGGTGGTGGGCGCCCGGCTCGCCCGGCACGGCATCGCCTTCGTCGAGGTCCGCGGCGCCGTCTCGGGGCCGCTCCCGCTCCCCGAACCGGTCGAGAAGACCGACTTCTACTTCAAGTTCCTGCCCGGCGTGGAGGGTTCCGGCTTCGACGCCGACCCGGTCCTCGTCCACTGCGTGCGCCACGAGAAGGTCAGGAAGCTGGAGCGGATCACCGGCGACGTCGTCCTGCGCGAGTCGATGTACGACCCCGTCGCCGACCTCCCGGTCCGCCGGCTCGTCGAGATCACCTTCGGCGAGAAGACCTCCGACCAGCGCGGCCGGGTCGCCGAGCGGGTCTCCGCCGAGGCCCTGCTGCCCTACGCGCACCAGCGGTACGACGACCCCGCGCAGATCCTCGACGGCCCCCCGGAAGGAAGCGCCTGATGGAACTCAGGGAGGGACAGGTCGCCGTCGTCACCGGCGCCGCGAGCGGCATCGGCCGGGCCATGGCCCGCCGCTTCGCCGCCGAGGGCCTCGCGGTCGTCCTCGGCGACGTCGAACAGGGGCCGCTCGCCGAGACCGCCGACGAGCTGATGGACGCCGGCGCGCAGATCCTCGCCCGTACCGTCGACGTCTCCGACCCGGAGTCGGTGCGGGCCTTCGCCGACGCCGCCTTCGACACCTTCGGCGCCGTCCACGTCCTCTGCAACAACGCCGGCGTCGGCTCCGGCGCCGAGGGCCGCATGTGGGAGCACGAGCCCAACGACTGGAAGTGGGCCTTCTCCGTCAACGTCTGGGGCGTCTTCCACGGCGTCCAGGCCTTCGTCCCCCGCATGCTCGCGAGCGGCGAACCCGGCCACGTCGTCAACACCTCCTCCGGCGACGGCGGCATCGCCCCGCTGCCCACCGCCTCCGTCTACGCGGTCACCAAGGCGGCCGTCGTCACCATGACCGAGTCCCTCTACGCCCATCTGAAGGCGGAGCACGCGCGCGTGGGCGCCTCCGTCCTCTTCCCCGGGCCCCACATGCTCCGCACCGGCCTGTGGGAGTCGCACCGCAACCGGCCGGAACGGTACGCCAAGGAGCGCCCGCGCCGCACCCCGTACCGCTCGCTCGACCAGTGGGAGGCCGCCATGAAGGAGGCCGGCCACGAGATCGCCTTCACCCCGGTGGAGGAGGTCGCCGAGCACGTCGTCGAGGGGATCAGGGCCGACCGGTTCTGGATGCTCCCGGCGAGCGAGCACAGCGACCGGCAGATCCGGGCGCGCTCGCGCTCGATGCTCGACCGCGCCAACCCGACCTACCTGGAGAACTTCATCCTCGACTGACCGGCCTGAGGGGGCTGCGCGCACCATGAGCCATGAGGATCCGTATCTGATCGTCTCGTCCGACTGTCACGCCGGGCTCCCCACCGAGGAGTACCGGCCCTATCTGGAGTCCCGCTTCCACGGCGCCTTCGACGACTTCCTCGCCGGACGCCAGGCCCGCCGGGAGGCCATGACCCGCCTCGGGGTCCGCAACGAGTCCTTCGCGAGCAAGTGGTTCAGCGACCACGAGGAGGGGCTGCGCGGCGGCTGGGACCACGCCCAGAGGATCAAGGAGCTGGACGGCGACGGGGTCGCCGCCGAGGTCGTCTTCCCCGACGCGGACGCCGTCGACAGCCAGACCGCCGCGCCCTTCGGCGTCGGCCTCGGCCTCTCCGGCGACCAGGACCCCGAACTCGGCATGGCGGGCGCCCGGGCGCACAACCGCTGGCTCGCCGAGTTCGTCGCCCACGACCCGGCCCGGCACTGCGGCGTCGCCCTGCTGCCGGTCACCGCCGACCCGCGCGAGGTCGTCGCCGAGATCCACCGGGCCAAGGAGTCCGGGCTCGGCGCCCTGATGATCCCCTCCATGTGGGTCGACAAGCCGCCCTACCACGACCGGCGGTACGACCCGGTGTGGGCGGCCGCCGCCGAGACCGGCATGCCGGTCGTCACCCACTCCGGCGCCGCGCCCCGCGAGGAGTACGGCGACCACCTCGGCATCTACGTCTCCGAGGTCACCTGGTGGCCCGCCCGGCCACTGTGGTTCCTGCTCTGGTCCGGGGTCTTCGAGCGCCACCCGGGGCTGCGCTTCGGCGTCGCCGAGTCCGGCTGCTGGTGGCTGCCGAACCTGCTGTGGTTCATGGACCGGCTCTACCTCGGCGCCCACGGCGGCAAGAAGCTCTCGCCCTTCGCGGAGCTGCGCCGCCCGCCGAGCGAGTACCTGGACCGGCAGGTCTTCGTCTGCGCCACCAACACCAAGCGGCGCGAGCTGGCGCAGCGGTACGAGATCGGCGTCGACAACATCCTGTGGGGCTCGGACTTCCCGCACCCGGAGGGCACCTGGCCGAACACCCGGGCCTGGCTGCGGAACACCTTCCACGACATTCCGGTGGAGGAGACGCGGCGGATGCTGGGACTGGCCGCGGTCGAGGTCTTCGGATTCGACATCCGAAAATTGGATCCGATAGCCAAACGGATCGGCCCCACCCCCGCCGACCTCGGCCAGCCCGCCGACCAGACCGCCGTCGAAGCCTCCTGGGCCCGCTCCCGCGAGACCGGCCGGCACTGGCTCACCGGCGGCGACTTCCCGGTCATGGGACCCTCGGCGGGCCCGGACGCGGGGGTGACCCCGTGACCGACCGCCACACCGTGATCTCCGCCGACTGCCACGCCGGCGCCGACCTCCTCGACTACAAGCCCTACCTGGAGCGGCGGTTCCACGACGACTTCGACGCCTGGGCCGCCACGTACGTCAACCCGTACGAGGACCTCCTGGCCGACACCGCCGACCGCAACTGGAACTCCGACCGCCGGCTGCGCGAGCTCGAAGCCGACGGGATCGTCGCCGAGGTCGTCTTCCCCAACACCATCCCGCCCTTCTTCCCCTCCGCCTCCCTCATGGCCCCGGCCCCCACCCGGGAGGAGTTCGAACGGCGCTGGGCGGGGCTGCGCGCCCACAACCGCTGGCTCGCCGACTTCTGCGCCCGGGCCCCCGGCCGCCGGGCCGGCGTCGCCCAGATCCTCCTGGGCGACGTCGACGAGGCCGTCCGCGAGATCCGCCGCACCCGCGCGGCCGGTCTCACCGGAGGCGTCCTGCTCCCCGGCACCCCGCCCGGCAGCGGACTGCCGGAGCTGTACTCGGAGACGTACGACCCGATCTGGGCCGTCTGCGAGGAGCTGGACGTGCCGGTCAACCACCACGGAGGCTCCGCCTCCCCGCCCCTCGGCGACGAACCGGCCGCCCGGGCCGTCTTCATGGTGGAGACCACCTGGTTCTCCCACCGGGCCCTGTGGCACCTGGTGTTCGGCGGCGCCTTCCGCCGCCACCCCGGCCTCAGGCTCGTCCTCACCGAGCAGGGCTCCGGCTGGATCCCCGGGGTGGTCGAGATGCTGGACTACTACCACGGGCGGCTCGTCGCGGCGGCGGGCCGGGCGGTCACCGCCGAGTCGAAGTTCGGCGCGGGCCTCGCCGACTCCATGGGCCGCAGCCCCGGCGAGGTCTGGCGGGACAACTGCTTCGTCGGCGCCAGCTTCATGCGCCCCCACGAGGTGCCGCTGCGCGACCGGATCGGCCTCGACAAGATCATGTGGGGCAGCGACTACCCCCACGACGAGGGCACCACCCCCTACTCGCGCGAAGGGCTCCGCCTCGCCTACGCGGGCCTGCCGCGCGAGGAGGTCGCGGCCATGGTCGGCGGCAACGCGGCCCGCGTCTACGGCTTCGACCTCGCCCTCCTCGACCGGCTCGCCGCCGTCCACGGCCCGTCCGTCGAGGAGATCGCCACCCCTCTGGAGAAGGTCCCCGAGGGCGCCACCAGCCCGGCCTTCGCCCCGGGCGGGTCGGTCCGCGTCTGGTGACCCGGGGGGTGCGACCCTCCTGAGGTGACCGCACCCCCCGCGCACGAGCCCCACGGCGGCGCCCTCGGCTCCCGGCTCAACTGGCTCCGCGCCGCCGTGCTCGGGGCCAACGACGGCATCGTCTCCACCGCCGGCCTCGTCGTGGGCGTCGCGGGCGCCACCGAGTCCCAGGCCGCGCTGCTCACCGCGGGCCTCTCCGGCCTCCTCGCGGGCTCCCTCTCCATGGCCGTCGGCGAGTACGTCTCCGTCTCCGTCCAGCGCGACTCCGAGACCGCCGCCCTCGCCACCGAGAAGCGGGAGCTCCACGAGAGCCCCGAGGCCGAGCTCGACGAACTCACCGCGCTGCTCACCGCCCGCGGCCTCACCCCCGACGTCGCCCGCGAGGCCGCCGAGCAGCTCACCGAACGCGACGCCCTCAGGGCCCACGCGCGCGTGGAGCTGGGCATCGACCCCGACGACCTCACCAACCCCTGGCACGCGGCCTGGGCCAGCTTCCTCGCCTTCACCGTCGGCGCCCTGCTCCCGCTCCTCGCGATCGTCCTGCCGCCCGCCTCCACCCGGCTGTGGATCACCGTCGCCTCGGTCCTCGCCGCGCTCACCCTCACCGGCTGGTGGTCCGCGCGGCTCGCCGCCGCCCCCGCTCCGAGGGCCACCCTGCGCACCGTCGCCGGCGGCGCCCTCGCGATGGCCGTCACCTACGCGGCCGGCTCCCTCCTGGACGTGGCGGGCGTCTGACCGGGCCGGATCCTTGTCGGAAGCCGCCAAAGCCCGCTGACGAACCGTCTCGCATACTTGTCGGTAACAGCGTCTAGCCGGGCGCCGAGGGCGGGCCTACCGTCGAGGCCTCCCCCTTCTCCGGCACCTGGAGCCCTCCGCGTGACCCCGCTCTCCCGCACCCTGCTCGGCGCCTTCGTCCTCGCCGCCGCCGTCGACCTCGGCTCCCTGCTCGCCGGCGCGGACGCCGGTCACCTGGCCGCCAAGCCCCTCCTGATGCCGCTGCTCGCCGCGTACGCCGCCACCAGGGGCGCCCCGAAACCGCTCCTCGCCGCGCTCCTGTTCGGCTGGGGCGGCGACGTCCTGCTGCTCCTCGACGCCGAGTGGGCCTTCCTCGCCGGCATGGGCTCCTTCGCCCTCGGACACCTCTGCTACCTGCGGCTCTTCGGCACGCGCCGCACCTCGCCCGCCCTCGGCGCGCTCTACGCCCTCGCCCTCGCCGGCACCCTGACCGCCCTCTGGCCCGGACTCCCCGCCGACCTGCGGATCCCCGTCGCCGGCTACTCCCTGCTGCTGACCGCGATGGCGTACCGTTCCTCCTCGTCCGGCGTCCTCGCGGGCACCGGCGGCGCGCTCTTCCTGCTCTCCGACACCCTCATAGCCACCGGCATCGCCGACCTGCCCCAGCTGCCCGCGCCGGACTTCTGGGTCATGCTGACGTACATCGCCGCCCAGTACCTGCTCACCGCGGGCACCCTCCAGGCGATGTACGGTGAACGTCGTACAACTAGCTGACCCGGACGAGGAACCATGCGCGCCACCACCATCCACGCCCCCTTCGACATGCGCGTGGAGGAGGTGCCCGACCCCGTCGTGAAGGACCCCACCGACGTCGTCGTGCGCGTCCTGCGCGCCTGCATCTGCGGCAGCGACCTGTGGGCCTACCGCGGCGAGTCCGCCCGGCAGCCCGGCCAGCGCATCGGCCACGAGTTCCTCGGCACCGTCGAGGCGACCGGCTCCGAGGTCCGCGGCCTCAAGCCCGGCGACCTCGTCGTCGCCCCCTTCGTCTGGTCCGACGGCACCTGCGACTACTGCGCCGAGGGCCTCCAGACCTCCTGCCCGAACGGCGGCTTCTGGGGCTCGGCCGGATCCGACGGCGGCCAGGGCGAGGCCGTCCGCGTCCCCTTCGGCGACGGCACCCTCGTCAAGCTGCCCGCCGACGCGGCCTCCGACGACCACCTGCTGACCGCGCTGCTCGCCCTCTCCGACGTCATGGGCACCGGCCACCACGCCGCCCTCGGCGCCGGCGTCCGCCCCGGCTCCACCGTCGCCGTCGTCGGCGACGGCGCCGTCGGCCTCTGTGGAGTCCTCGCCGCCAAGCGCCTCGGCGCCGAGCGGATCATCGCGCTCGGCCGCCACACCGCCCGCACCGACATCGCCCGCGCCTTCGGCGCCACCGACGTCGTCGCCGAGCGCGGCGAGGCCGCCGAGGCCGCCGTCCGCGAACTCACCCGCGGCCAGGGCGCCCACGGCGTCATCGAGGCCGTCGGCACCGAGCAGTCCATGCGCACCGCCGTGAACATCACCCGCGACGGCGGCTCCATCGGCTACGTCGGCGTCCCGCACGGCTCCGGCACCGGCCTCGACCTCTCCGTCATGTTCGACCGGAACATCGCCCTGCGCGGCGGCGTCGCCCCCGTCCGCGCCTACATCCCCGAACTCCTCGCCGACGTCCTCGACGGGACCATCGACCCGTCCCCGGTCTTCGACCTCACCGTGGGCCTCGACGGCGTCCCCGGCGGCTACCGGGCCATGGACGAGCGCACCGCCCTCAAGGTCCTCGTCAAGCCGTAGGGGCCGTCCGGCGGATCAGGCCCCGGCCCACACCGGGGCGTCCGCCCCCGCGACGCCCGGCGGGCGGGACCAGCCCGCCGGGCCGCCCTCGTACGCCACCGGCGACAGCGCGTGCCGCAGCCGCCCGAGCGGGCCCTCCGACTCCGCGAGGTACCGCCCGGGGTCGTACCGGGGGAGGCCGTGCGTCAGCCAGTGACCGGTCTGCGCCAGCGACAGCCGGACCAGGCGGCCGCCGCCGTCCCGCTCCCGCTCCGTCAGCGACCGCAGCACCGCCGCCGCCAGCAGATACCCCGTGCCGTGGTCCAGGGCCTGCGCCGGCAGCGCCCCCGGCTCCTCGGCCGACCCCTCCGCGACCGCGATCCCGGTCGCCACCTGCACCAGGCTGTCGAAGCCGCGCCGGCCGCCCCACGGCCCGTAGTCGCCCCACGCCGACAGCCGGGCCGTCACCAGGCCCGGCCGCTCCAGGCCGTACCGTTCGAGCGCCCCCGGCCGGTAGCCCGTCACGAGGACGTCCGCCGCGTCCAGCAGTTCGTCGAAGGTCCGCCGGTCCGCGCGCCGGTCCAGATCGAGGGCCGCCGTCCGCTTCCCGACGTCCGTGTCCGCGTGCTGGTCCGGCAGCTCCGGACTGCCCGGCGGGTCGATCCGCAGCACGTCCGCGCCGAGCAGCGCCAGCGTCCGCGTCGCCACCGGGCCCGCGATCACCCGGGTCAGGTCCAGGACCCGCGGCGGACCCGAGCGGCGCCGCGGCGGGGCCTCGTCGAGCCGCTCCCGGCTCAGCAGCGGCCGCGCCGCCACCTCCCGGCCCTGCGCGTGCCCCGCCCACTCCGCGGGCGTCCGCAGCGCCACCGCGAGGCCTCCGGAGCCGTACACCGCCGTCTCCACGTCGACGGCCCGCCGCCCGCCGATCGCCTCCGCCACCGCCTCCACCGAGTCGGCCGCGCCCAGCGCCGCGAGCAGCGCGGCCTTGTGGTGCGGGTAGTTGGCGTGGGTGCGGACCCAGCCGTCGGCCGCCCGCCAGAACCGCGACAGCGGCGCGAAGCTCACCGGCGCCCGTCCGTCGACCCGCAGATGACGCTCGCTCACGAAGGCGGTGGCCACCGCCCCGTCGTCCACCCGTACCGGCCCCGCCACGCGCGCGTGCTCCACGGCCGCGAGCCCGCAGACCGCGACCGCCGCCCGTGCCAGGTCCATCACCGGCAGCCGCGCCGGGAGCAGCCCCGACACCCCGCCGAACTCCACCCGTCCGACCAGGGCGGGATCGCCGCCCAGAACCGACCACAGTGCTTCCGTACCGCTCCGAACCGTGCTGTCCATCCCCGCACTATGGCACTGGGTGCCACCTCGGGGACGCGAGAGGGCCCCGGTGCGGCCGACCGCACCGGGGCCCGATCACCTCAGGACGTCACCGCTTGCGGACGGCGTCCAGCGCGTCGACGACACCGGCTCCGTAGAAGCCGTTCTTCTCCTTGCCGCCCTCGCAGACGGCGTCGACCTTGCCGTCGTTGTTGATGTCGTACGGGTTGGTGCAGGCGCGCTCGTCGGCCTGCGCGTACAGCAGCGCCTTCAGCGCGGCCGGGCTCGCCTTCGGGTGCGTCGACTTCAGCAGCGCGAGCACACCGGCGGCGTGCGGCGCCGCCATCGACGTGCCGCCCTTGTAGTCGTAGCCGCCCTTGTGCACGGTCGACAGGATCAGACCGTTGATGGCCGGGGCGCCCGGGGCCTGGTACTCGGTGCGGTCACCGCCGGGGGCGGCGACGTCGATCACGTCGAGACCGTAGTTCGAGTACGAGGCCTTCAGGTCCTTCGCGCCGGTCGCCGAGACCGTCACGACGCCCGGCAGCTGGGCCGGGTAGTCGAGGCAGACGCTCGGGTCGATGACCCGCTCGCCCGGCACGGTGTCGTTCGGGCTGGACTTGTCGGTGATCTCGTCCGCGGCGAGGTCGAACCGGGAGTTGCCGGCCGCGGCCACGTTGACCGTGCCCTTCTTCTCCGCGTACCGGGTCGCCCGGGTGACCGCCTCGATGAGGGCCTTCTGGTCCTCGTCCGTCTTGCAGGCGAACATCCACGGGTCGGTGTAGTAGCTGTTGTTCGTGATGTCCACGCCGTTCTCGGCCGCCCACACGAAGCCGCAGACCACGGCCTCGGTGTAGAAGAAGCCGTCCGGGGTGGACACCTTGATGCCGGCGAGCTTCACGCCCGGGGCGACACCGGTGATGCCCTGGCCGTTCTTCGCGGCGGCGATGGTGCCGGCCACGTGGGTGCCGTGGTCGGACTCGGCCAGCGTGGGGCGCCACGAGCCGGGGGTGGTGTCCGGCTTGCCGGAGACGCAGTTGGCGGAGGCCTTCGCGTCGAAGTTCGGCGCCAGGTCCGGGTGGAGGTCGTCCACGCCGGTGTCGATGACGCCGACCGTCACCCGGCTGCTGCCGAGGGTCTTCTGGTGCGCCTTGTCGGCCTTGATGGCCGGGATGTCCCACTGCAGCGGCTCCAGCGGCTCCTGGTCGCCGGTGGCGGTCGCCGCGGCGGCCAGCGCCTCGGCCGCGGTCAGCTTCGCGGTGTCGCCGCCGACCGAGTCGTCGCGCTGCACGGAGAGCGGAGCGGTACGCGTCGCACCCGCCGACACCACGCCGCGCGCCTGACGGATGGTCTGCGCGAAGGCCGGGTTCTGCGAGTGGACGACTATCACGCCTATCTGCTCGTAGGCGATGACGACCTCGCCGCCGGCGGCGGCTATCGCCTTCTTCACCGAGGAGGCCGTCCAGCGGCCCCCCTCGATGTTGACGACGTACGAGAGCTTCTCGCCCGTCGTCGCGACGGTGGCGGCCGCCGGAGCGTCACTCGTTTCCGCGGCGGAGGCGGCGCCGGAAGGAAGGAAGCCGAGCGAGGCCGTGAGCGCGAGACCAGCAGGCAGAGCGAGTACTCGGCCGCGCCTCGATCCCAGATGAGCCATGGGTTCTCCACATCATCCGTATGTACTGCCCCACGCGCGGGGTTGCGCGTAGGCAGGTGCATGACGAGTGAAGCTATCGCTGATCTTCCCTGCTCATCAATGAGTTGAGAAGACGGGATGAAGATTCCGGGGAAGAAATCCACTCGCCTGAACCACTTCGCTTCCGGCTCCGTGCCGTTGAGCAGGGGAGGGGCTCCGGTCGGTGCCCCCGTTCCCGCCCCCCAGGTGAGGCCCCCTTGACCATGCCGTCCGCCCCCGCGTCACGAGGAGAGTCCGTGGCTACCGAAGCACCGCCGCCGCCGAGAAAGGGCGCCGGGACCGACACCGGTCCCGCCCGGCCCACCACGGAGCAGTTCGTCGAGGTCCAGCGGAGCGAGGAGTTCGGCGAGCTCCGCCGCACCTACCGCTCCTTCGCCTTCCCCCTGACGGTCGCCTTCATCACCTGGTACCTGCTCTACGTCCTGCTCTCCAACTACGCCGGCGGCTTCATGGGCATCCGCCTGTTCGGCAACATCAACATGGCGCTCGTCCTCGGCCTCGGCCAGTTCGCCACCACCTTCCTCATCGCCTGGCTGTACTCCCGCCACGCCGCGCTCCGTCTCGACCCCAAGGGCGAGGCCATCAAGGCCCGTATGGAGGGCGACGCATGAGCTCCCTCGCCACCGCCCCCGCGCTGCTCGCCGCCGGAAACGCCACCGCCGAGCACCGGCCGCTGATCATCGGCCTCTTCGCCGCCTTCGTGATCGCCACCCTCGCCATCACCGTCTGGGCCGGCCGGCAGACCCGCAGCGCCGCCGACTTCTACGCCGGCGGCGGCCAGTTCACCGGCTTCCAGAACGGCCTCGCGATCTCCGGCGACTACATGTCCGCCGCGTCCTTCCTCGGCATCTCCGGCGCCATCGCCCTCTACGGCTACGACGGCTTCCTCTACTCCATCGGCTTCCTCGTCGCCTGGCTCGTCGCCCTGCTCCTGGTCGCCGAACCGCTGCGCAACTCCGGCCGCTTCACCATGGGCGACGTCCTCGCCTACCGGATGCGCCAGCGCCCGGTCCGCACCGCGGCCGGCACCTCCACCATCGTCGTCTCGATCTTCTACCTGCTCGCCCAGATGGCCGGCGCCGGCGTCCTCGTCTCGCTGCTCCTCGGCATCACCAGCGACGGCGGCAAGATCGCGATCGTCGCCCTGGTCGGCGTCCTGATGATCGTCTACGTCACCATCGGCGGCATGAAGGGCACCACCTGGGTGCAGATGGTGAAGGCGGTGCTGCTCATCGCCGGCACCCTCCTCATCACCTTCCTCATCCTGCTGAAGTTCGACTTCAACCTCTCCAGCCTGCTCGGCGCCGCCGCCACCAACAGCGGCCACGGCGAGGCCTTCCTGGAGCCCGGCCTCAAGTACGGCCTCACCGAGACCTCGAAGCTCGACTTCCTCTCCCTCGGCATCGCCCTCGTCCTCGGCACCGCCGGCCTGCCGCACATCCTGATCCGCTTCTACACGGTGCCGACCGCCAAGGCCGCCCGTAAGTCGGTCAACTGGGCCATCGGCATCATCGGCGCCTTCTACCTGATGACGATCGTCCTCGGCTTCGGCGCCGCCGCCCTGCTCAGCGGCGACGCCATCAAGGCGTCCAACAAGGCGGGCAACACGGCGGCCCCGCTCACCGCCCTGGAGGTCGGCGGCGGCGCCGACTCCACCGCCGGCGCGATCCTCCTCGCCGTCATCTCCGCCGTCGCCTTCGCCACCATCCTGGCCGTGGTCGCCGGACTGACCCTCGCCTCCTCCTCGTCCTTCGCGCACGACATCTACGCCAACGTGATCAAGCGCGGCCAGGCCACCGAGAAGCAGGAGATGCGGGCCGCCCGCTGGTCCACGGTCTTCATCGGCATCGTCTCGATCGGCCTCGGCGCCCTCGCCCGCGACCTCAACGTCGCCGGACTGGTCGCCCTCGCCTTCGCGGTCGCCGCCTCGGCCAACCTGCCGACGATCCTCTACTCGCTCTTCTGGAAGAGGTTCACCACCCAGGGCGCGCTCTGGTCGATCTACGGCGGCCTGATCTCCTCCGTCGTCCTCGTCCTCTTCTCCCCGGTCGTCTCCGGCGGTCCGGCCTCCATGTTCAAGGGCGTCGACTTCCACTGGTTCCCGCTGGAGAACCCGGGCCTGGTCTCCATCCCGCTCGGCTTCCTCCTCGGCTGGCTCGGCTCGCTCCTCTCCAAGGAGGAGCCGGACCAGGGCAAGTACGCCGAGCTGGAGGTCAAGTCCCTCACCGGCGTCGGCACCGCCGCCGCCGTGAAGCACTGACCGCACCGCAGTCGGTCGTATACGGTCCGCAACAAGCAGCCGGCCGCGTCGTAGAGTTCTACGACGCGGCCGGCGCCGTCCTCGTGACAATCGGCCCGTGCCCGATGTCCGACCGGTCACGTAGGCTCGAAAAAAGAAGCGAACCTGGAGAAGGGGAGGGGGACCTGTGCTCCTCGACACGTACGGCCGAGTCGCCACCGACCTGCGCGTTTCCCTCACCGATCGGTGCAATCTGCGGTGCACCTACTGCATGCCCGAAGAGGGACTGCAGTGGCTGGCCAAGCCGGATCTGCTCACCGACGACGAGATCGTCCGGCTGATCCGGATCGCCGTCACCGACCTCGGGGTCACGGAGGTCCGCTTCACCGGCGGCGAGCCGCTGCTCCGCCCCGGCCTCGTCGGGATCGTCGAGCGCTGCGCCGCCCTGGAGCCCCGCCCGAAGATGTCCCTGACGACCAACGGCATCGGGCTGAAGCGCACCGCCACCGCCCTCAAGGCCGCGGGCCTCGACCGGGTCAACGTCTCCCTCGACACCCTGCGCCCCGAGGTCTTCAAGACCCTCACCCGCCGCGACCGCCACCGGGACGTCCTCGACGGCATGGCCGCCGCCCGCGAGGCCGGCCTCACCCCGGTGAAGGTCAACGCCGTCCTGATGCCGGGGCTCAACGAGGACGAGGCCCCCGACCTGCTCGCCTGGGCGATCGCGGAGGAGTACGAGCTCCGCTTCATCGAGCAGATGCCCCTCGACGCCCAGCACGGCTGGAAGCGCGAGGGCATGATCACCGCCGGGGACATCCTGGAGTCCCTGCGCACCCGCTTCACCCTCACCCCCGAGGGCTCCGAGGAGCGCGGCTCCGCCCCGGCCGAGCGCTGGGTCGTCGACGGCGGACCGCACACGGTCGGCGTCATCGCCTCCGTGACCCGCCCGTTCTGCCGGGCCTGCGACCGCACCCGGCTCACCGCCGACGGCCAGATCCGCACCTGCCTCTTCGCCACCGAGGAGACCGACCTGCGGGCCGCGCTCCGTTCGGACGCCCCGGATGCGGACGTCGCGGAGCTGTGGAAGAAGGCGATGTGGGGGAAGAAGGCGGGCTCGGGCCTGGACGACCCGAGCTTCCTGCAGCCCGACCGCCCGATGTCAGCGATCGGCGGCTGAGCCGGGGTCCTCCTCCGCGGGCTCCCACTCGGCGAAGGGCACGACGTCCTTCAGGAAGCCCCGCACGCCCAGGAACTGCGAGAGGTGCTCGCGGTGCTCCTCGCAGGCGAGCCAGGTCTTGCGCCGCTCGGGCGTGTGCAGCTTGGGGTTGTTCCACGCGAGGACCCAGACGGCGTCGGCGCGGCAGCCCTTGGCGGAACAGATCGGCTTCTCTTCGCTCACCTGATCATTGTCCAGCAAGGGCGATGCCGAGCAGCCACGGGGGGAGCTGCCCGGCATCGGTCCGTCGCTCCGACGGGGGATGCGGAGCGCGTACGCAGTATGTCACGGCACCCTGGGTACGGTGCACCGGAACCTCGTGATTGATCTGAGCTTTTCTTGAGGTTCCCGACGGCGGCGTCGTGACGGTCCGTCACCGGGGCGGGTCCGCCCCGATCAGCCCTGCCCGTGCGGGCGTTCCGCTCCGGATTCCGCTCCGCCGTCGCCCGCGCCGAGGGCGGGACGCGCCGGCGAGCTCAGGAACGTCGACGGGAGCGTGGGCGCGGACTCCCGGCCCGCGTTCGCGATCACCACCGCGATGTACGGCAGCAGCACCCCGAGCGCGAGCGCCACGACCGCCACGTGCCGTTCCACGTTCCACAGCACCGCGGCCGCGATCACGGAGAGCGTCCGCACCGACATGGAGATGATGTACCGCCGCTGCCGGCCCCGGACGTCGTCCGCGAGCCCCTGCCGGGCCCCGGTGATCCGGAAGACCTCGGGTTCCGCCCGCTTCCGCATCGCGTTCCACCACCCGCCGCTCGTGCCGGAGCCTCCCCGGTCCGGACCTCGGACCACCGTACGCCCACGCCCCATGGCCGACGAGACCGGGGCACGTCCGGCCGCGTCCGACATGCGCCGTATGACCGCCGGGTCGAGACTGGGGGGCACATGCGCACGAGGAGGCGGACATGAGTTGGTTGTGGGCGATCATCGTCGGATTCGTCCTGGGCCTGATCGCGAAGGCGATCCTGCCGGGCAAGCAGCAGATCCCGCTCTGGCTGACGACGATCTTCGGCATCCTGGGCAGCGTCCTGGGCAACGCGGTCGCCGGCTGGATCGGCGTCGAGGACACCCGGGGCATCGACTGGACCCGTCACCTGCTCCAGCTCATCGGCGCCGTGGCCGTCGTCGGCGTCGGCGACATGGTCTGGGCCTCGCTCAAGGGCAACAGACAGCGCGCCTGACGCGGGCGCGGGACGCACCGGAGGCCCGGTACGGCGACTGCCGTACCGGGCCTCCGGCGTCCGTCGTGCCCGGCGGTCAGCCGGTGTACTCGATCGCCGCCAGGTTCTTCTTGCCGCGCCGCAGCACCAGCCACCGCCCGTGCAGCAGCTCGCCGGCCTCGACGACGGCGTCCTCGGCGGTCACCTTCACGTTGTTCACGTAGGCGCCGCCCTCCTTCACCGTGCGCCGCGCGGCCGACTTGCTCGCCACCAGACCGACCTCGGCGAACAGGTCCACGACCTGGCCCAGCTCGCTCACGCGGGCGTGCGGCAGCTCGGAGAGCGCGGCGGCCAGCGTCGGCTCGTCGAGCCCGGCCAGGTCGCCCTGTCCGAACAGCGCCTTCGAGGCGTCGATGACGGCCGCGCACTGCTCGGCACCGTGCACCAGCGTGGTGAGCTCCTCGGCGAGCGCCCGCTGCGCGGCCCGCGCCTGCGGCCGCTCTGCGGTCTGCGCCTCCAGCTCCTCCAGCTCCGCGCGGGACCTGAAGGAGAGGATCCGCATGTACGTCGAGATGTCGCGGTCGTCCACGTTCAGCCAGAACTGGTAGAACGCGTACGGCGTGGTCATCTCCGGGTCCAGCCAGACGGCGCCGCCCTCGGTCTTGCCGAACTTGGTGCCGTCCGCCTTGACCATCAGCGGGGTGGCGAGCGCGTGGGCCTCGGCGCCCGGCTCCAGGCGGTGGATCAGGTCGAGCCCCGCCACCAGGTTGCCCCACTGGTCGGAGCCGCCCTGCTGGAGCGTGCAGCCGTACCGCCGGTACAGCTCCAGGAAGTCCATGCCCTGGAGCAGCTGGTAACTGAACTCGGTGTAGCTGATGCCCTGCTCGGACTCCAGGCGGCGGGCCACGGAGTCCTTGGTCAGCATCTTGTTGACCCGGAAGTGCTTGCCGATGTCCCGCAGGAACTCGATCGCCGAGAGCCCGGCGGTCCAGTCCAGGTTGTTCACCATGACCGCCGCGTTCTCCCCCTCGAAGGAGAGGAAGGGCTCGATCTGGGAACGCAGCCGGTTCACCCAGTTCGCGACCGTCTCCGGGTCGTTCAGGGTGCGCTCGGCGGTCGGGCGGGGGTCGCCGATCTGGCCGGTGGCCCCGCCGACCAGCGCCAGCGGCCGGTGCCCGGCCTGCTGGAGCCGGCGGACGGTGAGCACCTGGACCAGGTGGCCGACGTGGAGGCTGGCCGCGGTCGGGTCGAAACCGCAATAGAACGTCACGGGACCGTCCGCGAGCGCCTTGCGCAGGGCGTCCTCGTCGGTGGACTGGGCGAAGAGCCCACGCCACTTCAGCTCGTCGACGATGTCCGTCACGGTCGTCAGTCTCCTCGGATCGTTGCTTGCAGACAGCCCAGTCTAGGCGGGTCAGACGCCCTTGCTGACCGAGCTCATGTTGAAGTCGGGCACCCGCAGCGCGGGCATCGCGGCCCGGGTGAACCAGTCGCTCCACTCGCGCGGCAGGGTCCGCTCCGTCCGGCCCGCCTCGGTGGCCCGCGACAGCAGGTCCACCGGGGACTCGTTGAACCGGAAGTTGTTGACCTCGCCGACCACCTCGCCGTTCTCCACGAGGTAGACGCCGTCCCGGGTCAGGCCGGTGAGCAGCAGCGTCGCCGGGTCGACCTCGCGGATGTACCAGAGGCAGGTGAGCAGCAGCCCGCGCTCGGTGGCGGCCACCATCTCCTCCAGGGAGCGGTCGCCGCCGCCGTCCAGGATGAGGTTCCCCGCGCCCGGCGCCACCGGCATGCCGGTGAGGCCGGCCGTGTGCCGGGTGGTGATCAGCCGGTCGAGCGCGCCGGCCCGCACCCACTCCACCGGGCCGACGGGCAGGCCGTTGTCGAAGACCGACTCGTCGTCCCCGGAGGCGTGCGCGATCACGAAGGGCGCGGACTCCAGACCCGGCTCGTTCGGGTCGCTGCGCAGGGTCAGCGGCAGCGGCGAGAGGGTCTCGCCGAGCCGGGTGCCGCCGCCGGGCCGGGAGAAGACCGTACGGCCCTCCACCGCGTCCCGGGCCATCGAGGACCACAGCTGGTAGATCAGCAGGTCGGCGACGGCGGTCGGCGGCAGCAGCGTCTCGTACCGGCCGGCCGGCAGCTCGATCCGCCGCTCGGCCCAGCCCAGCCGGACCGCGAGCTCGGCGTCGAGCACGGCCGGGTCGACGTCCTTGAAGTCGCGGGTGGAGCGGCCGGCCCAGGCGGAGCGGGTCCTATCGGGGGACTTGGCGTTGAGCTCCAGGGTGCCGTTGGGCTGGTCGTGCCGCAGCCGCAGCCCGGTCGAGGTGCCCAGGTAGGTGGAGGTCAGCTCGTGGTTCGCGAAGCCGTACAGCTCCCGGCCGCCGGCACGCGCGCGTGCGAAGGCCTCGCCGAGCGCCGGCGCGAAGTCGGCGAAGACGGCGGAGGAGGTCTCGGCGGGCGCGTCGGTGAAGTCGGGGGAGGAGGGCACGCCCTCGACCAGCGGCTGCGCGTCCTCGGCGGGCCCGGCCGCCCGCGCCGCCTCCTCGGCGGCCCGCACCAGCGGCTCCAGGTCCTCGGCGGTCACGGCCGAGCGGGACACGACGCCGGAGGCGGTGCCCTCGGCGCCGTCGACGGTGGCGATCACGGTGAGGGTGCGGCCCCGGGTCACGCCGTTCGTGGTGAGCGCGTTGCCCGCCCAGCGCAGGTTGGCCGAGGACTCCTCGTCCGCGATGACGACACACCCGTCCGCGCGGGACAGTTCGAGCGCCCGCTCGACGATCTCGTACGGCTTGCTGACGCGGCTCATCGACCGGCCTCCTGCGTGGTGTTCAGGATGTTGACGCCCCGGAAGAGGGCGGAGGGGCAGCCGTGCGAGACGGCCGCGACCTGGCCCGGCTGGGCCTTGCCGCAGTTGAAGGCGCCGCCGAGGACGTACGTCTGCGGGCCGCCGACCTGCTCCATCGAGCCCCAGAAGTCGGTGGTGGTGGCCTGGTACGCCACGTCCCGCAGCTGCCCGGCCAGCCGGCCGTTCTCGATGCGGAAGAAGCGCTGGCCGGTGAACTGGAAGTTGTACCGCTGCATGTCGATCGACCAGGACCGGTCGCCGACCACGTAGATGCCCCGCTCGACGCCGCCGATCAGGTCCTCCGTCGACAGACCGCCCGGATCGGGCCGGAGCGAGACGTTCGCCATCCGCTGCACGGGCACGTGCCCGGGGGAGTCGGCGAACGCGCAGCCGTTGGACCGTCCGAGGCCGGTGAGCTTCGCGATCCGCCGGTCCAGCTGGTAGCCGACGAGGGTGCCGTCCTTCACCAGGTCCCAGGACTGCGCCTCGACGCCCTCGTCGTCGTAGCCGATGGTCGCGAGGCCGTGCTCGGCCGTGCGGTCACCGGTCACGTTCATCACCGACGAGCCGTACGCCAGCTTGTTCAGCTGGTCGAAGGTGGCGAAGGAGGTGCCCGCGTACGCCGCCTCGTAGCCGAGCGCCCGGTCGAGCTCGGTGGCGTGGCCGATCGACTCGTGGATCGTCAGCCACAGGTTCGACGGGTCGACGACCAGGTCGTAGCGGCCGGCCTCGACGCTCGGCGCCCGCATCTTCTCGGCGAGCAGCTCCGGGATCTCCTCCAGCTCCTTGTCCCAGTCCCAGCCGGTCCCGGTGAGGTACTCCCAGCCCCGGCCGACCGGCGGCGCGATCGTCCGCATCGAGTCGAACTCGCCGGTGGTGCCGTCCACGGCGGTCGCGGTGAGCTGAGGGTGGAGCCGCACCCGCTGCTGGGTGGTGACGGTGCCCGCCGCGTCCGCGTAGAACTTGTTCTCGAAGACCGTGAGCAGCGAGGCGTCCACGTGCGCCACCCCGTCGGCCCGCAGCAGCCGCGCCGACCAGTCGGCGAGCAGCGCGCTCTTCTCCTCGGCCGGCACGGAGAACGGGTCGATCTCGTACGAGGAGATCCACACCTTGTCCGCGTGGACGGGCTCCGCCGCCAGCTCGACCCTCTCTTCGGAGCCGGCCGCGGCGATGACCTGTGCCGACAGCTTGGCCATGGCGACGGCCTGCGAGGCGACCCGCGCCGCCCCGTCCATCGTCAGGTCGACCCCGGAGGCGAAGCCCCAGGCCCCGCCGTGCACGACCCGCACCGCGTAGCCGAGGTCGGTGGTGTCCGACGAACCGGCCGGCTTGGCGTCCCGCAGCCGCCAGGCGGCGGAGCGGACCCTTTCGAGCCGGAAGTCGGCGTGCTCGGCGCCGAGCGCGCGCGCCCGCGCGAGCGCGGCGTCGGCGAGCGCCCTCAACGGCAGGGCATGGAAGTGTGGGTCGATCTGATGGACCACGAGCGGCCTCGCTCTCTGCGTGACGGGAACCTGCTGCGGCGGACGGGCAACCGGAAGTGAATCACGCCGTGCCGCGTCCATCGGCACATTTTCCCCGTGCGGGAGGCGGCGGCCCGGGCGGATTTCCGGTGCGCGGATCTGTAGGGATCCGACAGTGCCACCCGCGCGCCACTGTCGGAGGCCGATTCTTCATGAGCTGGGCGGTACCGATAGGTTTTCGGGGTACCAGACCGCTGATCGAAAGGGTGATCCGTTGAGCCGCTCGGTTCTCGTCACCGGAGGAAACCGGGGCATCGGCCTCGCCATCGCCCGCGCGTTCGCCGAGGCCGGCGACAAGGTCGCGTACACGTACCGCTCGGGCGAGCCCCCGGCCGCGCTGACCGAGCTGGGCTGCCTGGCCGTCAGGTGCGACATCACCGACGGCGAGCAGGTGGAGCAGGCGTACAAGGAGATCGAGGAGAAGCACGGCCCGGTCGAGGTCCTGGTGGCCAACGCCGGCGTCACCCGCGACACCCTCCTGATGCGCATGTCCGACGAGGACTTCACCGCCGTCGTCGACACCAACCTCACCGGTACCTTCCGGGTCGTCAAGCGCGCCAACCGCGGCATGCTCCGCGCCAAGAAGGGCCGCGTCGTCCTGATCTCCTCGGTCGTCGGTCTGCTGGGCTCCGCGGGCCAGGCCAACTACGCCGCCTCCAAGGCCGGCCTGGTCGGCTTCGCCCGCTCGCTCGCCCGTGAGCTCGGCTCGCGGAACATCACGTTCAACGTCGTCGCGCCGGGCTTCGTCGACACCGACATGACCGCCGTGCTCACCGACGAGCAGCGCGCGGGCATCGTGTCCCAGGTGCCGCTGGGCCGCTACGCGAAGCCGGAGGAGATCGCCGCCACGGTGAGGTTCCTCGCCTCCGACGACGCCTCGTACATCACTGGAGCCGTCATTCCGGTTGACGGCGGATTGGGCATGGGTCACTGATCACCATGAGCGGAATTCTCGAGGGCAAGCGCATCCTCATCACCGGTGTGCTGATGGAGTCCTCCATCGCCTTCCACGCCGCCAAGCTGGCCCAGGAGCAGGGCGCGGAGATCATCCTCACCGCCTGGCCCCGGCCGACGCTGACCGAGCGCATCGCCAAGAAGCTCCCGAACCCGGAGAACGTCAAGGTCCTGGAGCTCGACGTCTCCAACGACGAGCACCTCGCGCGCCTGGAGGGCCAGGTCCGCGAGCACCTCGGCGACCGCCTCGACGGCGTCGTGCACTCCATCGGCTTCGCCCCGCAGGACGCCCTCGGCGGCAACTTCCTCAACACGCCGTTCGAGTCCGTCGCCACCGCCATGCACGTCTCGGCCTTCTCCCTGAAGTCCCTGACGACGGCGCTGCTGCCGCTGATGAGCGAGGGCGGCTCGGTCGTCGGCCTCACCTTCGACGCCAAGTTCGCCTGGCCGCAGTACGACTGGATGGGCCCGGCCAAGGCCGCCCTGGAGGCCACCAGCCGCTACATGGCGCGCGACCTGGGCGAGCGGAACATCCGCTGCAACCTCGTCTCCGCCGGCCCGCTCGGCTCCATGGCCGCGAAGTCCATCCCCGGCTTCGGCGAGCTGGCGAAGGTCTGGGACAGCCGCTCCCCGCTGGAGTGGGACCTGTCCGACCCGGAGCCGGCCGGCCGCGCGATCGTCGCGCTGCTCTCCGACTGGTTCCCGAAGACCACCGGCGAGATCGTCCACGTCGACGGCGGTCTGCACGCGATCGGCGCCTGACCGCGCCCGTACCGCACCCCGTATCGCACCGGCCCGGGGCCGGGCGCGGGTCCCTTCCGGGACCGGCGCCCGGCCCCGTTCCGTTCCCGACTCGAAAAGTCCGGCGGATCACCGCAGACTGGTCGGAGCGTGTCGTTCCGGCTACTCACGGGGAGGAGGTACGGGCATGCGCGCGCTCCACCGCGGCTTCGCCGCCCATGCCTCGGTCGCTGCCCTGCTTCTCGGCACCGCCGTCGCCGCGGAGGTCCACGCGGCCCCCGCCCCCGCCGAGGAACCCGCCGTCACCGCTCCGGCGGCCGCCGCCCCCGAGGACTTCGGCGCCGCCTGCCACACGGTCGTCGAGGGCACCCGGGTCACCGCCCACTGCCGCAACCCGTATCCGCGGACCGACCGGATACGGCTCCACGTCGAGTGCGACCCCTGGTGGGACCTCGACACCGACAGCGCCCCCGTGGACGTCGCGCCCGCCGACCACGCGACGCTCACCGCCCGCTGCTGGAAGGAGGTCCGCTCCGCCTGGGTCACCCACGAACCGGCGGCGGAGCCTGTTCCTCCGTCCCCGCCCGCCGCTTCCCGCCCAGGCACATGAACGGATAGCCCGCGGCCTCCTCGGCCGCCCGCTCCGCGTCCCCGGCCCGGATCGCCTCCACGAGGCGCGCGTGGTCCATGTGGTTCTCCGGCCGCAGGTCCGGCCCCACGTCGCCGCGCAGCCACTCGCGCAGGAGATCGCCCAGGTCCGCGTAGAGCTCCGTCAGCACCTCGTTGCCGGACGCCGCCACCACCGCGTGGTGGAAGGCCGCGTCGGCCGTCACGAACCGCTCCGCGTCCCCCGACTCCCACGCCTCCTCGCGCCGGACCAGCAGCGCGTCCAGCTGCCCCAGGTCCCGCTCGGAGCGCCGGCCCGCCGCGAACCGCGCGGCCGCCGACTCCAGCGTGGAGCGCAGCTCGGCCACGTGCGTCGGATCGGAGCCCGCGAACCGCCGGTGCATCACCCCGGCCAGCTCGCTCGTCGCCGCCACGTAGGTGCCGGAGCCCTGCCGGATGTCGAGCAGCCCGTTGTGGGCGAGGGCCCGGACCGCCTCGCGGACGGTGTTGCGGGCCACGCCCAGCTGCTCGACGAGCTCGGGCTCGGTCGGGATGCGGGAGCCGACCGGCCATTCGCCGGAGGTGATCTGGTTCCGCAGCTCGGCGATCACCTGGTCGGTGAGACCGGTACGCCGGGGGTGCCCGAGGGCCATGGGGGACTCGCCTTCACACACGGGGTTCGCACGGATCGTTCGAGATTGGACAACCAATCATCCCATGATTCTATGATGGTTCCATGCCAGACGAGCCGAAGACCCTCGACGCCGCCCCCGCGCGGCCCTCCTCCGCCCTGCGGGATCCGATATCCGCCCCGCAGACCGGCCGCGGCGCCCGCTGGACGCTCGGCCTCGTCTCCGTCGGCCTCGTCCTCACCGCGCTGAACCTGCGCCCCGCGATCACCAGCCTCGGCGCCCTCCTCGAAGAGGTCAGCGCCGCCCTGCACATGAGCGGCACCGTCGCCGGCGTCCTCACCTCGGTGCCGCCGCTCTGCTTCGCGGTCTTCGGCATCACGGCCCCGCGCCTGGCCCGCCGCTTCGGCCCCGCCGCCGTCGTCTGCGCCGGCATGGCCGCCATCCTCGCGGGCCTGCTGCTGCGCCCCCTCGCGACCGGCACCGCGGGCTTCCTGGCCGCCAGCGCCCTCGCCCTCATGGGCATCGCCGTCAGCAACATCCTCATGCCGGTGATCGTCAAGCGGTACTTCCCCGACCGCATCGGCAGCATGACCGGCCTGTACTCCATGGCCCTGGCGCTCGGCACCTCGCTCGCCGCCGCCCTCACCGTCCCCATGACCGACGCCCTCGGCGGCGACTGGCGCCTCGGCCTCGGCGTCTGGGCGGTCCTCGCCGCCCTCGCCGTCCTGCCCTGGCTCCCCCTCGTCAAGGACCGCAACGGCCCGGCCCTCACGGAACGGGGCACCCCGGCCGGCACCGTTCCCGCCCCCTCCGCCCCCACCGCCTCCGAGACAGCGCCCCGCCCCATGTACCGCAGCCGCACCGCCTGGGCGCTGGCCTGCTTCTTCGGCCTCCAGGCCACCGGCGCGTACATCACCATGGGCTGGATGCCGCAGATCTTCCGCGACGCCGGCGTCCCCGCCTCCACCGCGGGCGTCCTGCTCGCCGTCACCATGGTCATGGGCGTCCCGCTCGCCTTCGTCATCCCGCGCCTCGCGACCCGGATGCGCCACCAGGGCCCGATCGTCGTCGCCCTCGGCACCTGCGGACTCGTCGGCTACACCGGTCTGCTGCTCGCCCCGGCCGGCGGCGCCTGGATCTGGGCGGTGCTCCTCGGCGTCTCCAACTGCTCCTTCCCGCTCGCCCTCACCATGATCGGCATGCGCTCGCGCACCGGCGCCGGCGTCGTCCGCCTCTCGGCCTTCGCCCAGAGCGTCGGCTACCTCATCTCCATCCCCGGCCCGCTCCTCGTCGGCGTCCTCTACCAGCACAGCGGCGGCTGGGGCGTGCCGATCGCCCTCATGGGCGGGCTGATGATCCCGCAGATGATCGTGGGCACCCTCGCCGGACGGGACCGGACGGTCGAGGACGAGACCTGAGATGCGAGACTGGGCCCATGCCCGTTCTCGAACCCAATCCCCAGGGCGGCCAGAAGAAGCTGCTCCTCGTGCTCGGCGCGATGCTCGGCATCACGGTCGTCATCGCCGTCATCGCCTCGATCGCCTCCCCATGACCGGGGACACCCCGGAGAAGGCTCCGGGGGGTGGGGAAAACCCCCGCATCCCCTAGGGGGAAGTCTCAGGGGTGACTGGGTGGATCACCGGATGGGCCACGGTCCCCGTGCTCCCTACGGTGGAATCACACCGCGGCACCCGCGGCTCCCACCCTTCCCCGGGGCTCCGCCCCCGGGGGCGTCCCCACCACGGAGGCGGTCATGACGGCCCTCACCCGCACCGGCGACCGGACCACGACCGCCGGCGTCGACACCCGGCTGCCCTGGTGGGCCCTCGCCCTCCCGGTGGCCGCCTTCACCGTCCTCCTGCTGCTGGTCACCGGGCCCGGTGAGGCCGCCGCGACCGGCGGTGACGGCGGGATGGGACACCTCCTCCAGCGGATCGGGCAAACCCTCGCTCTCTGAGTCAGGACGGGTCGATCCGTGCCAAGCTGTGGACCATGAGCGTCGACACAACCCGCAGGATCGTGCTGCTCCGGCACGCGAAGGCAGACTGGGGCCAGGAGACCGACCACGAGCGGCCGCTCGCCGAGCGCGGCCGCAAGGACGCCCCCGTGGCGGGCCGTCGGCTCGCCCGGTCCGGGATCCATTTCGACCTGGCCCTCTGTTCGACCGCGGCGCGCACCCGTGAGACCTGGAAGCTCGCCGTCCACGAACTGACCGAGCGCCCCCGGACGGTCTACGAGGAGCGGATCTACGAGGCGTCCCCCGGCGAGCTCGTCGCCCTCCTCAACGAGGTCGCGGAGGACGTGCGGGACGTCCTCGTCATCGGCCACAACCCCGGCATGCACGGCCTCGCCGAGGTGCTGACCGGCGAGAGCGAGGGCGACGCCCTCACCCGGATGAACCGCACCGGCTACCCCACCTCGGCCTTCGCCGTGCTCACCTTCACCGGCGGCTGGAAGTCCGTCGAGCCCGGCGTCGCCCGCCTCGTCGACTTCTGGACCCCCCACGACTGACCCGCGCACCGGCCGCCCACCGCCTCCCCGGGCGGACGCGCGGGCCGGCACGCGAAAGGGGCCCGGCCGCCACGACGGCGGCCGGGCCCCTTCCCGTACGAGAGGGCCCGAGGGTCCGGCTCAGTGCAGCAGCTCCTCGCCGCCGTCCGCCGCCTCGACCTCCTCGCGGGTGATCCCGAGCAGATACAGCACCGTGTCGAGGAACGGCACGTTCACCGCCGTGTGCGCCGCCTCGCGCACCACCGGCTTGGCGTTGAAGGCCACCCCGAGCCCCGCCGCGTTCAGCATGTCCAGGTCGTTGGCGCCGTCGCCGATCGCCACCGTCTGCGCCAGCGGCACCCCGGCCTCCGCCGCGAACCGGCGCAGCAGCCGCGCCTTGCCCGCCCGGTCCACGATCTCGCCCGTCACCCGCCCGGTGAGCTTCCCGTCCACGATCTCCAGGGTGTTGGCCTGGGCGAAGTCGAGCCCCAGGCGTTCCTTCAGATCGTCCGTGACCTGCGTGAAGCCGCCCGAGACCACACCCACCTGGTAGCCGAGCCGCTTCAGGGTGCGGATCAGCGTCCGGGCGCCCGGCGTGAGCCGCACCTCGGCCCGCACCTTGTCCACCACCGACGCGTCCAGGCCCTCCAGGAGCGCCACGCGCGCGTGCAGCGACTGCTCGAAGTCCAGCTCGCCGCGCATCGCCGCCGCCGTCACCTCGGCGACCTTCTCCTCGCAC
This sequence comes from Streptomyces sp. NPDC007863, assembly GCF_040633895.1. NCBI lineage: Bacteria > Bacillati > Actinomycetota > Actinomycetes > Kitasatosporales > Streptomycetaceae > Streptomyces > Streptomyces sp. NPDC007863. The sequence goes on from NZ_JBEYEI010000034.1 coordinate 33,866, forward strand.
CCGGCGTGCGCCGCGAAGAGCTCGATCACCTCGTCCTGGATCAGCGTCGAGTCCACGTCCATGACGACCAGCCGCTGCGCCCGCCGGTGCAGCCCCGCCGAGACCACGGCCACGTCCACGCCGATGGTGTGCGCCTCGGTGGCCAGCGCCGTCCGCAGCGCCTCGGTCTCGCAGCCCGAGACCGCGAACTCGACCGCCGTCACCGGGTACTTCGCCAGCCGGAAGATACGGTCGATGTTGCCGCCCGTGCCGGCGATCCTGGCCGTTATGGCCGCCGTCTGCTCGGCCGTCAGCGGGTGTCCGAGCACCGTCACGTGCGAGCGGCCCTCGCCGCGCGGCCGGTTGTCGCCGAGGCCCGAGATGATCTCGGCCTGGAGCTTCAGCGACTCGGCCCAGCTGTGCACGGTGGCGCGCAGCTCGCCCTGGGTCGCGACGGTCGGTTCGGTGACCAGCGCGCACAGCACGAGCCGGCCGCGCGACACGACCTGCTCGATGTCGACGACGTCCACGGAGAAGGCGGCCAGGGTGTCGAAGAGGCCGGCCGTGATCCCGGGCCGGTCCTTCCCGAAGATCTTGACGAGAAGCGTGGGCACGTCCGCGGGGTGAACGGCGGGGACGTCCGGTGTCTGCGATGCGCTCATGGTGCTCCCACCGTATCGGGCACCCGGTGCCACCCGACGCCCCGTCCCGCGTTCCGGACACCCACCCGGCCGAACACCGTCCCGGAGGGGCCTGGAGGCCCTCCCCCGGGTCTTCACGCCGCCCGACTTTCGGATCGGGGACCCGGCCTGAAATAGTTCCCCAGGATGATTCGCCATCCCTAGGGCCCCCGTGTCGGGGGTGCATCGGGGGACACACAGTGGGGCATGGAGTGCCAGAACTCGTACTCGAACTCAACGGCAGGACCTGGACGCTGGAGCCGTCCCGGTCGTACACCCTGGGGCGCGACCCCCAGGGCGACCTGGTCATCGACGACGCCAGGGTCTCGTGGCGGCACGCCACGATCAGCTGGAACGGCCGGAGCTGGGCCATCGAGGACCACGGCTCCACCAACGGCACCTTCGTCGCCGGGCAGCGCCTCCAGCAGCTGGAGATCGGCCCCGGGACCGCCGTCCACCTCGGCAACCCGACGGACGGCCCGCGCCTGAACCTCTCCGCCGCGCACGCCGGACAGCCGGCCCACGCGTACCAGGGCGGTGCTCCGGTCCAGCCGGTCCAGCCGCCCGTCGAGCAGCAGGCCGAGTGGGCCACCCACGACGCCGCGCCGCCCCAGCACGGCGGCTGGCAGCAGCCCGCGCCGCAGCACGGAGGCCACGTCCCGCCGCAGGTGCCCCACCAGGGGGGCGGTCCGGTCGAGCAGCTCGCCCAGAAGACCAGCGGCGCCGCGGGGGCGTCGTCGGCCTACTCCGACCGCAGCCCCACCACCTTCCACCAGCTGGCCCTCGGCCACGTGATGCGCATCGGCCGTGCGCTCGAGAACGAACTGGTCGTCTCCGACCTCCAGGTCTCGCGCCACCACGCCGAGTTCCACGCCACGCCCGACGGCCGCATGGAGATCCGCGACCTCGGCTCGCACAACGGCACCTACGTCAACGGCCAGCCGATCCCCAAGGGCGGCACCGCCCTCCTCGGCCCCCAGGACATCGTCGGCGTCGGCCACTCCACCTTCCGGATCGTCGGCGGCCAGCTGGAAGAGTTCGTCGACACCGGCTCGGTCTCCTTCTCGGCCCGCCACCTCACGGTGACCGTCGACGGCGGCAAGCAGATCCTCAAGGACGTCTCCTTCGGCGTCCCCGAGAAGTCGCTCATCGGCGTCATCGGCCCCTCCGGCTCCGGCAAGTCCACCCTCCTCAAGGCGCTCACCGGCTACCGGCCCGCCAACGAGGGCGACGTCCTCTACGACAACCGCAGCCTCTACAAGCAGTTCGCCGAGCTGCGCCAGCGCATCGGTCTGGTCCCGCAGGACGACATCCTGCACAAGGAGCTGACCGTCCAGAAGGCGCTCCGGTACGCCGCCAAGCTCCGCTTCCCCGGCGACACCGCGACCGCCGAGCGCGAGGCCCGCATCGACGAGGTGCTGCGCGAGCTCAAGCTGGACATCCACAAGGAGAAGAAGGTCACCTCCCTCTCCGGCGGCCAGCGCAAGCGCGTCTCCGTCGCCCTGGAGCTGCTGACCAAGCCCTCGCTGATCTTCCTGGACGAGCCGACCTCCGGCCTCGACCCGGGCATGGACCGCGACGTCATGCAGCTGCTCCGCGCCCTCGCCGACGACGGCCGCACGGTCCTCGTCGTCACCCACTCCGTCGCCGAGCTGGCCCTCTGCGACAAGCTCCTGGTGATGGCGCCCGGCGGCTCCGTGGCGTACTTCGGCCCGCCGGACGAGGCGCTGAACTTCTTCGGCTACTCCTCCTGGGCCGACGTCTTCTCCGCCTTCGAGAACTACCGCGACTACGACTGGGCCGGCCGCTGGAAGGGCTCGCAGCACTACCAGCTGTACGCCGCCGACATCGACGCCGTCGCCGCCCAGCCCGTCCACATGCCGCAGCAGGCGATGTCCCGCCCGCCGAAGCCGCAGGGCTGGGGCTCCCAGCTGTGGACCCTGATCCGCCGCTACACCTCGGTGATCGTCTCCGACAAGGGCTTCCTCGCCCTCATGGTGATCCTCCCCGCGGTCATCGGCTCGGTCTCCGTCGTCATCCCCGCCGACTTCGGCCTCGCGCCCCCGACTCCGCCGTCCCGGTTCAACGGCGACGCCGGCATCATCATGCTGATCCTCACGGTCGGCATGTGCTTCTCCGGAGCCGCGAACTCCGTACGAGAACTGATCAAGGAACGGGTCATCTACGAGCGCGAGCGCGCCACCGGCCTCTCCCGCTCGGCGTACCTGATGTCCAAGGTGATCGTCCTCGGCGTCATCACGGCCTTCCAGGGCGTCATCCTCTGCGCCATCGGCTTCGCCATCCGCGACCTGCCCGCCGAGGGCCTGATCATGCCGCCGGCGGTCGAGCTCTGCCTCACCGTCATCGCGCTCGGCCTCACCTCGATGATGGTCGGCCTGGTCATCTCCGCGCTGGTGAAGACCGCCGAGAAGACCATGCCGCTGCTCGTCATGTTCGCGATCGTCCAGGTCGTCTTCACCGGCATCCTCTTCAAGGTCTTCGGCTCGCCCGGCCTGGAGCAGTTCGCCTGGCTGATGCCCTCCCGCTGGGCCATCGCCGGCGCCGGCACCACCCTCGACCTCGCGCACCTCATGGCGCCGTGGGACCCGAAGAACCCCACCGACCTGGACCCGCTGTGGGAGCACAGCGCCGGCCAGTGGGGCTTCAACGTCGGCGTGCTGCTCGTCATGACCGTCGTCCTCGGCGTCGCCGTCGCCCGGCTGCTGCGCCGCCACGAGCCCGAGGTCATGCGCAAGTAGCGGCCCCGGAGCACCACGCCAGGAGGGCGGCACCCCGCACGGGGTGCCGCCCTCCTGGCGTGCTCGGGACGGATCAGTACGCGCTGTTGACGTTGTCGATCGAGCCGTACCGGTCGGCCGCGTAGTTGGCGGCGGCGACGATGTTGGCGACCGGGTCGTACTGGTCGAACTTGGTGCCCGGCACGTGGTACGCCTTGAAGGTCGGGTAGATCACCTGGAGCAGGCCCTTGGACGGGACGCCGTTGATGGCGTTGATGTCCCAGTTGTTGATCGCGTACGGGTTGCCGCTGGACTCGCGCATGATGTTCTTGTGCAGGCCGTTGTACGAGCCCGGGATGTCGTGCTTGTCCATGATGAACAGCGCCTCGCGGATCCAGCCGTCGAGGTTGTTCGCGAAGACCGGCGTCCGGGTGACGGAGCGGCTCGCGGCCGTCTTCTCCGCGGCGCGCTTCTTCGCGGCGGCCTTCGCCTTGGCCGCGGCCTTCGCCTCGGCGGCCCGCTTCTTCGCGGCGGCGTCGGCCTTCGCCTTCGCCGCGGCCTTGGCCTTCGCGGCCTTCGCCTTGGCGGCGGCAGCGGCCTTGGCCTTGGCGGCGGCGTCCTGCTTGGCCTTCAGGCCGATCGTGGACTGCTGGTCGTTGACGCTCGCGGCCAGCGCCTTGGCCTGCGGGCTGGCGGCGTCGTACGACCACGCCACCTTCTGGCTGGTGTTCAGCGCCTGCGGCTCGGTCTCCGTGGAGCCGTTGCCCGGCACGAGGGAGAGGGTGAGCGCGGCAGCGCCCAGGGCGGCGACGCCGGCGATCGTGGCCTTGTGGGTCTTCTTCAGACCACGACTGTGGCCAGGGGTGTTCTGAGACATGCAGGACTACCTCTTCGAATCGCTGGGGGTCGCTGGGCCGGGGCGGCGCTGCGCCTGCTCGGCGGCGACGGGGGCAATTCTTAGCGGCAGCAAAATCGTGTGGCAAAGGTGTGACGTACGATCCCGGGTAGTGGATCAGGGGCCCGTGTATGCGCCCGAGAAACGGCTTCGAGCCCGATTCGCCCCGCCCTGGAGGGGCCTCGGACGTTCCACTAGGCAGCTTCGTAAGTGACCTGCGTCCTATGCGCGGGCTCACAGAGGGCACGTAACAAACTCACCGGACGTTGCGTGAGCAATGCGGACGGTGACCCTCCTCCACCCAGCGGAGGAGAACCGGCGCCCCCGACTCCCGCCCAGGGAGTACGGGCTCCGCCCCGGCCGCCGCCCTCGCGTACGCGTACGTACGCGCGCGTGCGCCTCCTTAGTTCGCGCGGACCCCGCCGTCCGTGCCGGCGCCCTCCTGTTCCTCCGGGCCCTTCGACCTAGGTCCCGCGACCCGCGCCACGGCCGTCCCCGGTCCCATCCGGGCCGCCGCACCCCGCCGGTACCGTGAGGCCATGAGTCACCGCACCGGCTCCGGCCTCGCCGCCGTGAGCACCGCACTCCTGGCGATGAGCCGGCAGATGGAGGTCCGCGACGTCCTCAAGACGATCGTGGCCTCCGCCCGCGAGCTGCTCGACGCCGAGTACGCGGCCCTCGGCGTCCCCGACGACCACGGGGGCTTCGCCCAGTTCGTCGTCGACGGCGTCAGCGACGAACAGTGGAAGGCCATCGGCCCGCTGCCCCGCCAGCACGGCGTCCTGGCGGCGATGCTCCACAAGGCCGAGCCCGAGCGGCTCGCCGACGTCCGCGAGGACCCCCGCTTCGGCGGCTGGCCCGACGCCCACCCCGAGCTCTCCGACTTCCTCGGCCTCCCCGTCCGCGACGGCGACGAGACCCTGGGCGCCCTCTTCCTCGCCAACAAGCGCTGCCCCAAGCCCGAGGGAGGCTGCGGCTTCACCGCCGAGGACGAGGAACTGCTCGGCATCCTCGCCCAGCACGCCGCCATCGCCCTCACCAACGCCCGGCTGTACGAGCGCAGCCGCGAGCTCACCATCGCCGAGGAGCGCTCCCGGCTCGCCCACGAGCTGCACGACGCCGTCAGCCAGAAGCTCTTCTCCCTGAGGCTCACCGCCCAGGCCGCCGCCGCCCTCGTCGACCGCGACCCGGCCCGCGCCAAGGGCGAGCTCCAGCAGGTCGCCGCGCTCGCCGCCGAGGCCGCCGACGAGCTGCGCGCCGCCGTGGTCGAGCTCCGCCCCGCCGCCCTCGACGAGGACGGCCTCGTCCACACCCTGCGCACCCAGGTCCAGGTCCTCGACCGCGCCCACTCCGCCGCGGTCGTCTTCGACAGCCCCGGCATCCGCGCCCTGCCCGCCGCCCAGGAGGAAGCCGTCCTCCGGGTCGCCCAGGAGGCCCTGCACAACGCCCTGCGGCACGCGGAGGCCGCCCGGGTCGCCGTCACCCTGGTCCGGCACGGCCAGGGCGCCCGGCTCAGCGTCGCCGACGACGGACGCGGCTTCGACCCCACGGCCGTCCGCAGCGCCGGACGCCACCTCGGCCTGGTGTCCATGCGCGACCGCGCCGCCGGAGTCGGCGGCGCCCTCACCGTGACCTCCGCCCCCGGCGAGGGCACCACGATCGAGATGGAGGTCCCCGGTGGCTGACAAGCCCATCCGCGTGCTCCTGGTCGACGACCACCAGGTCGTCCGCCGCGGCCTGCGCACCTTCCTGGAGGTCCAGGACGACATAGAGGTCGTCGGCGAGGCCGCCGACGGCGCCGAGGGGGTCGCCCGCGCGGAGGAGCTCCGCCCCGACGTCGTCCTCATGGACATCAAGATGCCGGGCACCGACGGCATCGAGGCCCTGAAGCGGCTGCGCGCCCTGGCCAACCCGGCCAAGGTCCTCATCGTGACCAGCTTCACCGAGCAGCGCACGGTCGTCCCCGCCCTGCGCGCGGGCGCCTCGGGATACGTCTACAAGGACATCGACCCCGACGCCCTCGCCGGCGCGATCCGCTCCGTCCACGCCGGCCACGTCCTGCTCCAGCCCGAGGTGGCCGGCGTCCTCCTCGCCCAGGACGAACCCCAGGGCGGTACGGGACGCGGCACCACCCTCACGGAGCGGGAGCGCGAGGTCCTGGGCCTCATCGCCGACGGCCGCTCCAACAGGGAGATCGCGAGGGCCCTGGTCCTCTCCGAGAAGACGGTGAAGACGCATGTCTCGAACATCCTCATGAAACTGGACCTCGCGGACCGCACCCAAGCGGCGCTCTGGGCGGTCCGCCACGGCCTCACCACCTGAAACGCGCCGTTCACGCGCCGGGGCGTACGCCCGTTCAGAAGGTCATACGGTCGTGTGTACATCCCCCATTCGGCGCAACCCCTGAGGGCGGGCGGCGTTCTCCAAGGCGTGCTGCGGCGGACCGGCCGCAGCGAAGACCAGGAGGAAGTACCAAGTGAAGAACCTCAAGAAGGCCGCTGCCCTCACCATGGTCGCCGGTGGCATCGTCGCCGCCGGTGCCGGCGTGGCCTCCGCCCACGGCGCCGACGCCCACGGCCAGGCCCTCAACTCCCCGGGCGTCGCCTCCGGCAACCTGGTGCAGGTCCCCGTCCACGTCCCCGTGAACGTCTCCGGCAACACGGTCAACGTGATCGGTCTCCTCAACCCCGCCTTCGGCAACCACGCCCTCAACGGCTGACCACCGGGCAACAGGCACCGACGGCCCCCGGGAACCCTCCCCCCGGGGGCCGTCGCCCCGTTGTGGGCACACGTCCCGCCGTCACCCCCCGTTGTGGGCATACGTTCCGCAAGGGCGGAACGGGTGGGCACAACCCCCCTGGGCGGCGCCCGCCCCAAGAGCCCTCGCCCCGGCACCCGCACCCAGCGGACCCGCGCCCGAAGGAGCACAGGGCCCCCGCACGGGAAGACCGCCCGCACGACCGCGAAGGTCAGAAACCCCGCTCCCGCTCCTTCTCCTCCACCCAGGAGTTGTACGCGGCGACCCGCGCCCGCCGGGCCACCCGCTCCACCGGCGCCAGCGCGGCCCCCCGCGCCGCCATCTCGGACGCGCTGACCGCACCCCCGTGCCCGTTCCCGTACGCGAGGTCGACCAGCAGACCGATCCGCTGGGCCAGCTCCAGGACCCGCACCGCCCGCGCCGGATACCCGGGAGCCAGGACCTCGCGGCTCGGCTCCGCCCGCGCCCGGTACGCCTCGCGCGCCGCCTCCGCCGCGGGCCCCGACGCCGCCACGTCGAGCCGCGTCAGTGCCACCGTCGCGTCCCGCAGCGCCTCCGCCAGCTCCCGCTCCGCCTCGCTCAGCGAGGGCACGTCGGCCGGCGGCGCCTCCCGCACCGTCATGCAGTGCCACACCACCTCGACGTGCACGTCCCCACGAGGCCCCGCCTCCGCGACCTCCGGCACGAGCCCGTACGGCGCCCCGTACCCGACCACCGTCTCCTCCGCCTCCAACGCGCGCGCGTTGAAGTCCGGCGGCCCGCTCAGCCCCAGCGGATGCCCGGGCGCGGGCAGCGCCACCCGCCACCCGGTCACCCCGAGCCGCCGCAGCCGCCCGAGCGCCAGCGTCAGTCCCACCGGACCCGCCTCACCCGGCACCCCCGCCACGCGGTGCACCGCGTCCTCCCCGACGATCGCCAGCGCCGCGTCGTCCGGGGACACCGCCCCGGCGAGCAGGGCATTGCCCCAGGCGGCCAGACGTCCTGAACGTGGTTCCGAAAGCATCCCCCCAGAGTAAGGACCCGAACGACGCCCTAGGGACCGGCCCGCCCCGCCGATGACGTAGGTTTTCCCGTGGACGCCGCGCCCGCGGCCCAAGGCGACGACACGAGCCGGACACGACTCGACGGCAAGGGGAGACAACGCGCTCATGAGCGATGTACTGGAGCTGGTGGACGTATCCGTGGTCCGCGACGGACGCGCTCTGGTGGACGAGGTCTCCTGGTCGGTCAAGGAAGGGGAGCGCTGGGTCATCCTCGGCCCGAACGGCGCCGGCAAGACCACCCTCCTGAACCTCGCCTCCAGCTACCTCTACCCCACCGCCGGTAGCGCCACCATCCTCGGCGAGCGCCTCGGCGCCGTCGACGTGTTCGAGCTGCGCCCCCGCATCGGCATGGCCGGCATCGCCATGGCGGAGAAGCTCCCCAAGCGCCAGACCGTCCTCCAGACCGTCCTCACCGCCGCGTACGGCATGACCGCCACCTGGCACGAGGACTACGACCCGGTCGACGAGGCCCGCGCCAAGGCGTTCCTCGACCGCCTCGGCATGACCGAGTACCTGGACCGGAGGTTCGGCACCCTCTCCGAGGGCGAGCGCAAGCGCACTCTGATCGCCCGCGCGATGATGACCGACCCCGAGCTCCTCCTCCTCGACGAGCCCGCCGCCGGCCTCGACCTCGGCGGCCGCGAGGACCTCGTCCGCCGCCTCGGCCGCCTGGCCCGGGACCCGTACGCCCCCTCCATGATCATGGTCACCCACCACGTCGAGGAGATCGCCCCCGGCTTCACCCACGTCCTGATGATCCGTCAGGGCAAGGTGCTCGCCGCCGGCCCCATGGAGACCGAGCTCACCTCCCGCAACCTCTCCCACTGCTTCGGCCTCCCGCTCGTCGTCGAGCGCGTCGGCGACCGCTGGACCGCCCAGGGCCTGCCCCTCAAGTAACCCCGCCCGACAGGACGGTGGACCGCCGTGACCCGCACAGCCACGGCACCGCACCCTGTCCCACGAGGCCCCACCCGCCCTACCATGACCGTGTGGACATCGACGCATGGATCTGGTGGCTGATCGGCGCGGTGGGGCTCGGCATTCCCCTGGTCCTCACCGCCATGCCGGAGTTCGGCATGTTCGCCGTCGGCGCGGTGGCCGGAGCGGTCACCGCCGCCCTCGGCTTCGGCGTCGTCGCGCAGGTGATCGTCTTCGTGGCCGTCTCGGTCGCGCTCATCGCCGTCGTACGCCCCATCGCGGCCCGCCACCGCGCGGGCACCCCCGCCCTCGCCACCGGCATCGACGCCCTGAAGGGCCGTCAGGCCCGCGTCCTGGAACGGGTCGACGCGGAAGGCGGGCGCATCAAGCTCGCCGGCGAGATCTGGTCCGCCCGCTCCCTCGACGCCACCCGCGTCTTCGAACCGGGCGAGGAGGTCGACGTGGTCGAGATCGAGGGCGCCACCGCCGTCGTCATCTGACCGAACCCCGCCCCTGACGTCCCCACGTCATGGGAAACTCGATCATCGGAAGAGCAACCCGAGAGAAACCCGGCAGACAAACCGGCAGCGAAGGGCACGGGGAACACGATGTCAGCAGTCATCATCGTCCTGATCATTCTGGTGGTGCTCGTCTTCATCGCCCTGATCAAGACGATCCAGGTCATCCCGCAGGCCAGCGCCGCGATCGTGGAGCGCTTCGGCCGCTACACCCGCACCCTCAACGCCGGCCTCAACATCGTCGTCCCGTTCATCGACACGATCCGCAACCGCATCGACCTCCGCGAGCAGGTCGTCCCCTTCCCGCCCCAGCCGGTGATCACCCAGGACAACCTGGTCGTCAACATCGACACCGTCATCTACTACCAGGTGACCGACGCCCGCGCCGCCACCTACGAGGTGGCCAGCTACATCCAGGCCATCGAGCAGCTCACCGTCACCACCCTGCGCAACATCATCGGCGGCATGGACCTGGAGCGGACCCTCACCTCCCGCGAGGACATCAACGCCGCCCTCCGCGGCGTCCTCGACGAGGCCACCGGCAAGTGGGGCATCCGCGTCAACCGCGTCGAGCTCAAGGCCATCGAGCCGCCGACCTCCATCCAGGACTCGATGGAGAAGCAGATGCGCGCCGACCGCGACAAGCGCGCCGCCATCCTCCAGGCCGAGGGCGTCCGCCAGTCCGAGATCCTCCGGGCCGAGGGCGAGAAGCAGTCCGCGATCCTCCGCGCCGAGGGCGAGTCCCAGGCCGCGGCCCTCCGGGCGGAGGGCGAGGCCCAGGCCGTCCGCACCGTCTTCGAGGCCATCCACGCCGGCGACCCGGACCAGAAGCTCCTCTCGTACCAGTACCTCCAGATGCTCCCGAAGATCGCCGAGGGCGACGCCAACAAGCTCTGGATCGTGCCCAGCGAGATCGGCGACGCCCTCAAGGGCCTCTCCGGCGCCCTCGGCAACATGGGCCCGAGCGCTCCGTCCCCGTCCGTCACCAAGGACGTCCCGGCCGCCCGGCGCGAAGAGCCCACCGTCGACTGAACGATGGCTGACACGTACATGTAACTCCGGGCATGATCAGTGCGAGCCCCTCGACTCTCGCCGCACGCAGGGCGGGGAGGCGAACCACTGACCATGTGAGGAAACGGCTTTGTCCATCTGGGAAGCCCTGGCGGTCTTCGCCGCCGGCATCGGCGCCGGCGCCATCAACACCATCGTCGGATCGGGAACGCTCATCACCTTCCCCGTCCTCCTCGCGACCGGACTGCCACCGATCACCGCGAACGTCTCCAACGCCCTCGGCCTCGTCCCCGGCTCCATCAGCGGGGCCATCGGCTACCGCCGCGAACTCAAGGGCCAGACCCGCCGGATCCTCCGCCTCGGCTCCGCCGCCCTCGTCGGCGGCCTCGTCGGCGCGATCCTGCTCCTCGCCCTGCCCTCCGAGGCCTTCGACGCCATCGTCCCGATCCTCATCGGACTGGCCCTGATCCTCGTCCTCTTCCAGCCCCGCATCGCCGCCGCCGTCCAGCGCCGCCGCGAACAGACCGGCAACGAGGCCCACCCCGACGGCGGCCCCGTCCTCCTGGTCGGCCTCACCCTCGCCAGCATGTACGGCGGCTACTTCGGCGCCGCCCAGGGAGTCCTCTACCTCTCCCTCATGGGCCTGCTCCTCCACGACGACCTCCAGCGGATCAACGCGGTCAAGAACATCCTCGGCGCCCTCGTCAACGGCGTCGCCGCCGTCTTCTTCCTCTTCGTCGCCGAGTTCGACTGGACCGCCGTCCTCCTCATCGCCGTCGGCTCCACCCTCGGCGGCCAGATCGGCGCCAAGGTCGGCCGCCGCCTCAAGCCCGCCGTCCTGCGCGGCGTCATCATCGCCGTCGGCGTCGTCGCCATCCTCCAGCTCACCCTGAAATGACCGGAGGGCCCGCCCCTCACAGGGGCGGGCCCTCACCGGCTCAGGACCGCTCACGCCGCGGTACGCGCCAGCCAGTCCGGCAGCTCCGACCGCTCACCGGCCCGCATCGCCAGCAGCATCGCGTCCGCCGGCGTCGGCACGAACGGCTCGAAGAGCAGCGGCATCCCCGCCTGCTCCGGCGTCCGGTCCGCCTTGCGGTGGTTGTCCTCCGCGCAGGAAGCGACCGTATTCAGCCAACTGTCCCCACCACCCTGCGCCCGCGGCACCACGTGGTCCACGGTCGTCGCGCGCCTCCCGCAGTACGCGCACCGGTGCTGGTCCCTGACCAGCACCCCCCTCCTCGACCACGGCGCCTGTCTTCGGAACGGCACCCGGACGAACCGGCAGAGCCTGATCACCCGGGGCACCGGAAGGTCGACGGCGGCGGCACGCACCCGCAGATCCGGATGGGACTGTTCCACGACGGCCTTGTCCTGCAGGACAAGCACCACCGCACGGTTGAGTGTGACCGTCGAAAGCGGCTCGAAGCTCGCGTTCAGTACCAGCGTGTCCCGCATTGTGCCCACCTCCCGCGTACCGGCCCACCCCCCTGGCGGGCTTGGATCAACGATGGCCGGGCCGGCCGGGGTCGGACAACGCAATTTCGTGCGCAACAAAAGATGCCCGCTTCTGATCTCTCCAAGACCAGAAGCGGGCAAACAACAAACGAACGATCAGCCTGCCGCGGGAGCCGCGTACTCACCGACCAGCTGGGCCCGGCCCAGCGTGTGGAAGCGCAGGTTGAACCCGACGGCGGCCGGCGAGGTGTCGGCGTCGGGCCCCAGCTTCTCCGTGTCCACCGCGTACACCGTGAACACATAGCGGTGCGCCGGGTCCCCGGCCGGCGGGGCGGCCCCGCCGAAGTCCTTCGACCCGTAGTCGTTCCGCGCGTGCACGGCCCCGGCCGGCAGCCCCTCGAAGGAGCCCGATCCGGCCCCCGCGGGGAGCTCGGTGACCGACGCCGGGATGTCGAACAGCACCCAGTGCCAGAAGCCGCTGCCCGTCGGCGCGTCCGGGTCGAAGCAGGTCACCGCGAAGCTCTTGGTCTCGGCCGGGAAGCCCTCCCAGCGCAGCTGCGGGGAGACGTTCCCCGCCGCGTACACCTGAGCGTCCTTCAGCACCCCGCCGGGCGCCACGTCCTCGCTCTCCACGGTGAACGCGGCCACCGGCGGATGGAAGGCGTGGGGGAGCGGGGCACGCTGTCCCTGGTCCATGTCGAAGCCTCCGTCCCGTCCGTACTAGAGCCAGTTGCGGCGGCCGCCGACCTCGGCGAGCCACTGGTTGAGGTACGCGTTCCAGTCGGTGCCCTGGTAGTCGTTCAGACCCACCTTGAACGCCCGGAAGGAGTCGCTTCCCTCGGTGAACAGCCCCGGCTTCTTGTCCATCTCCAGGACGACGTCCATCTCGCGGTCGTCCGCGACGAAGCTGACCTCGACCTGGTTCAGGCCGCGGTACTGCTGCGGCGCGAAGAACTCGATCTCCTGGTAGAAGGGCAGCCGCTGGCGGGTGCCGCGGATGTGACCGCGCTCCATGTCCGCGCTCTTGAAACGGAAGCCCAGCTGCACGAAGGCGTCGAGGATCGCCTGCTGCGCCGGCAGGGGGTGCACGTTGATCGGGTCGAGGTCGCCCGAGTCCACCGCGCGCGCGATCTCCAGCTCGGTGGAGACGCCGATCTCCATGCCGTGCAGCCGCTGTCCGGCGATCGTGTTGATCGGCGTCTCCCACGGGATCTCCAGACCGAACGGCACCACGTGCACCGCGCCGGCCTTCACCTCGAAGGCACCCCCGAGCCGCACCTTCACGAACTCGACGTCCTGCTTGTGCTCCTGGTCGCCGCCCTCGACCTCGACACGCGCCTGGAGACCGACGGACAGCCCCTCGATCCGCTGGTCGACGCTGCCGCCCTGGATCCGGACCTCGCCCTGGACGACACCGCCCGGGACCACGTTCTCCTCGGTGAGCACCGTCTCCACGGTGGCCCCACCGGCACCCAGGCTGGCCAGCAGCTTCTTGAATCCCATGGCACTCTCTCCTTCTCGTTCCTGTCCCCTACATACGCGCGACGACCGTAGCGGGTTCCACCGGACTCCCCATTACGCTCGGACGCCATGAGCGAGAGCCCCGACCGTACGCCGCTCCCGCGGAGCTTCTTCGACCGCCCCGTCCTGGAGGTGGCCCCGGACCTCCTCGGCCGCACCCTCGTCCGTACGACCGACGAGGGAACCATGGAACTGCGCCTCACCGAGGTGGAGGCGTACGCCGGTGCGATCGACCCCGGCTCGCACGCCTTCCGCGGCCGCACGGCCCGCAACGCCGTGATGTTCGGCCCGCCCGGTCACGCGTACGTCTACTTCACCTACGGCATGTGGCACTGCCTGAACCTGGTGTGCGGCCCGGAGGGCGAGGCGAGCGGAGTACTGCTGCGCGCGGGTGAAATCCTGCGCGGCGCGGAACTGGCCCGCCCCCGCCGCCGCTCGGCCCGCAAGGACGCCGAACTGGCGAAGGGCCCGGCCCGCCTCGCCACCGCCCTGGACGTCCCCGGCTCCCTCGACGGCACCGACGTCTGCGCCGGCCCCGACGCCCCCCTCTCCGTCCTCACCGGCACCCCACCGGCCCCTTCCCTGATCCGTACGGGCCCCCGCACCGGCGTCGGCGGCGACGGCGCCCCGCACCCCTGGCGCTACTGGATCGCCGAGGACCCCACGGTCAGCCCGTACCGCCCCCACACGCCCCGCAAGAGGCGACTTGACCCGGCTGGAACGGACGCGTAACGTAGCCCGAGCCGCTTGAGACGGGGGTGCTTGTTCAAGCACCCCGAGAGCGGCCATCCACTTCACAGCGACGAATCCCCTCGGGGCTTATTTCGGCATGCCGGAATTCGTTTCGAATGGCTCGATTATGAGCCGCCCGGGAAATCGGCTAAAGTAGTGGAAGCGCCGGAAGGCCCCGAGAAAAACAAATCGGGACCGGAAAGCACCGAGGAAATCGGATCGGAAAGATCTGATAGAGTCGGAAACGAAGGAAGCGCCCGGAGGGCCTGGAAACAGGAACGAAGGAAGCGTCCGCACCTTGAGAACTCAACAGCGTGCCAAAAATCAACGCCAGATTAGTTGATACCCCGTCCAGCCGGT
>NZ_JBEYEI010000035.1:0-44782 GCF_040633895.1 Streptomyces sp. NPDC007863
CAGATCGCCACCGACAAGCTCGGCATGTTCCTCGCCGCTCCCGACGACATCGCCTACATGGTCCAGCAGCTCGGCGCGACGTACGAGAACTTCGGAATGGGCCCGATCCCGGGCGGCAAGAACACGCTCGCCGGCGGCAACAACTACATGGTCAAGCAGGGCATCTCGCCCGACAAGATCAAGGCCGCCGTCGCCTGGCTCAACTTCAAGAACCTCACCGTCGGCAAGGGCCAGTTCGACTGGGCCCGCACCAAGGCCGACAAGCTCCCGGTCGGCATCCCCCAGCCCAACTTCTGGCTGAACCGCTCGAAGTCGAAGGACGACGCGGCCCGTGTGGAGCACGCCACCATGCCGGTCGCGAACTTCAGGACCTTCATGGACAACCCCGTCCAGGGCAAGGCCGAGCCGCCGAAGGCCCAGGAGATCTACAGGATCCTCGACGACGTGATGGCGGGCGTCCTCACCGACGAGGACGCGGACCTCGACCGACTCCTGTCGACCGCGGAGGCGCGGGTCAACCGGCTTCTCGCCGATCGGTAGCGTCCCGGGAGCCGTCCTGTCGCGGTGTGGACCATGGCGTGAAAGTGCCTTGTGCCCGCAGAGCGGACCCCTCTTCCGAGGTTGATTTAGGTTAGGCTAACCTTCGTCGCGTGCATGTTGGTGAAGAGACCTCCGCGATCCCGCGTCCGCGCGGTCATGAGCTGTCGGCCACGGGTGTCACCGTGGCGTACGACGGTGTCGACGTCGTCCACGAGGCGTCGTTGACGCTGCGGCCGGGCGAGGTGACCGTCCTGGTCGGGCCGAACGGCAGCGGCAAGTCGACGCTGCTGCGGACCGTCGCGCGGCTCCAGCGGCCCCGTACCGCCGAGCTCGTCATCGACCGGGCCACCGACGGGCTCGCCCTGAGCCCGCGTGAGTTCTCGCGCCACGTGGCCCTGCTGACCCAGGGCCGGCCCACGCCCGGCGGACTGACCGTGCGGGACGTCGTCGAGTTCGGCCGCTACCCGTACCGGGGACGCTGGGGCAAGGCCGACCCGGGCGGCCGGGAGGCCGTGGACCGGGCGCTCGCCCTGACCGGCGTCGAGGAGTTCGCCGACCGGGGCGTCGAGCACCTGTCCGGCGGACAGCTCCAGCGGGTGTGGCTCGCCGGCTGCCTCGCCCAGGAGACCGGCGTCCTGCTCCTCGACGAGCCGACCACCTACCTCGACCTGCGCTACCAGGTCGAACTCCTCGACCTCATGCGCGACCTGGCCGACGACCACGGCATCGCCGTCGGCGCCGTCCTCCACGACCTGGACCAGGCCGCCGCCGTCGGCGACCGGATCGTCCTGCTCCACGCGGGGCGGATCGTCGCCGACGGTCTCCCCGAAGACGTCCTGACGGCCGAGCGGCTGACCGAGACCTACGGCATCCGCATCGACGTCGACCCCGACCCCCTCACCGGACGGCTCCGCACCCGCGCGATCGGCCGCCACCACACGCGAAGCGAAAGGCTCAGCACCCCCTCATGAGACGACACCTCGCCACCACCGCGGTCCTCGCCGCGGCCGCCCTCGCCCTGACCGCCTGCGGCACCACCGAGCCCGCCGCCGACGACAAGGCGAAGAAGCCCGCCGAGAAGATCACCCTCACCGACGCCTCCGGCCAGAAGGTCGTCCTCGACGGCCCCGCCCAGAAGGTCGTCGGCACCGAGTGGCACGAGGTCGAGCTGCTGGTCTCGCTCGGCGTCGACCCGGTCGGCGTCGCCGACGTCAAGGGCTACAAGACCTGGGACACCGCCGTCCCGCTGAAGAACGAGCCGAAGGACATCGGCACCCGCGGCGAGCCGAGCATGGACACCATCGCCGCCCTGAAGCCGGACCTCATCGTCGCCAGCACCGACCTGCCGCCGGCCGCCGTCAAGCAGCTGCGCGCCGTCGCCCCGGTGGTGGAGGTCAAGTCGGCCGACGCGGCCGACCCGATCGGGCAGATGAACAAGAACCTCGACCTGCTCGCCCAGGCCACCGGCACCACCGACAAGGCCGCCGAACTCAAGAAGGCCTTCGAGGCCAAGGTCGAGGAGGGCAAGAAGGCCCTGGCCGGTGCCGGCCTCGGCGGCGCCAAGGTCGCCTTCGCCGACGGCTACCTCGTCTCCAACCAGGTCTCCATCCGCCCCTTCACCAACGGCTCGCTCATCGGCGCCGTCAACGAGAAGCTGGGCCTGAAGAACGACTGGAACGTCAAGGGCGACCCGGCGTACGGCCTCGGCGCCACCGACGTCGAGGGCCTGACCAAGCTCAGCGCCGACGTCCACTTCGCCTACATCGGCAACGACGGCGACGAGAGCAGCACCCCCTTCACCGGCGCCCTCGCCAAGGACAAGGTGTGGACCTCGCTGCCGTTCGTGAAGAAGGGCAACGTCCACCGGCTGCCCGACGGCATCTGGATGTTCGGCGGTCCGGGCTCGATGACGAAGTACATCGACTCGATCATCGCCCTGACGAAGTAGACGAATACAGAGGCCATGGCCGTCACCGCAACCACTCCCGCCCCCCGCCCGCCGGCGGCCCCGTCCCGGACGGGCGCGGCCGCGGTGACGGCCGCACTGCTCCTCCTCGTCGCGGGGCTCGCCCTCGTGGACATCACCCAGGGCACCGCCTCCGTCGGCGCCGCCGAGGTCTGGAAGGCCCTCACCGGCGAGGCCGACCCCGCCGACGCGTCCGTCGTCATCGCCTCGCGCCTGCCGCGGATGACCGCCGGGCTGCTCGTCGGCGTCGTCCTCGGCATGGCGGGCGCCGCCCTCCAGGCGGTCAGCCGCAACGTGCTCGCCGCCCCCGACACCCTCGCCGTCAACGCCGGCTCCTACTTCGCCCTCGGCCTCACCGCCGCCACGGGCGTCTCCCTCCCGCTGCTCGCCTCCTCCGGCATCGCGTTCGCCGGCGGCCTCACGGCGGCGGCGGTCGTCCTCGGCCTCTCCGGCCTGGGCACCGGCACCGTCCGGCTCGTCCTCGCCGGCAGCGCCCTCACCCTCGGCCTGACCGCCATGACCGAGGGACTGCTCCTGCTCTTCCCGCAGGAGGCCGAGGGCGTCTACCACTGGAACCAGGGCAGCATCTCCCAGAACGGCTTCGACGGCGTCCTCCAGATGGCGCCCATCGGCGTCGTCGGACTCGCCGGACTGCTGCTGCTCGCCCGCCGGATGGACGCCCTGGCCCTCGGCGACGACGCCGCCCGCGGCCTCGGCGTCCCCGTCCGCTCCACCCGCATGACCGCCGTCGTCCTCGCGGCCCTCCTCGCCACCGCCGCCGTCACCCTCGCCGGACCGGTCGGCTTCGTCGGCCTGTGCGCCCCGGCCCTCGTCCGTCCCCTCGCCCGCCGCTTCCGGGGCTTCGCCCGCACCCGGATCGGCATCCCCGTCGCGGGTCTCGTCGGCGCCGGGCTCGTGCTCGGCGCGGACGTGCTGCTGCGCACGCTCGTCCCCGCGGACACGGCGGTCGCCGTGCCGACCGGCGTCGTCACCAGCCTCGTCGGCGCCGCCTTCGTGATCGCCATGGCCGCACGCCTGAGGGACACCGGCGGAGTCCCCGCCGACCGGCTGCGCATCCGGAGCCGCGCCGTCTTCGTCGGGGTCACGGCCGTCCTCGTGACCGCCCTCGTCGGCGTCGTCATCGCCGCCGTCCTGCTCGGCGACGCCAAGCTGCTCCTGGGCGACGTCGCCAACTGGGTCACGGGGCAGGCCGGGCGGACCGTCGGCTTCGTCCTCGACACCCGGGTGCCCCGGATCCTCGCGGCGCTCCTCGCCGGCGCCGCGCTCGCCCTGGCCGGCACGCTCGTCCAGGCCGTGACCCGCAACCCGCTCGCCGAGCCCGGCATCATGGGCGTCTCCGGGGGCGCCGCGCTCGGTGCCGTCCTCCTCGTCACGACCGTGCCCATGGCCGGCGGATGGGGGGCGGCGGGTGCCGCGTTCGCGGGCGCCGCCGCGGCCTCCGCGCTGCTCTTCGGACTGGCCGCGCGGGGCGGTTTCCAGCAGACCAGGCTCGTCCTCGTCGGCTTCGCCATCCACTCCGGCACCGCCGCCCTCGTCAGCCTGCTCATCATCCTGACGGACCCGTTCAACGCCACCAAGGCCCTCACCTGGCTGTCCGGCTCCACCTACGGCCGGACCCTGCCCGACGTGATCCCCCTCGCGGTCGCGGTCGCCGTCGGTCTGGCCGTCGCGGTCGCGCGCCGCACCGAGCTCGACCTCGTCTCCCTCGACGAGGACACCCCGCGGCTCCTCGGGCTCGCCCTCGGCAGGGGCCGCCTCGGCTTCCTCGTCCTCGGCGTGGTGCTGAGCGCCGCCGCGGTGGCCGCCGCCGGCACCATCGGCTTCGTCGGGCTCGTCGCCCCGCACGCCGCCCGCGCCCTCGTGGGCCGGCGGCACGCGCGCGTCGTCCCGGTCGCCGTCCTCCTCGGCGCGCTCCTCGTCTGCACCGCCGACCTGGTGGGCCGGACCGTCATCGCGCCGGCCCAGCTGGGCGCCGGGATCATGACCGCGGTGATCGGCACGCCGTACTTCCTGTACCTGCTGGTGCGCAGCCGCCGGTAGGCCACGGCCGTCCGGCCACGGCCGTCCGGCCACGGCCCCTACCGGGGGTCGTGGCCGCCGGTCGTTCCCGGGGTGAAGTACTCCTCGGCCCGGAACTCCGCGCCGTGTTCGTTGCGCACGCGGTGCAGGACGAGCCCGGGCCGTCCGCCGCCGAGGTGGTCCGCGCCGGCGACGACGACCACGCCCTCGTCCTCGTGGTGGCGGATGTGGCCCGGCTCGCCGGAGTACAGGCCCCGGGAGACCGTCGCCGTGAGGACGTCGAGCCGGCGGCCGGCGTGGTGCGTGAAGGCGTGGGGCCGCAGCGGGCGCCGGGCCTCGACGAAGCCGGCGATCTCCTCGGCGGAGCGCGTCCAGTCGATCCGTCCGTCCTCGTCGGAGCCGTTGCGCAGGACCTCCGTGAACCGCTCCGGTTCGTGGTGGACCGTGCCGGCCGGACCCGGGTCGAGGTGGTGGTGGACCCGGCGGAGCAGGGAGGCGAGCACCTCGCGCTCGCTCGCGCTCAGCGGGGCCAGGACCTCGTCGTCCGTGGAGGCGATGTCCGCGTTGAGCAGGTCGAGGTAGGCGCGGCCCTCGGGGGTCAGCCGGACGAGGATCCTCCGCCGGTTGCCCGGATCGCGGGCGCAGTCGACGTGTCCCGTCCGCACCAGGTCGTTGACGATTTTCACCAGGTCGCTGGAGTTCATGTCGAGCCGGGCGGCGAGGAGCGTCTTCATCTGCGGGCCCAGGTCGGCGACCATCGCCATGACGGTGAGGTGCCACAGCCGCAGGTTGTGGGCGGCCAGCCGTTCGGTGAGCCGGCGGCGCGCGGCCTTGCCGATCGCGTACATGAGGTACGCGTTGAGGTTGAGCACGCTCGGGGGCGTCATGCTCAGGCGGGGCGGGCCCGCGGGCGCCGCTCCGGGACGCTCGGCGTGCCCCGACGCGGTCCCGGGGGCGGTCCCGGGGGCGCTCCCGGGACCGGGAGCGGAGGCGCCGGGGTCCGCCGCCAGGGCCGCCACGTCCCCCGCGAGCGTGAGATCGGTGCCCGCCAGCGCTCTGAAGACCTGGGCCCAGTCGGTCGTGGGCGTGTTCGAGATGCCGACGACGGTGAACTTCGCTCCGGACGCGTCGCACGCGGTGCCGGAGACGACCGGTCGTTCCATGTGTTCCCCCTTGGTCACCCGGCGGTGAGGTCCGGCCGGCCGGGTCGGGTCGTACGCGTACCGGCGCCCCTCGGGACCGTCCGAGGGGCGCCGGAGTCGAGGGGGTGTGCGCCCCGGGCGCTCACGGCCGTTCGGTGAGGTACCCGCCCATGGAGGTGAAGTACTCGGTGGCGGGCAGTTCGCGGCCGTCCTCCGTCCGGACGCGCGTGACGGCGAGGCCGTGGTTGCGGCCCGTGCGGGCGTCGGCGCCGGCGACGATCACGACGCCGTCGCCCTCGCGGTAGAAGACGCGGCCGGGGGTGCCGCCGTAGCGGCCCTCCGACACCACGGCGGAGAGGATCTCCAGGCGCTTGCCCCGGTGGAAGGTGAAGGCGCTGGGGTACGGCGCGGACTGGGCCCGGACCAGGCGCTCCAGCACCTCGGCCGGCCAGTCCCAGTCGATGCGGATGTCCTCTTCGGCGCGCTTGTGGAAGAAGCTGGCCTGCGAGCGGTCCTGCCGGGTGAACTCGGTCTCCCCGGCGGCGATCCGGGCGAGCGCGCCGATCGTGACGGGGGCGATGAGGTCGACGGTCTTGTGGAAGAGGTCGGTGGCCGTGTCGGTGGGCTCCACGGTGACCGCGCGCTGGTCCACGATGTCGCCGGCGTCGAGCACCTCGTCCATCAGGTGGGCCGTGACGCCCACCTCCCGCTCGCCGTTGACGAGGGCCCAGATCAGGGGGGAGAAGCCGGCGTACTTGGGCAGGAGGGAGTCGTGGACGTTCAGCGTGCCGTGACGGGGGAGCGAGTAGACGCGCGGCGGGATCCACGTGCGCCAGTTGTTGGCCACGATGATGTCCGGATCGGCGGCCTTGAGGAGGTCGAACAGCTCCTCGTCGTCGGGCCGGTTGCGGATGGCGACGGGGACGCCGTGCTCCTCGGCCAGATCGGCGACCGAGTCGCTCCAGATCTTCTCGTAGGCGTGCTCGCTCTTGGGATGTGTCACGACCATCACGACGTCGTGCTCGGACTCCAGGAGTGCTTTCAGGGTGCGGTGACCCCACGTCTGGTAACCGAACATGACGACCCGCATGAGGGTTCCTCCTCGAAAGAGCGAATGACGGCCGCAAGTAAAGCAAGGCTTACCTAACATTGCAATAGCCCAATGTTTTCAAGCCAGTTGATAGGTGAGCCTCCGTCAGGTGTCCGGTTTGTGCAGTCGACAGCCCGCCGCAGGTCAGGTTAGCTTTACCTAAGTTCCGACTGGCTCACGGTGACACCGGGCCGGTGTCGCGTTCTCTTCCCCACGCCTGACAAGCGGCAGTTCCGCACGATGGGAGTGACATGTCTCAGGGTCTTCCTGGCGACGCCCCTCTGGTCCACGACCTCATAGGAATCGGCTTCGGGCCGTCCAATGTGGCCATGGCGCTCGCGCTCAGCGAGCACAACGCCCGCGTCGGGAGGGAGGAGGCCGTCACCGCGCACTTCTTCGAGCGGCAGCCGGGCTTCGGCTGGCACCGCGGCATGCTGATCGACGACGCCACCATGCAGGTGTCCTTCCTCAAGGACCTGGTGACGCTGCGGAATCCGGCCAGCGAGTACAGCTTCCTCTGCTACCTGCGGAGCAAGGGCCGGCTGATCGACTTCGTCAACCACAAGAACCTCTTCCCGCTGCGCGTCGAGTTCCACGACTACTTCGAGTGGGCGGCGGCCAAGGTCGACGACATGGTCTCCTACGGGCACGAGGTGATCGCCATCGAGCCCGTCGTCCGCGACGGCGTCGTCGAGTACCTCGACGTCACCGCCAGGACCGGCACAGAGGCGGTGGTCCACCGCGCCCGGAACCTCGTGATCGGCACGGGACTCCGGCCGCTGATGCCCGAGGGCGTCGCGCGCACCGACCGCGTGTGGCACAACTCCGAGCTGCTCATGAAGGTCGACGGCCTGGACGGCACGGACCCGACCCGCTTCGTCGTCGTCGGCGCCGGGCAGAGCGCGGCCGAGAACGTCGCGTACCTGCACCGCCGCTTCCCCGGGGCCGAGGTGTGCGCCGTCTTCTCCCGCTACGGCTACAGCCCCGCGGACGACAGCAGCTTCGCCAACCGGATCTTCGACCCGGACGCCGTCGACGAGTACTTCACGGCCCCCGGCGACGTGAAGCGCAAGCTGATGGACTACCACGGCAACACCAACTACTCGGTCGTCGACATCGACCTCATCGACGACCTCTACCGGCAGGCGTACCAGGAGAAGGTCCTCGGCACCGAGCGCCTCCGCTTCCTCAACGTCTCCCGGCTCACCGGCGTCGAGGAGAGCGGCGACCGGGTCCACGCCACCGTCACCTCCCTGGTGACCGGGGAGGAGACGGTCATCGACGCCGACGTCGTCGTGTACGCGACCGGCTACCGCCCGGCCGACCCCGTCGGACTCCTCGGCCCGGTCGCCGACCGCTGCCACCGCGACGAGGAGGGACGCGTCCGCGTCGAGCGCGACTACCGGCTCACGACCGACCCCGACGTGCGCTGCGGCATCTACCTCCAGGGCGGCACCGAGCACACCCACGGCATCACGTCGTCCCTCCTCTCCAACACCGCCATCAGGGTCGGCGAGATCCTCGACTCGATCCTCGACCGGGGGCCGGCGCCCGCGCCCGGCGAACCCCGGCCGGTCGCCGACGGCATCGGCTCGGCCCGCTAGGGCCCTCCGTCCCCGGGGCCCACCGTCCCGGCCGAGCCCCCCACTCGCCACGCCCGCCGGACGACGCCGTCGCATCCGGCGGGTGCGGCACGCACTGTGAGATCGCCCGAAAGGAACAACTGTGTTCACTGGTACGCGCCCCGCTCCGACGCGGTTCCTCAGACACCTGCCACACGTCGCCGTCGCCACGGTCGCCGCGCTCGCCCTGTCCGCCTGCGGGGGCGGTACGGAGAAGACCGGGGAGAAGCCCGAGGCGAAGCCCGAGGCCACGGCCGGCACGGAGGGGACGGCCGCCGCCTTCCCGGTGACGGTGCAGCACAAGTACGGCAGCACGACCATCGACAAGGCGCCGCAGCGGGTCGTCACGCTGGGCCTCTCCGACCAGGACGCCGTCCTCGCGCTCGGCGTCAAGCCGGTCGGGGCGGTGGACTGGTTCAAGGAGGACCCGTACGGCAAGTGGCCGTGGACGAAGGACAAGTGGGGGTCCACGAAGCCGGAGATCGTCGGCGAGCGCGACGAGTACAACATCGAGAAGATCGCGGCCCTCAAGCCCGACCTCGTCATCGCGCAGTACTCCGGCATGAAGAAGGAGCAGTACGACACGCTCTCGAAGTTCACCAAGGTCGTCGCCCAGCCCCAGGGCGTCCCCGACTACGGTGCCTCCTGGCAGGTGATGACCCGGCAGATCGGCAAGTCCCTCGGCAAGACGGCCGAGACGGACAAGCTGATCGCCGACATCGACGCCCGCTTCAAGGCCGTCCGCGACAAGCATCCCGAGTGGGCGACCAGGACGCTCGTCGTGGCCGACAGCTTCGAGGCCGGCAAGTACTCGGCCTTCACCAAGACCGACCCCAAGGCGATCTTCTTCAAGGAGCTCGGCTTCAAGGCCAAGCCCGAGATCGACTCCCTCGCCAAGCCCGGCTGGAACGTCGCCGAACTCAGCGCCGAGAAGCTGAACGTCCTCGACGTCGACCGTCTCGTCTGGGTCACCTCCAGCACCGACGCCAACGACCGGATCAAGGCCGAGCCGCTCTACAAGAAGCTCAAGGTCCACCAGGAGAAGCGCGACCTGTTCGTGCCCTACCAGGGCCCGGACATCGGCGCCGCGTTCTCCTTCAACACGGTCCTGTCGATCCCGTACGCCATCGACGAGATCGAGCCGCTGCTGACGGCCGTCAAGTAGCTCCGCCCCTCACCGACGCACCGCCAGGGAAAGGCACAACGTACGATGTTTGACGTCGAGTCGGACCGGACATCCGCGCCCGGAATGCCCTTGACGGGTGGGCAGACCGGCATCTGGCTGGCCCAGCAGATCGAACCGGACAGCTCCGCCTACAACATCGTCTTCGCCCTGGACCTGCGCGGCGCCGTCGACCTCGGCCGCCTCGGCGCGGCGGTGCGCCGGGCCGTCACGGAGGCCGAGTGCCTCCACGTCCGCGTCGGGCCCGCGGCGGACGGCGGACTCCGTCAGACGCCCGTCGCCGTCGCCTTCGACATCCCGGTCGTCGACCTGCGCGACGCCGCGGAGCCGGAGGAGGCCGCCGCCGAGTGGATCACCGCCGACCGGGACCGGCCCGCCGACCCGGCCGACGGGCCGCTCTTCGCCCAGGCCCTGCTCCGGCTCGCCGACGACCGCGTGTGGTGGTACCAGCGGTACCACCACATCCTCGTCGACGGCATGGGCGTCGCGCTGATCTCCCGGCGCGCCGGCGAGCTCTACACCCTGGGGGAGCGGGCCCCCGCGGGCCCCGAACGGTCCCTGCGGAGCCTGGTGGACGCGGACCTCGCCCACCGGGCCTCCGACCGGTACGCGGCCGAGCGCGCCTGGTGGCGGGAGCGCCTGGCCGGCCTGCCGGAGCCGGCCCGCCTGGTCGAGCGGGCCCCCTCGCTCACGACCCGCCGGCTGAGGCGGTCGGTGGAGCTGTCCGCCGAGGAGACCGGGCGGCTGCGCCGGGCCGCCGACCGCGCGGGCTCCCGCGCCTCGCGCGTCCTGATCGCCGCCGTGGCCGCGTATCTGCACCGGGTCACCGGAGAGCAGGACCTCGTCCTCGGGCTGCCGATCGCGGCACGCCAGGACGAGGCGGCGGCCACCGTCCCCGGCATGGTCTCCAACATCGTCCCGCTCCGCCTGACCGTGCGGCCCGCCACCACCGCGTCCGCCCTCGTGGCCCACGTCGGCGAGGCCGTCGCCGAGACGGTCGCGCACGGCCGGTACCGCGCCGAGGACCTGGCCAAGGAGCTGGGGCTCGTCGACGGCGTCGCCGAACTCGTCGGCCCCACCGTCAACATCCTGCCCCGGCCCGACGAGCTGCGCTTCGGGGACGGCACCGCCGAACTCCGGCCGGAGTGGCTCGGCCCCGTCAGCGACCTGGCGTTCGGCTTCGGCGAGGTCCCGGGCACGGGCGGCGTCTCCGTGTACCTCGACGCCGACGCGGCCGTCTGCGACGAGGACACCCTGCGGGCCCACGAACGGCGCTTCCTGGCGCTGCTGCACGCCCTCACCGAGGACCCCGACCGCCCCGTCGGCCACCTCGACCTCACCTCCGACGCCGAACGCGCCGTCCTGCTCGACGAGTTCGGCGTGGCACCGCGCGAGACCGCCGACCTGTCCTGGCCCGCCGCCTTCGAGGCACAGGTGCGCCGCTCGCCCGAGGCCGTCGCGCTCGTCTTCGAGGAGCGCGAGCTGACCTACGCGGAGCTCGACGCCGCCGCGAACCGGCTCGCGTGCCACCTGGCCGACGGCGGCGTCCGCGCCGAGGACGTCGTCGCCGTGGCCCTGCCGCGCTCCCCGGAACTCGTCGTCGCCCTGCTCGCGGTGATGAAGGCCGGCGCCGCCTACCTGCCGCTGGACGCCGACCACCCCCGCGACCGCATCGCCTACATGCTGGACGACGCCGGGGCCCGCACCGTGATCACCGTGCGGGAGCTCGCCGGCGAACTCCCCGAGGCGCCCGACGTCACGCGCCTGGTGCTCGACGACCCGGCCACCGCCGAGGCCGTCGCGCGCCGCGACGCCACCGGCCCCGGAGTGCCGGTCGCCCTGGACCAGGCGGCGTACGTCATCTACACCTCCGGCTCCACCGGCCGTCCCAAGGGCGTCGTCGTCCCGCACGACGGCGTCGGCAGCCTCGTCGCCACCGCCACCGACCGCATCGGCGTCACCGCCGGCAGCCGTGTCGTCCAGTTCGCGTCCGTCGGCTTCGACGTGACCGTCTGGGACCTGATCATGTCGCTCTGCGTCGGCGGCCGGATCATCGTCGTCCCCGCCGAGCGCCGCGTCGCCGGCCCCGCCCTGACCGACTACATCGCGCGGCACCGGGCCACCCACATGATCCTGCCGCCGTCCCTGGTCTCCGCGCTGCCCCCGGAGTGCGAACTGCCCGACGGCGCCGTCCTGATCGTGGGCACCGAGGCCGTGCCCGGCGAGCTCATCGCCCGCTGGGCGGGGCGGGTCCGGGTCGTCGTCGCGTACGGACTCACCGAGGCGAGCGTCAACTCCACGCTGTGGCCCGCCGACCCGGCGCGCCCGGGCCCGGCCCCGATCGGCCGCCCCGACCCCAACACCCGCGCCTACGTCCTCGACACCGCCCTCCGCCCCGTCCCGGTCGGTGCCGAGGGGGAGCTGTACGTCGCCGGGCGCGGCCTCGCGCGCGGCTACCTCGGCCGGCACGGCCTGACGGCGGAACGATTCGTCGCCGACCCGTACGGCGCGCCCGGCAGCCGCATGTACCGCACCGGCGACCGCGTCCGCTGGGGCGCCGACGGCAACATCGAGTTCCTGGGCCGCGCCGACGGCCAGATCAAGATCCGCGGCCACCGGATCGAACCGGGCGAGATCGAGAGCGCGTTCATGGCCTGCCCGGGCATCGCCCAGGCCGCCGTCCTCGCCCGCGAGGACCACCGGGGCGTCAAGCGCCTCGTCGCCTACCTGGTGGGGGAGGACGGCACGGACACCGAGTCCGCCGTCACCGCCGCCCGCGCCCGCGCCGCGGACACCCTGCCCGACCACATGGTGCCGTCCGCCGTCGTCGTGCTCGACGGGCCGCTGCCGCTCACCCCCAACGGCAAGCTCGACAAGCGCGCCCTGCCCGAGCCGCGCTGGACCGCCGTCGCCGGCGCCGACGCGCCCACCGGGCCGGTCGAGACCACGCTCGCCACGCTCTTCGCCGACGTCCTCGGCCTGCCCTCGGCCGGCGTCCACGACAGCTTCTTCGAGCTCGGCGGCGACAGCATCGTCGCCATCCAGTTCGTGAACCGCGCCCGCGAGGCCGGGCTCGCCCTCACCCCCCGCCAGGTGTTCCGGCTCCGCACCGTCGCCGCCCTCGCCCGTGCCGCGGGCGAGACGCCCGCCGCCCCCGCCGCCCCGGTCGCGCTCGACGAGGACGCCCTGCCCGTCTCCCCCCTCCAGGAGGGCTTCTACTTCCACGCCGCCTTCGACGAGGACGCCGCCGACCTCTACGTCGTGCAGGAACTCCTCGACCTCGACGGCCCGGTGGACCCCGAACGGCTGCGCCGCGCCCTCCAGCTGACCCTCGACCGGCACCCCCTGCTGCGCGCCTCCTACCGCCAGCTGCCCGGCGGCGAGGTCGTCCAGCGGCTCGCCGGTCACGTCACGCTGCCGTGGCGGCGGGCCGACACGGCGGAGACCGGGATCGGCGCGCTGCTCGCCGCCGACCGCGCCGAACGCTTCGACCTGACGCGGCCGCCCCTCATCCGGGCCACCCTCATCAAGGACGGCCGGCGCCACCGCCTCCTGCTCACGCTGCACCACATCGTCGCCGACGGCTGGTCCGTCACCGTCCTCCTGCGCGAACTGGCCGCCGCCTACCGGGGCGACGCCCTGCCCGAGCCCGTCGACCCCCGCCCGTACCTGTCCTGGCTGGCCACCCGCGACCGGGACGGCGCCCGCGCCGCCTGGCGCGCCGCCCTGGCCGGCCTGGACGAGCCCACCCGGCTGGCCGCGACCGGCGACACCGAGCGGGCCCCCGCCCGGCCCGAACACGTCGACACCCGGCTGCCCGAGGGCTTCACCGCCGAACTGCGGGCCTTCGCCCGCGCCCACGGCCTCACCCTCGGCACCGTCCTGCACGGCGCCTGGGCCCTGCTCCTCGGCGCGCTCACCGGCCGCAACGACGTCGTCTTCGGCACCACCGTCTCCGGACGCACGACCGAGGTCGCCGGTCTCGACTCCGCCGTCGGCCTGTTCATCAACACCGTCCCGGCCCGCGTCACGCTGCGTCCCGACGAGTCGCTGGCCGGCCTCCTGCGCCGGGTCCAGGACGAGCACGCCGCCCTCCTCGACCACCAGCACCTCGGCCTCGCCGACATCCAGCGGCTCGCCGGCGGCGGAGAGCTCTTCGACACGCTCGTGGTCCTGGAGAACTTCCCGGCCGGCGGACCGGAGGACGGCACGGAGCCCGGAGCCCCGCGCGTCACCGGCGTCGAGGTGCTCGACGCCGTGCACTACCCGCTCGCCCTCGTCGTCGACCCCGGCGACGGCCTGCTGCTGCGGTTCAAGCACGACGCCGCCCGCCTCGACGGCGTGACCGTGGCCGTCCTCGCCCACCGGTTCACCGCGCTGCTGCGCACGCTGGTGGCCGAGCCCGGGCGCACGGTCGCCCGCACCGACGTGCTCTCCGACCGTGAGCGCGACCACCTCGCCGCGTCCCACGCCACCGCGCACGAGGTCCCCGACGCCACGCTCGTCTCGCTGATCGCCGCGCAGACGGCCCGCACCCCGGACGCCCCCGCCGTCGTCTTCGAGTCCACCACCCTCACCTACGCCGAACTCGACCGGCGCGCCGAGGCCCTGGCCGCCCGGCTCCGCGCCGACGGGGCGGGCCCGGAGGCGTACGTCGCGGTCGCCGTGCCCCGCTCGGCCGAACTGATGGTCGCCCTCCTCGGCGTCCTGAAGGCCGGCGCCGCCTATCTGCCCCTCGACCTGGACTACCCGGCCGAACGCGTCGCGTACATGCTCGCCGACTCCGGTGCGCGGACCGTCGTGACCACCGCCGACGCCGTCCTCCGGCTGCCGGACGTGGCGGGCGTCGCCCCCCTCGTCCTCGGCCGGGAGGACACGGCGTCCGGTGCCGGGGCCGCGCCCGGGCGGCCCGCCGGACCCGACCACCCCGCGTACCTCATCTACACCTCCGGCTCCACCGGCCGCCCCAAGGGCGTCGCCGTCACCCACCGGGCGGTCGTCAACCGGCTCGCCTGGATGCAGGACGCGTACGGGCTCACCGCCGACGACCGGGTGCTGCAGAAGACCCCGTCGAGCTTCGACGTGTCCGTGTGGGAGTTCTTCTGGGCGCTCACCGCGGGGGCGACGGTCGTCCTCGCCCGCCCGGACGGCCACCGCGACCCCGGCTACCTCGCCGAGCTGATCCACTCCCGGCGGATCACGACCGCGCACTTCGTCCCCTCGATGCTGGCCGCCTTCACCCAGGCCATGGAGGCCGACGGCGGAGCGCCCGACTGGGCGGCGAGCCTGCGGCGGGTGTACTGCAGCGGCGAGGCGCTCACCGGCGCCCAGGCCCGCGGCTGGTCGGAGCTCACCGCCGGCTCCGCGCACGGCCCCGTGCCGCTGCACAACCTCTACGGCCCCACGGAGGCGGCCGTCGACGTCACGTACTTCCCGTACGAGGGCGGGACGGAGCTCGCCGTCCCCATCGGCCGGCCCGTCTGGAACACCCGCCTGCACGTCCTCGACCCGTTCCTGCGGCCGGTGCCCGACGGCGTCCCCGGCGAGCTGTACCTGGCCGGCGTCCAGCTGGCCCGCGGCTACCACGACCGGTCCGGCCTGACCGCCGAGCGGTTCGTCGCCGACCCGTTCGGCGAGCCCGGGGCGCGCATGTACCGCACCGGGGACCTGGTCCGCCGCCGCGCCGACGGGGCCGTCGAGTACCTCGGCCGCACCGACCGCCAGGTCAAGATCCGCGGCAACCGCATCGAACTCGGCGAGGTCGAGGCCGCGCTGGCCGCCCTGCCGGGCGTCGGACGCGCCGCCGTCGTCGTCCGCGACGGCGCCCTCCTCGGCTACGCCGTCCCGGCGCCCGACGCAGCCCCGGACGGCGGGGCCCCGGACGGCGAGGCCCTGCGCGCCGCGCTCGCCGGGGCGCTGCCCGCGGCCATGGTGCCCAGCGCCGTCGTGACCCTGGACGAGCTGCCGCTGACGCCGAGCGGAAAGCTCGACCAGAACGCCCTGCCGTCACCGGAGTTCACCCCCCGGGCCGGCGGGCGCGGCCCCCGCGACGCGCGGGAGAGCGCCTTCTGCCGGATCTTCGCCGAGGTCCTCGGCGCCGAGGACATCGGCGCCGACGACGACTTCTTCATGCTCGGCGGCGACAGCCTCACCTCCATCGCCGTCGCCACCCGGGCCCGTGAAAGGGGACTGACCATCAGCCCGCGCGATGTCTTCGAGCACCGTACGCCCGCCGCGCTCGCCGCGACGGCCGCGCACGAGCCCGCCGAGCCGGTCGAGCCCGCCGAGTCCGACGCGGCCGCCGACGGGAACGCTCCCGGGGCCCCCGCCGCCGGCGTGACGGTGTCCGCGTCCGACGCCGGGCAGGCCGCCGCCGCGCTCCAGGCGGTGCTCGCCGCGCAGGCCCTGTCCGGCGCCGAGGTCGACCCGGCGCTGCGGGCCCTGCTCGACCGGCTGACCGCCGCCGGCCCGGCCGAGCCCCCCGCGCCCGCCCCGCCGGTCGGTCTCGACCTCACCCCGGAGGAGACCGCCCGCGTCGAGGCCGTCGCCGCCGGGCTCACCGTCGCCGACGTGTGGCCGCTCTCCCCGCTCCAGGAGGGCATGTACTTCCACGCCACCTACGACAGCGGCGACGCCCTCGACGTCTACCTCTCGCAGGAGACCCTGGACTTCGACCACCGCCTGGACGCGGACCGGCTGCGCGCCGCCTGCCGGGCCCTCCTCGACCGCAACGCGAGCCTGCGCGCCGGCTTCACCAGCGACGGCCTGCCCCGGCCCGTGCAGTTCATCGCCGACGGCGCCGAGATCCCGCTCACCGTGACCGACCTGACCGGCCTCGCGCCGGAGGAGCGGACCGCGCGCGTCGAGGAGCTGCTCGCCGCCGACCGCCGGCAGCGCTTCGACCTGTCCGCGCCGCCGCTCTGCCGCCTCCGGCTGCTCCGCCTCGGCGACGGCCGCGACCGGCTCGTCGTCACCCACCACCTCATCCTCTGGGACGGCTGGTCCGCCTGGCTGTTCCTGGAGGAGCTGTTCACGCTGTACGAGCGGTCCGGCGACACCACCGGCCTGCCCGCCCCGGGCTCGTACCGCGACTACCTGGCCTGGCTGCACCGGCAGGACGGCACCCGGGCGCTCGGCGCCTGGCGCGAGGCCCTCGCCGGCTTCGACGAGCCGACGCTCGTCGCCCCCGCCGGCCGCGACGCGGGCCCCGTCATCCCCGCCGACCACCACGCCGTCCTGTCCCGGGAGTCCAGCGACCGGCTGCGCGCCCTCGCCCGCCGGCACGGCCTCACCCTCAACACCGTGCTCAACGCCGCCTGGGGCCTGGTCCTGTCCGCGCTGACCGGACGCGGCGACGTCGCCTTCGGCACCGCGGTCGCCGGACGGCCCGCCGACGTGCCGGACGCGGCCGGCATCATCGGCATGTTCCTCAACACCATCCCCGCCCGCGTCTCCTTCGCCCCGGACGAGCCGCTGCTCGACCTGCTGCGGCGGATGCAGTCCGAGCGCGCCGCCGTCATGCCGTACGAGTACGTGGGCCTCGGCACCCTCCAGCAGGAGACCGGGCACCGCCGCCTCTTCGACACCCTCTTCGTGCTCCGCTCCGCCGACGGCGAGGACCGGGCCGCCGAACTGCGCGGGCGGCACGGCATCACGGACGTGGCGAACGTGGACGGCACCCACTTCCCGCTGACCCTGATCGTCACCCCCGAGACCCGGCTGCGGGTCACCCTGGCGGCCCGGCCCGACCTCTTCGACGCCGAGGCGTCCGCGACCGTCCTCAGCCGCTTCACCACCGTCCTGGAGAGGCTCGGCGAACTCCTCACCGCCCCCGGCGCCGCCTCGGCCGCGACCGCCGGCGTGGACCTGCTGCTGCCCCCCGAGCGCGCCGCCCTGACGGCCGCGTGGGACGCCAGCCGCGAGCCCGTTCCGAACGAGACCGTCGCCGACCTGCTGACCGCCCAGGTCGCCCGTACCCCGGACGCCGTGGCCCTCGTCTTCGGCGAACGCGCCCTCACGTACGCCGAACTGGACGCGCGCATCAACCGGATCGCCCGGCTGCTGCTCGCCCGGGGCGCCGGACCCGAGAAGGCCGTGGCGCTCGCGCTGCCCCGCTCCCTCGACATGGTCGCGGCCCTCTTCGCCGTCCTGCGGACCGGCGCCGCCTATCTGCCGCTCGACCTCGACCACCCGGCGGACCGGCTGCGGCTGATGGCCGAGGACACCGGACCGCTGTGCCTCGTCTCCACCACGGCCGTCGCCCCGACCCTGCGCGGCCCCGGGGGCCCCGTCGCCCCCGAACTCCTCCTGGACGACGAGGCCGTGGCCGCCGAACTGGACGCGCTGCCCGGCTCCACGATCACCGACGCCGAACGGCCCGCGTTCGCGCACGACGTGCCGGACCGCCTGGAGCACCCGGCGTACGTCATCTACACCTCGGGCTCCACCGGCCGGCCCAAGGGCGTCGTCACCCCCTACCGGGGTCTGACGAACATGCAGCTCAACCACCAGAAGGAGATCTTCGACCCGGCGATCGCGTCCGCGGGCGGCCGGCGGCTGCGCGTCGCGCACACCGTCTCCTTCGCCTTCGACATGTCGTGGGAGGAGCTCCTCTGGCTCGTCGAGGGCCACGAGGTCCACGTCTGCGACGAGGACCTGCGCCGCGACGCCGAGGCCCTGGTCGCCTACTGCGACGCCCACCGCGTCGACGTCGTCAACGTGACGCCCACCTACGCCCGGCTCCTCGTCGAGGAGGGCCTGCTCGACCACGACGAGGCCGCCGGGAAGCACCGGCCCGCCCTGGTCCTGCTCGGCGGCGAAGCCGTCCCCGACACGGTCTGGGACCGGCTGCGCCGCACCGAGGGCACCTACGGCTACAACCTGTACGGACCCACCGAGTACACCATCAACACCCTCGGCGGATCGACGACGGACAGCGCCACCTCCACGGTCGGCGTCCCGATCCGCAACACCCGCGCCTACGTCCTCGACGCCATGCTGCGGCCCGTCCCGCCGGGCGCCCCCGGCGAGCTGTACATCGCCGGCACCGGCCTCGCCCGCGGCTACCACGACCGGCCCGGCCTCACCGCCGAACGGTTCGTCGCCGACCCGTTCGGCGAGCCCGGCGAGCGCATGTACCGCACCGGCGACCTCGTCCGGCAGCGCCCCGACGGACTGCTCGACTTCCTCGGCCGCACCGACGACCAGGTGAAGATCCGCGGCTACCGCATCGAACTCGGCGAGATCGCGGGCGCCCTGTCCGCGCACCCGGCGGTCGCGCACGCCGCCGTCGTCGTCGACGAGTCCACCGGCACCAAGCGCCTCGCCGGCTACGTCGTCCCCGAGGCCGGCACCGAGGCCGGCGAGGAGCTGCTCCAGCACCTGCGCGACCACCTGAAGGCCGGCCTGCCGGACTACATGGTCCCGTCCGCGCTCGTCACCGTCGCCACCCTGCCGCTCACCGTCAACGGCAAGCTCGACGTCCGGGCCCTGCCCGCCCCGGACTTCGCCGGCACCGCGACCAGCCGCCCGCCGCGCACCCCGCGCGAGGAGACGCTGTGCGCGCTGTTCGCCGAGGTCCTGGGCCTGCCCGAGGGCAGCGTCGGCATCGACCACGACTTCTTCGAGCTCGGCGGCCACTCCCTGCTCGCCACCCGGCTCGTCAGCCGCGCCCGGACCGCGCTCGACACCGAACTGGCCATCCGCGACCTGTTCGAGGCGCCCACCGTCGCCGAACTGGTGGAGCGGGCCGACCGCCGCGGCGGCGCCGCCCGCCCCGCGCTGACGGCCGGCGAACGCCCCGACGAACTGCCGCTCTCCCACGCCCAGCAGCGGCTCTGGGTGATCCAGCAGATCGAGTGCACCTCGGCCGCGTACAACTTCCCGCTCGTCATGCGGATGCGCGGCCCCCTCGACACCGAGGCGTGGCGCGCCGCCCTCAGCGACGTGACGAATCGTCACGAAGCCCTGCGCACCGTCTTCTTCACCACCCCGGACGGTCGGACGCTCCAGCGGGTGCTGCCCGCCGGGCAGGCGCGCCCCGTGGTGGAGACGGTCCGCGCCACCGAGGAGGAGCTGCCCGGCCTCGTCGACGCGGCCGTCAACCGCCCCTTCGACCTCGCCGCCGAACTGCCCCTGCGGGCCACGGTCGTGGCGCTGGGACCCGAGGACCACATCGTCGTCCTGCTGCTGCACCACATCACCACCGACGAGTGGTCGGACCGCCCCTTCCTGCGCGACCTGGCCGCCGCCTACGCGGCCCGCACCCGCGGCGGTGCCCCCGCGTGGGATCCGCTGCCGGTGCAGTACGCCGACTACGCGCTCTGGCAGCAGCGGCTCCTCGGCGACCCGGCGGACGCCGGCAGCCTGGCCGCGCGGCAGCTGGACCACTGGCGCACGACGCTGGCCGGCGCCCCCGAGGAGCTGGAGCTCCCCACGGACCGGCCGCGGCCCGCCCGCCCGGCGTTCACCGGAGCCGAACTGGACCTCGCCTTCGACGCCACCACCCACGAGGGCCTCAGGCGGCTCGCCCGGGTGACCGGCGCCAGCATGTTCATGGTCGTGCACGCGGCCGTGGCCGCCCTGCTGCACCGCATGGGCGCCGGCACCGACCTCCCCCTCGGCGCGCCCATCGCGGGCCGCGGCGACGAAGCCCTCGACGAACTCGTCGGGTTCTTCGTCAACACGCTCGTGCTGCGCACCGACGTGAGCGGCGACCCCGGCTTCACCGAACTGCTCGCCCGGGTCCGCGAGACCGACCTCGCCGCCTTCTCGCACGCGGACGTGCCCTTCGAGTCCGTCGTCGAGGCGCTCAATCCGACGCGCTCGCTCTCCCGCAACCCGCTCTTCCAGGTGATGGTCGGCTACCACGCCCGCACCGGCGAGGAGCGGGCGCTGCCCGGACTCGCCGTGGAGTACGTGCCGTTCCGGATCCGCTCCGCCAAGTTCGACCTCGTGTTCAGCTTCACCGAGCACACCCCGGCCGACGGCGGCACCGGCTCCCTGGGCTGCCGCCTGGAGTACGCCACCGAGCTGTTCGACCCGGAGACCGCCGCGGAGCTCGCCGACCGGCTCCGCCGGCTCGTCGCCGCCCTCGTCGCCGCGCCCGAACGGCCCCTGTCGCAGCTGGAGATCCTCACCGGCGAGGAGCGCCGGCTCGTCCTGGAGGGCTTCAACGGCCTGCCGCGCGAGGTCGAGGAGGAGTCGTTCCCGGCCCTGTTCGCCCGGCGGCTCGCCGAGCGGCCCGACGCCGTCGCCGTCGTCGACCGCGCCCGCTCCGTCACGTACGCCCAGCTCGACGCCCGCGCCGACCGCCTCGCCCGGCTGCTCGCCGCGCGCGGCGCCGGAGCCGAGAGCGTCGTCGGCGTGGCCGTGCCCCGGTCCGTGGACATGGTCGCCGCGGTGCTCGCGGCCCTGAAACTGGGCGCCGCGTTCCTCCCGCTCGACCTCGCCCACCCGGCCGACCGGCTCGCGTACATGATCGAGGACTCCGGAGCGGCCCTCGTGGTCGGCACCGAACCGGTCGCCGGGAAGATCCCCGACGTGCCGGGCGTGCCCGTCGTCCTGCTCGACGCGCCGGACACCGCCGCCGAACTCGACGCCCTCCCCGGACAGCCCCTGGAGAGCGCCCCGGTCGCCCTCGACCAGGCCGCCTACGTGATCTACACCTCCGGCTCCACCGGCCGCCCCAAGGGCGTGGTCGTGCCCCACGAGGGCATCGCCAGCCTGGTCGCGACGGCCGTCGACCGCATGGGGCTGCGCCCCGACAGCCGGGTGCTGCAGTTCGCCTCGATCGGCTTCGACGTGTTCGCGTTCGAACTGGCGATGGCGCTCTGCCACGGCGGACGGCTCGTCCTGATCACGGACGAGGCACGCGTCGCCGGACCGGCGCTCACCGACTTCCTCGCAAACCAGCGGATCACCCACATGATCCTGCCGCCGTCGCTGGTGTCGGCCCTGCCGCCCGGCTGCGAACTGCCGGAGGGATCGACCGTCCTGGTCGGCACCGAGACCGTGCCGCCGGACCTGTTCGAGCGGTTCGGCGCCACGGCCGACCTGATCTGCGCCTACGGACTCACCGAGGCCACGGTCAACTCCACGCTCTGGCCGGCCCGCGAGCACGGCTCCACGCCGACCGGCCGGGTCCCGATCGGCCGCCCCGACCCCAACACCCGCGCCTACGTGCTCGACGAGCACCTGCGGCCCGTGCCGCCCGGCGTGGTGGGCGAGCTGTACGTCGCCGGGCGCGGCCTCGCCCGCGGCTACCTCGGCAAGCCCGGCCTGACCTCCGAGCGGTTCGTCGCCGACCCGTACGGCGCGCCCGGCAGCCGGATGTACCGCACCGGCGACCGGGCCCGCTGGCGCCGCGACGGCAACCTCGACTTCCTCGGCCGGGTCGACACCCAGGTCAAGGTGCGCGGCTTCCGCATCGAGCTGGGCGAGATCGAGGCGGCCCTCGCCGGGCACCCCGCGGTCGCCCAGGCCGCCGTCCTGCCCGACCGCGACGGGGACATCGTCCGTCTCATCGGGTACGCCGTCCCCGAGTCGGGCGACCTCGACCCCCAGGAGCTGCGCGCCCACGTCGCCGGCCTGCTCCCCGAGTACATGGTCCCGGCGCTCGTGGTGCCGCTCGACGGCCCGCTGCCGCTGACCCCCAACGGCAAGCTGGACCGCAAGGCGCTGCCCGCGCCGGACTGGTCGGCGATGACCGGGGACGCCCGCCCGGCCACCGCGACGCAGGCCCGCCTCGCCGGGCTGTTCCGCGAGATCCTCAGGCTCGACAGCGTCGGCGTGCACGACAACTTCTTCGCCCTCGGCGGCCACTCGATGGCCTCGATGCGGCTCCTCGGCCGCATCCGCACCGAGTTCGGCGTCGAGCTCGGCATCCGGGACGTCTTCGACGCCCTCACCGTCGCCGGTCTCGCGGGCAAGCTCGACGGCGCGGCCGCCGCCCGCCCGGCGCTGCGCCCCACCGGACACGGGGACGGGCCGCTGCCGCTCGCGCCCGGCCAGCGCACCCAGTGGCGGGCGTACCGCCGGGGCCCCGGCTTCGACCACGCGCTGGTCCTGCGCGCCACCGACGGCTTCGACGCGGACGCGCTCGCCGCCGCCCTCGCCGACACCGCCGGCCGCCACGAGCCGCTGCGCACGGCCTTCGCGGAACGCGACGGCGCCGTGCACCAGCGCCCCGTCGACGCCCCCGTCCTCGTCACCGAGGAGTGCGCCGACCTGGACGCCCGGCTGCGGGAACTCGCGGCCGGGACGTTCGACGCGGAGCGGGAGGCCCCGCTGCAGGCCCGCCTGCTCACGGGCGGGGACGGTACGCAGGCCCTGCTGCTCGCCCTGCACTACCTGGCCGTCGACGAATGGTCCGTGGTCCCGCTCTTCCGCGACCTCACCACCGCCTACGCGGCCCGCGTCCGGGGCGACGCGCCCACGTGGGAGCCGCTGCCCGTCTCGTACGCCGACTACACCCGCTGGGCCCACGAGATCCTCGGCGACCTCACGGACCCCGACAGCCGTGGCGGACGGCAGCTCGCCGCCTGGCGGGAGACCCTCCGGGACGTCCCGCGGCGGCTGGCGCTGCCGGGCGACGGCCCGCGGCCCGACGCCGCCGGCCCGGCCGGACACCCCGCGGACCACGTCGCCTTCGTGCTCGACGAGGGACTGCACGCGGCCGTCGACGGGCTGGCCCGGGCCACCGGCACCAGCATGTTCATGGTGCTGCACTCCGCGCTCGCGGCCCTGCTCACCGCGCACGGCGCGGGCACCGACCTGCCCATCGGCACGATGGTCGCGGGACGCACCGACGACCGGCTCGCCGATCTCGTCGGCAGCTTCCTCAACACGGTCGTGCTGCGCACCGACACCGCGGGCGACCCGACCTTCGCCGCACTGCTGACCCGGGTGCGGGAGACCACGCTCGGCGCCCTGGACCGGCAGGACGTCCCCTTCGACGAGGTCGCCCGGGCCGCCGGCCTGCCGGCCGGCGGACCGCAGGTCATGGTGATCCACCACGAGCAGGCCGAGCTGAGCCGGCTCGAAGGCGGCCTGGGCTCCCTGGAGGTCGTCCCGACCGGGCGGACCCGGGCCGAGCTGACGCTCAGCTTCCACGAGCCGCGCGGCGACGGCCCCGTGCACTGCGCGCTCGTCCACGCCACCGACCTGATCGGCACCGCCGAGGCGCGGCGGCTCGCCGACGAACTGCTGCGGCTGCTGCGCACCGCGGCCGCCCGACCGGAACAGCCGCTGTCCGAGCTGTTCACCGCACCGTCCGTACCGTCCCTGAGGAGTGACACCGCATGACGACCAACCCGTTCGAGGACCCGCAGGGCACCTTCCTGGTCCTCGTCAACGACGAGAACCAGCACTCGATGTGGCCGGCCTTCGCCGAGGTCCCGGCCGGCTGGCGCACCGTCGCGGGCCCCGGCACGCGCGA
This sequence comes from Streptomyces sp. NPDC007863, assembly GCF_040633895.1. Taxonomy (NCBI): domain Bacteria; kingdom Bacillati; phylum Actinomycetota; class Actinomycetes; order Kitasatosporales; family Streptomycetaceae; genus Streptomyces; species Streptomyces sp. NPDC007863. The sequence continues at coordinate 24,021 of NZ_JBEYEI010000035.1, forward strand.
GGCGTGCCTCGCGTACGTGGAGGAGAACTGGACCGACCTGCGGCCCGCGAGCCTCGCCGACGCCCAGCGGGGCTGAACCGGCCGGTCCGCACGGACGCCGCCGCCCGCGGAGGATTCCCTCCGCGGGCGGCGGCGTCCGCGCGTGGCGTGGCGCAGGCGCGTGGTTCCTACCGGGCGCCGAGCGCCGGCCCGGGCTCGACCTCGCCCGAGCCCTCGCCGCCGTCCTCGCCGCCGTCCTCGGGAACGTCCGCCGCCCGCCGGCTGTCCGACCACGCCGCCCACAGCGCGGCGTACGGGCCGCCGGCCGCGACGAGCTCGTCGTGGGTGCCGGTCTCGACGACCCGGCCCCGGTCCAGGACGACCACCCGGTCCGCCGCAGCGGCCTGGGGCAGCCGGTGGGCGACCAGCAGGCCCGTACGTCCCTCCAGGGCGCGGGCCGCGGCCTCCTCCAGGACGCGGGCGCCCGCGCTGCCCGCGTCGGCGGTCGCCTCGTCCAGGATGGCGACGGGCGGGTCCGCGAGCACGAGCCGGGCCAGCGCGAGGTGCTGGGCCTGGGCGACCGTCAGCCGGTGGCCGCCCTCGCCCACGACGGTGGCCAGGCCCTCGGGCAGGGCCTCCGCCCACTCCAGGGCGCCGACGCGGTCGAGCGCCTCCCGCAGCTCCTCGTCCGTGGCCTCCGGCCGGGCCAGCCGGAGGTCCTCGGTCAGCGGACCGGCGAAGACGTGCACCTCCTGGCTGATGAGGGTCACCGCGCGCCGGACGCCCTCCGGGCCCAGCTCGCGGACGTCGACCCCGCCGAGGGAGATCGAACCGCCGGTCGGCCGGTGCACGCCCGCGATGACCTTGGCCAGCGTGGTCTTGCCCGCGCCGCTCGCGCCCACCAGCGCCACCCGCTCGCCGCTGCGCACCTCCAGGTCGACGCCGGTCAGCACCGGACGTCCGTCGGCGTACGCGTGGCCGAGCCCGGTCACCTTGACCGCGCCGTCGACCGGCGCGGCCCCGCCCTCGGGCGTCCGCTCGGCGGCCAGGTTCGCGACGCCGATCAGGCGGGCGAGGCTGGCGCCCGCCGACTGGGCGTCGTCGATGAGGAACAGCGCGGCGTTGACGGGGTTGAACAGGCTGTGGAAGTACAGGGCGGCGGCGGTGGCCGTGCCGATGCTCACCGAGCCGTCCCGGACCAGCAGGAAGCCGGTGCCGAGCATGGCGGCGAGGCCGATGAACTCGGCGAGGTTCAGCCGGGAGAAGAAGCCGGTGACGATGTGCAGGCCCCGCAGCGCCACGTCGCGGGCGGCGCCCGAACGGTCGTCGAGCAGGGTGGCGTGCCGGTCGTTCAGCCGGAAGGCGCGGACGGTGCGCACCCCGCCGATGCTGTCCAGCAGCTGGTGCTGGAGCGCGCCGGTGGCGACGCGGTGCTCGGCGTACACGGGGGCGGCCCGCCGCAGGTACCAGCGGACGGACAGCACCTGGACGGGCATGGCGAGGAGCGCGGCGAGGAGGAACCGGCCGTCCAGGACGGCGAGTCCGACCAGGGTCAGGACGATGGTGAGCGCGGAGCGGGTGAACTCGGGCAGGGCCTGGCGCACCGACTTGGCGATCACGGAGACGTCGCTGGTGACGCGGGAGACGAGGTCGCCGGAGCCGGCCGCCTCGACGCGTTCGAGGGGCAGCCGGAGCGCCCGCTCGATGAACCGCTCGCGCACGGCGGCGAGCACCGTCTCGCCGAGCCGGGCCACCAGGGCACCGCCCCACGCGGCGGCGGCGCCGCGCGCGAGGGCCACCACGACGAGCAGGACCAGGGGCACCGTCAGGGCGCCGGGCCCCTCGCGGTCCACCACCAGGTCGACGATGTGCCCGAGCAGCGGGGCGGTCAGCAGGCCGATCCCCGTCCCGGCGACCAGGACGAGGACGGCGGCGACGACGTGGAGCCGGTGGCCGCGCAGGATCGAGCGGAGCGCCGCCCGGCTCTCCGCGCCGCTCGCCGTCGGAAGGAGCGCGCGGTTCCGGTCCTGGCCGTCCGTGCGGTCCCGGTCGTCCGCCCGCTCCCGGTCGTCCGCCCGCTTCCCGTCGTCCGTGCGCTCCTGGCCGTCCGCGCGGTCCTGGTCCTGCGTGCTGATCGCGCTCATGGCCGTCTCCGCCTCCGTGTTCCCCGTCGTGCGCGTCGTCTCGGCGAGGCCCGTGGGGTCCTCGTGCACGGCGGTCATCCGAGCACCGCCGCGCGGTAGGCCTCGTCCCCGGCGACGAGGGCGGTGTGCGCGCCGTCGGCCGTCACCGTCCCCCCGTCGAGGACGACCACCCGGTCCGTCACCGCGAGGAGGGCCGGGCTGGTGGTGATCAGGACCGTGGTGCGCCCCTGCCGGACGTCCCGCAGCCGCGCGGCGATCCGGGACTCGGTGACGGTGTCCACCGCGGTCGTCGGATCGTGCAGGACGAGGACGGGACGGTCGGCGGCGAGCGCCCGGGCGAGCGCGACGCGCTGGCGCTGGCCGCCGGAGAGGGACCGGCCGCGCTCGGCGAGCACCGTGTCGGCCCCGTCGGGCAGCAGCAGCGCCACCTCGTCCGCCGTGGAGGCGGTCAGGGCGGCGTCGACGGCCCGGGTGCCGGTGCCGGTGCCGGTGTCGTCGGCGCCCGCCCGCACGTTCTCAAGGAGGCTGCTCTCGAACAGGTCGGCGTCGTGGGGGGCGACGAGGACCGAGCGGCGCAGCCGGTCGGGGTCGAGCTCGGTCAGGGGCACGCCGTCGAGTTCGACGCGTCCGTCGGCCGGGTCCGTCTCGCGGGCGAGGGCGAGGAGCAGGTCGTGGGCGACGGCCGGGTCCCGGGTCACGACGCCGGTGAGGCTGCCGGCCGGGAGGTCGAGGTCGACGCCGCGCAGGGAGCCGAGGCGGACGTCCCGCAGCCGGACGTGTCCGGCCGTCGCACCGTCCGGGGCCCGCTCGCCGCCGTCCACGGCGGCGGGGGAGGCGAGGACCTCGGCGATGCGCCGGGCGGAGGCGCGCGCCTGGGCGAACTCGGCGTTGGCGTAGGCGAGCAGCTGGAAGGGGCCGAGGAGGAACTGCGCGAGGCCGACCGCGGCGACCAGGTCGCCGACGCTGATGCTCCCGCGCATCGCGAGGTAGGCGCCGGTGATGCCGATGACCGCGATGAAGACGCCGGTCAGGGCGAGCAGCGCCCCCTCGTGCCCCGCGCGGCTGCGGGCCGCCCGCAGCGCCGCGGCCAGGGAGTCCTGACTGGTGGTGCGGTAGCGGGCCACGGCGGCGGACTCGGCGCCCATGCCCTTGAGGACCCGGAGTCCGGAGACCAGGTCGGCGGCGACGCCGGAGGCGTGCGCGGCGCTCTCCTGTTCGGCCTCGCTGCGCCGCTCCAGGGGCCGGCTGATGCGGTGGCCGAGCCACAGCAGCGGCGGGATGCCGAGGAGGACGAGCAGGCCGAGCGGCACGGAGATCCTCAGCAGGGCGACCGCGCTGACCACGAGCGCGGCGATCGCCGCGCAGCCGTAGGGGAGGACGGTGGCGACCGAGCCGACGCGGCGGGCGTCGTTGGTGGCGATGCTGGTCAGCGCGCCCGGGAGCCGGTTCGCGTCGGCGCCGCCGCGCGGGTCGAGCACGCGGGCGCCGAGTTCGAGCCGGAGCCGGTGCGCGGCGTGCTCGCCGGCGCCCTCGGCGATCCTGGCGCTGGTCCGGTAGCAGGTGGACAGCACGAGGAAGAGGACGCCGAGCACCAGGAGCCACCGCACGAGCGCCGGCGTGGAGCCGGTGGCGACGGCCGTGTCGATGGCGGCGCCGATGACCACGGGCACCAGCGCCTCGCACGCCTGATGGGTCATGCCGAGCAGGGACGCCGAGACGACCCTCCGGCGCTGTCCCCTGATCGCACCGCGGAGGACGTGCCCCCCGGTCGGTCCTCCGATTGGCATGTGACCCTCCGTCTGGAGTCAGGAAAGTTAGGTAAGGCTACTCTAAGATCGTGACCGTTCACGCGAGGGTCGAACGCCCCTGCGGGCGTGGACCCTTCGGTCCATCTCCCCCTGGATTCGGGCGCGTTGACCCGCCATCCACGTTCGGTTAGCCTCGCCTAAGTTGCAAGTCTCCTACGCGTCGAGTCGCTGACTCATCCCTACAGCACACGAACGATCGCGGTACGCGTGCACCGCCGTCAGGGGGAACAGTCGTTGCCGGTCGAAACCCAGGCGGTGTCCGGCGAGGAGACCGCCCCCGCCGTCGCGCCCGAGCCCCGTGGCACCGCCACCGCGCTGCGGAGCGCCGGGCTGCTCGCCGTCCTCGCCGCGCTCGTCCTCGTCTGCCTGCTCAGCGTGTGGACGGGGACGCGGGGCATCCCCTTCACCGCCACCTGGAGCGCGCTGTGGCACCCCGACGGGTCCGAGACCTCCGTCATCATCCATGACTACCGCATCCCCAGGACCCTGCTCGGCCTCCTCGTCGGCGCGGCCCTCGGCCTGTCCGGGGCGCTGATGCAGGCGCTGACCCGCAACCCGCTCGCCGAGCCCGGTCTCCTCGGCATCAGCCTGGGATCGTCGACGGGGGTCGTCAGCGCCATCGCCTTCCTGGGCATCGGCTCCGTCCTCGGCTACGTGTGGTTCGCCCTGGCCGGCGCGGCCCTCGCCTCGGCCGTCGTGTACCTCCTGGGCTCCTCGGGGCGCAAGGTCGCCACCCCGGACCGGCTGGTCGTCGCCGGCGCGGCCGTGACCGCCGTGCTCTACGCCTTCAACTCGGCCGTCCTGCTGCTGAATCCGCGCGCCTTCGACCAGTTCCGCTTCTGGACGGTCGGCTCGCTCGCCGGCCGGTACCTCGACGTCCTGTACGTGATCCTCCCCTTCGTCGCCGTGGGCCTCCTCATCGCCCTGCTGCTCGGCCCCGCGCTCAACGCCCTCGCCCTGGGCGACCAGATGGGCCGGGCCCTCGGCGTGAACGTCCACCGCACCCGGATCCTCGGCGCCGTCGGCGTCGTGCTGCTGTGCGGCGCCGCGACGGCCGCCGCCGGGCCGATCGCCTTCGTCGGCCTCGTCGTCCCGCACATCGCCCGCTTCGTCGTCGGCCCGGACCAGCGCTGGGTGCTCGCCTACTCGATGGCGCTCGCCCCCGTCCTGCTCGTCGGGGCCGACGTCGTGGGCCGGGTGATCGGCGCCCCCGGCGAGGTCCAGGTGGGCATCGTCACCGCGTTCATCGGCGCCCCCGTCTTCCTGGCCCTGTGCCGTCGTCGAAAGCTGGTCATGCTGTGAGCGCCGTACGCGAGGGCGGACCCGCCCCGCACCCCGACTCCCGGGACGCGAAGGCCCGGTTCGCCCACCGGCCGCGCGTGATCACCGGAACCGTCCTGCGCACCCCGGCCGGCGGGCTGTCCGTACGGGTCCGGGGCAGGGCGCTGGCCGTGACGGCCGGGATCCTCGTCGCCCTCCTCGCCGTCATGCTCGTCTCGCTGACCACCGGCGACTACGAACTGACGGTCGGCGAGGTGCTCCGGGCCCTCACCGGCGGCGACTCCGGAGGCGCCGACTTCATCGTCAACACCCTGCGCCTGCCCCGGCTGCTGACAGCCCTTGCCGTGGGCGCCGCCCTCGCCGTCAGCGGCGCCCTGCTGACCAGCCTCACCGGCAACGCGCTGGGCAGCCCGGACATCATCGGCTTCACCAACGGCTCCGCCGTCGGCGCGCTCACCGTCATCATCGTCCTGCACGGCAGCATGACCCAGATCGCGACCGGCGCCCTGATCGGCGGCCTCGCCACCGCCGGCGCCGTCCACCTCCTCATGCTGGGCCGCGGCCTCCAGGGCTTCCGGCTGGTCGTCATCGGCATCGGGGTCAGCGCGCTGCTCCTCGCCGTCAACTCGTACCTGATCACCCGGGCGACCTTCCAGGAGGCCCTGGAGGCCCAGGCGTGGCTGATCGGAAGCCTCGGCAACCGCGGCTGGACACACGCGAACGCCATCCTGATCGCGGTCGCCGTCCTCCTCCCGCCCGCCTTCCTCCTCTCCCGCCGGCTCGGCATGGTGGAGATGGGGGACCTCACCGCCACGGCCCTCGGCGTCGACGTCGGCCGCACCCGCGCGGTGCTGCTCCTCATCAGCGTCGCGCTGGCCGCCTTCGCCACGGCCGTCACCGGACCCATCTGGTTCATCGCCCTGGCGGCGCCCCAGCTCGCCCGGCGCCTGACCCGCACCGCCGGCCCCGCCCTGCTGCCGGCCGCGCTCATGGGCGCGCTGCTCCTCGCGGCGAGCGACCTCGCCGCGCAGCGCCTGTTCGCCCCGGCCCTCCTCCCGGTGGGCACGGCCACCGGCACCATCGGCGGGCTGTACCTCATCTGGCTGCTGATCACCGAGTCGCGAAAGAGCCGCGCATGACTGGAACGAACACCCCGACGCCCCGGCTGCGCGCCGAGGACCTGACGCTCTCCTACGACCGGCGGACGGTCGCCGAACACCTCGGCGTCGCCATTCCCGACCACTCCTTCACCGTGATCATCGGCCCCAACGCCTGCGGCAAGTCCACCCTCCTCAAGGCCCTCGCGCGGATGCTCAAGCCGCGCGGCGGACAGGTCTACCTGGACGGCGCGGCCATCTCCTCGTACCGCTCGCGCGAGGTCGCCCGCCGCATCGGACTCCTGCCGCAGACCTCCACCGCCCCCGGCGGCATCACCGTCGGCGACCTCGTCGCCCGCGGCCGCTACCCCCACCAGGGCATGCTCAGGCAGTGGTCCGCCGAGGACGAGACCGCCGTCGTGGAGGCCATGCGGCAGACCGGCGTCCTGGAGCTGGCCGACCGGCCCGTCGACGACCTCTCGGGCGGCCAGCGCCAGCGCGTCTGGCTCTCCATGGTGCTCGCCCAGCAGACCTCGCTGCTGCTCCTGGACGAGCCGACCACCTTCCTCGACATCGCCCACCAGGTCGACGTGCTCGACCTGTGCGCCGAACTGCACGCCCGCAAGGGACACACGGTCGTGGCGGTGCTCCACGACCTCAACCAGGCGTGCCGCTACGCCACCCACCTCATCGTGATGCGTCCCGGCGGCGTCATCGCCGCCCAGGGCGCCCCCGCCGACGTCATGACCGCCGATCTGGTCGAGGACGTGTTCGGGCTGCCCTGCCGCATCATCGACGACCCCGAGACCGGTACGCCCCTGATGGTGCCCGCCGCGCCCAAGCGGTTCGCGCCGCAGGACACCGAGGGCGGCGACCCGGCCGCCGCCGACGCCGTGATGGCCGAACGACGCTAGGACGGACCGCCCATGATGCTCTGCACGAGGCTGACGAACGGGAACATCCTCACCATGGACCCGGACCACCCGGTCGCCCGCGACCTGGGCATCTGGCACGGCCGCGTCGTCGGCCTGGACGAGGCCGTGACCGGCCTGCCCGCCCGGGAGGTCGTCGACCTCCAGGGGGCCACCGTGCTCCCCGGGTTCATCGACAGCCACGTGCACCTGGCGTGGACCGGGCTGAAGGCGCGCACGCCGAGCATCGCCGGCCTCACCCGGACCGACGACGTCCTCGCCGCCGTGGCGGACGCGGCGTCCCGCCGCGCGCCCGGCGCCTGGGTGAGCGTCGGCGGTTACGACCAGCGGGCCCTCGGCCGCCACCTGACCGCCGCCGAACTCGACACCGTGAGCGACGGCCGCCGGATCTTCCTCATGCACGACTCCGGCCACGCCTGCGTGGTGAACACCGCCGTGCTCGACCTGCTCCCGGCCGAGGTCCCCCACGAGGACGGCCTCCTCGTCGAGAGCGCCATGGGCGCCGTACGGCGGCTCCGCCTGCCCTACGCCCAGGCCGAACTCGCCGACGCCATCGAGCACGCGGGCCGCGTCTGCCTCTCGGAGGGCGTCACCGCCTGCGCCGAGGCCGGGATCGGTGGCGGGCTGCTCGGCCACAGCCCGGTCGAGCTCGGCGCCTACCAGCTCCTGAGGGACGAGGGCCGGCTGCCGCTGCGGGTCCAGCTCATGCCGGGCGGCGACACCCTGAAGCCCGCCGGGGCCCACGAGCACGACGGCTTCCCGCGCGCCCTCGACCTCGGCCTGCGCACCGGCTTCGGCGACGACTGGCTCTCCGTCGGCGCGCTCAAGATCTACACCGACGGCGGCATGATGGCGCGGACGGCCGCGCTCACGGAGCCGTACGAGGGGATGGGCGACCACACCGGGCAGCTCCAGGACGACCCGGAGCGCCTCACCGAGCTCATCGTGGACGGGCACCTCGGCGGCTGGCAGCTCGCCGTGCACGCCATCGGCGACCGGGCGGCCGACCTCGCCCTCGACGCCCTGGAGCGGGCGCAGAAGCTGCGCCCGCGCCCCGACGCCCGGCACCGCGTCGAGCACGCCGGGCTGATCCGCCCCGACCAGCTCCCGCGCTTCGCCGCGCTCGGCGTCAGCGCGGTCGTCCAGCCCGGCTTCCTGCGCTACTTCGGCGACGACTACGCCGCCGTGATGGGGGAGCGCCGCGCCCCCTGGATGTACCGGGGCCGGAGCTTCCTCGACCACGGCGTGACCCTCGTCGGCAGTTCCGACCGGCCCGTCACGGACGGCGCGCCGCTGCGGGCGATCCAGTTCATGGTCGAGCGCGCGTCCACGTCGGGGGCCCTGATCGGTCCCGACGAGGCCATCACGGTCGAGGAGGCCCTGCGGGCCTACACCGTGGCGGGCGCCCACGCCTGCCGCTGGGACGACAGCGCCGGCAGCCTCACCCCGGGCAAGCGCGCCGACCTGGTGGTCCTCGGCGACGACCCGCGCCGCGTCGATCCCTCCCGGATCGGCGACATCGAGATCGTGACGACGCTCGTGGACGGCCGGGACACCAAGGGGACGTGGGCGGCGTGACGGGGCCGGTGGACGGACTCGGCGCGTGGGCGCACCTCTGGCGGGCGCCCGAGGACCCGCCCCGGTGGGTCGTGTGGACGGCGGCGGGGGAGACCCTGGTCTTCGACGTGGAGCTGAACGTCCCGGCCCCCGTGGAGGACGCGCTGCTCCCGGAGGTCCTCCGCCGCATGCGCGCGGCCGGGGCCCCGGAGAGCGACGGCTACCCGGGCCGCGCGTGCGGGTAGCGCCGTACCGGCCGACTTGGTTCACGAGGAAGGTAAGGCTAACCTAACTCTCGTTGGTCTCACCGGAGTTGCGCGGCGGTCCGACCGCCCCCGGCATCGTCGGGGAGCCCCCGCCGCGCACGGTGGAATCCGAGGAAGGAACGCCTTGACCACGGCACCGCCGCCTCCCGTCGCGCCGTCCCGCGCCCCCCGCCCGTCCGCCGCCGCAGCCGAGTTCACCGTGCGGGCGGCACGCCGGGACGACGGACCGGAACTCGCCGCGCTCTCCCGCCCGTTCGTCCGCACCGGGGCGCTGCGGGAGCGCCCGCTCTCCCTCTACCTCGCGCGGGCGGCCGACTTCCTCGTCGCCCAGGGGCCCGACGGCGCCCTCGAAGGCTGCCTCGGGCTGCGCGAACACGCCGCCGCCGGGGTGCTGTACAACTTCTGCGTCGTCCCGCACCGCCAGGGTTCGGGCATGGGCGGCCGTCTGCTGCAGGCGGCGACGGCCAGGGCCCGCAACCGCTCGCTCACGGCCCTGTTCACGGCGACGACCGGCAGCGGCCGCCTCTTCCTCCGCAACGGCTTCGCGCCGGTCCGCCCAAGCCAGGCGCCGGTCGCGTGGGCGCGGTCCCTGGACCCGGGCCGCGGCGCCCGCGTCCTGGCCCGCGCCCTGGAGGCGTGAGGGCCCCGCCAGGGGCCCGTGGTCACGGACGCGCGGCGTCGAGGATCGCGGGGAGGGCCGCCGTCAGCGCCCTCGCCCGGTCCTCGCCGATCGTCAGGGCGGGGGCGAGGCGTACGACCCCGGGCCCCGCCGCGTTCACGAGGAACCCGGCGTCCTGGGCCGCCCGCTGGACCCGCGCGGCGACCGGCTCCGTGAGCACGACGCCCAGGAGCAGCCCCGCTCCCCGCACCTCGCGGACCAACGGGTGCCCGAGCGCCTCGATGCCGTGCTTCAGCCGTTCGCCGAGCCAGGCGGCATGGGGGAGGAGCCCTTCCTTCTCGACGGTCTCCAGCACGGCCAGGGCGGCCGCGCACGCCACGGGGTTGCCGCCGAAGGTGGAGCCGTGCTGCCCGGGCCCGAGCAGGGCAGCGGCCGGGCCGAAGGCGACCGCGGCGCCGATCGGGAGCCCGCCGCCCAGCCCCTTCGCCAGCGTCACCACGTCCGGGTCCACGTCCTCCACCGCCTGGTGGGCGAACCAGTGGCCGGTGCGGCCGACCCCGGTCTGCACCTCGTCGAGCACCAGCAGGCTTCCGGACGCGCGGGTGATCTCACGCGCCGCCCGGAGGTACCCCCCGGGCGCGGGCACCACGCCCGCCTCTCCCTGCACCGGCTCGACGACCACCGCGGCCGTCCGCTCGGTGACGGCCGCGCGCAGGGCGGCCACGTCCCCGTACGGCACGTGCGAGACCTCGCCGGGCAGCGGCAGGAAGGGGTCGCGCTTCGCCGGCTGGCCGGTGAGGGCCAGCGCCCCCAGGGTCCGTCCGTGGAAGCCGCCCTCCGCCGCCACGACGTGCGGCCGCCCGGTCCTGCGGGCGATCTTGAAGGCCGCCTCGACGGCCTCCGCGCCGGAGTTCGCGAAGAAGACCCGGCCCGGCCGCCCCAGCAGGTCGAGCAGCCGCTCGGCGAGGGCGACGGCAGGCTCGGAGGCGTACAGGTTCGACACATGGCCGAGCCGGGCGATCTGGGCGGAGACCGCTGCCACCACGGCGGGATGGGCGTGCCCCAGCGAGTTCACCGCGATCCCGCCGGTGAAGTCCGTGTAGACCCGCCCCGCCTCGTCCCGGACCCGGCTGCCCTCGCCGCGCACCAGGGCCAGCGGCGGCGTGCCGTACGTGTCCATCACGACCGCCCGCCAGCGCTCGGTGAGCGGGGCGGACGCGCCGGCGGTCACGGGCGGACCCCCTGGCGGGCGGGGACGGCGGCCGGCTCGTCCGGGACGATCGTGGTCCCCCGGGCCTCCGCCGAGAACAGGCCGTGCAGCACCGCGTGCGGCAGCCGCCCGTCGAGGACCTGGGCCCGGCCCACGCCCGCCCGCACGGCCCGCAGGCAGCCCTCCATCTTCGGCACCATGCCGCTCGCGAGCCCCGGAAGCAGGACGCCCAGCTCCGTGGCGGTCAGACGCTCGATCACCTCGGTGCCGTGCGGCCAGTCCGCGTACAGCCCGTCGACGTCGGTGAGCACCACGAGCCGGTCGGCGCCGAGGGCGACCGCAAGGGCGGACGCGGCGAGGTCGGCGTTGACGTTGTACACCTGGCCGTCCGCGCCGCGCGCGATCGGGGAGACGACCGGGACGAGCCCCTGGTCCAGCATCGCCCGCACGGTCTCCGGCGACACGGCCACGACCTCGCCCACGAGGCCGATGTCCACGAGCCGCCCGTCCACCGACGCCGGGCGCCGTACGGCCGTCAGCAGCTCGGCGTCCTCGCCCGACAGGCCCACGGCGAACCGGCCGTGGGCGTTGAGCACGCCGACGAGCTCCCGCTGGATCCGGCCGGTCAGGACCATCCGGACCACGTCCATGGTCTCCGGCGTGGTCACCCGCATGCCCGCCTCGAAGCGGACCTCCAGGCCGAGCAGGTCGAGCATCGCGCTGATCTGCGGCCCGCCGCCGTGCACCACGACCGGCAGGAGACCCGCCCGCCGCAGCTCCACGACATCGCGCGCGAACGCCTCCAGGAGCGCCCCGTCCACCATGGCGTTGCCGCCGAACTTCACCACGACCGTGCGGCCCCGGAGGGCCTCGCGCGGGTCCGGCCGCGTCTCCACCCCGACCCCGCTCATGAGCTGTAGGCGCTGTTCTCGTGGACGTACTCGGCCGTGAGGTCGTTGGTCCACAGGACCGCCGACTCGTCCCCCGAGCGCAGGTCGACGGTGACGGTGACGCGGCGCCCCGTCAGGTCCACCCCGTCCCGGGGCTCCCCGGCCGCGCCGTCCCGGCAGACCCAGACGCCGTTGACGGCCACGTCGAGCCGGTCGGGGTCGAAGACGGCGTCGGTCGTGCCGATCGCCGAGAGCACCCGCCCCCAGTTGGGGTCCTCGCCGTGCAGCGCGCACTTGAGCAGGTTGTTCCGCGCCACCGAGCGGCCCACCGTCACGGCGTCCCGCTCCGAGGCCGCGCCGACCACCGCCACCTCGATCTCCTTGGACGCCCCCTCGGCGTCCGCGACCAGCTGCCGTGCCAGATCGAGGCAGACGGCGTGCACGGCCTCGGTGAACTCCCCGGGCGCCGGGGCGGTGCCCGACGCTCCCGAGGCGAGCAGCAGCACGGTGTCGTTGGTGGACATGCAGCCGTCCGAGTCCACCCGGTCGAAGGTCGTGCGCACGGCGGAGCGCAGCGCGGAGTCGAGCAGCGCGCCGTCCGCGTCGGCGTCCGTGGTGAGGACCACCAGCATGGTGGCGAGCCCGGGCGCGAGCATGCCCGCGCCCTTCGCCATGCCCCCGACCGTCCAGCCGGACCGGGAGACGGCCGCGGTCTTGTGCACCGAGTCCGTCGTCCGGATCGCGACGGCCGCGTCCGTGCCGCCGTCGGACGACAGGGCGCGCGCCGCGGCCTCGATGCCGGACACGACGCGGTCCATGGGGAGTCCGACGCCGATCAGGCCGGTGGAGCAGACGGCGACCTCCTCCGCCTCCCCGCCCGTCGCGCCCGCCGTGCGCTTCGCCATCGTCCGGGCGTCGTAGGCACCGGCCGGGCCCGTACAGGCGTTGGCGCCGCCGGAGTTGAGGACGACGGCGGTGACGCGGCCGCCGGCGAGCACGCGCCGGGACCAGCGGACGGGCGCCGCCTGGACGCGGTTGGAGGTGAAGACGCCGGCGGCGGCGCGGGACGGTCCCTGGTTCACCACCAGGGCGAGGTCGGGATCACCGGATTCCTTGATCCCGGCGGCGACACCGCTCGCAAGGAATCCCCGGGCAGCGGTCACGGTCACTGTGCCTCTCCGTTCGCTTCTCCGCCCGCGCGGCGCGGAGGCGCGGGCTCCGTTGTCATCCGCGGACCGGCGGCCGCGCGTGCTCCCCCGGCTGCCGCCGGGAGGTGCCCCCGGCTCACGGGGCCACTCCGTTCGTGGGCAGGCCCAGCCGTTCCGGCAGGCCGAGGGCGACGTTCATGCTCTGCACCGCGCCACCGGCGGTGCCCTTGGTCAGGTTGTCGATCGCGCTCACGCAGACGAGCCGGTGCGCCGCGGGGTCCACAGCGACCTGCACGTGCGCCATGTTGGATCCGGTCACCGAGGCGGTGGAGGGCCACCGTCCGGGTGGCAGCAGCCGGACGAACGGCTCGTCGGCGTAGGCCGCTTCGAAGACCGCGCGCACCTCTTCCTCGCGCGCCGGCGTGTCCGCCCGGAGCCGGGCCGAGCAGGTGGCGAGGATGCCGCGCGGCATGGGGGCGAGCGTCGGGGTGAAGGAGACGGTCACGCGTTCGCCGGCGACCCGGGACAGGTTCTGCGTCAGCTCGGGCGTGTGCCGGTGGCCGCCGCCGACCCCGTACGGGCTCATCGAGCCCATCACCTCGGAGCCGAGGAGGTGGGGCCGGAGCGACCGGCCGGCTCCGGACGCGCCGCCGGCCGCGACGATCACGGCCTCGGGTTCCACCAGCCGTGCCGCGTAGGCGGGGAACAGCGCGAGGGTGACGGCGGTGGGGTAGCAGCCGGGCACGGCGACGCGGGTGGCGCCCTTCAACTCCTCCCGGGCGCCGGGCAGTTCCGGCAGGCCGTACGGCCAGGTGCCCGCGTGACCGGTGCCGTAGAACCGCCGCCAGTCGGCCGGATCGCGCAGGCGGAAGTCCGCGCCGCAGTCCACGATCAGGGTGGAGGGGCCCAACTCGCCCGCCAGGGAGCCCGAATGGCCGTGCGGCAGGGCGAGGAAGACCACGTCGTGGCCGCGCAGCACGGCCGCCGTCGTCTCCTCCAGGAACCGGTCGGCGAGGCCGTCCAGCTGGGGCTGTACCTCGCCGAGGCTCCGGCCGGCGCTGCCGTGGCCGGTCACCGCGCCGAGCTCCACCCCGGGGTGCGAGCCGAGCAGGCGCAGGATCTCTCCGCCGGCGTAGCCGCTGGCTCCGGCCACCGCGACCCGTAAGGCCATGTTCGTCCGTCTCCTGTGTCGGGGGATCCGGTGGCGCATCCGCGAGGCGCCCCAATTGAGGTAAGGCTAACCTTAGTTGAGCCGGGATGTCACGCCCTCGCGTCCACTTCGCGCGCGGGGTGACGGTGGATCAGGCCACGGGCGGCGAGTTCGAGGGTCAGGGCGATGGCGAGCGCCTCGACGGCGAGCAGGGCGACCAGGACGAACAGCTGGACCGCGCCGGCCGTGACGGGGGAGGCGCCGCCGAGGAGCATCCCGACGAAGGCTCCCGGCAGCGTCACCAGGCCGACGGTACGGGTCTGGTCCAGGGCGGGCAGCAGCGCGTCCGAGGCCGCGGCGCGTGCCACTTCGAGCCGCGCCTCCCGCTCCGGGATGCCGAGCGCGAGACCGGCCTCGACCTCGCCGTGCCGCTGGTCGAGTTCGTCCAGCGCACGGCGGCCGGCGAGGACCGTCGCGGTCAGCGCGCCGCCGATGAGGATGCCGGCCACGGGAATGACGGCGATGCCGGGCACGGTCAGCAGGCCCGCCGCGACGAGGGCGGCGACGGTGGGCACCACCGGGGCCGCGATGGGCAGGGCCGCCCACCACCAGGTCCCGTTCCCGGTGATGCGGCGGCCGGCGGTGCGGGTGGCGACGGAGAGCATCAGGAGGAGGAAGCCGATCAGGCCCGCGGTGTGGTGGACGGCCCAGCCGATCACCGCCGACACCACGGCGAGCTGCGCCGCCGCCCGCAGCCCGGCCGTCGCGATCTCGCAGGCCCGCCCGGCCGATCCGTCCGGCGACAGCCGGAAGAGCGCCACCACCCCGGTGGCCACGAGGAGCAGGACGACGAGGGCCACGGCGAGCGACGAGTCGACGGGCAGCAGGGTTTCGGCGGCGAGAGGCATGCGACATCGCTACCCCACGGGGCGGACGGCCTCGCTCAGGCGGACAGGTGGGAGTGGGCGGCCCGCCGCGCCGCCGTCAGGACGGCGTGGATCTGGAGTCCGACCTGGTCGACCTCGGTGATCGCGGTGGGGAACGGCAGCCGCACGTCGTGGTGCGTGGTGGCGTGTTCGAGGCGCAGCGTGATGCCGTAGCGGTCGATCGCGAGGGGCAGGGCGCGTTCGAGGCCGTGCGTGAGGCCCGGATCGGCGAGGCGCAGCAGCCGGGTGACCAGATCGGGGTGGTCGGCGGTGAGGTGGTGCAGCATGGACGCCTCGCAGCCCGCGAGGGGGTCGGTCTCCGCCGTCTCCAACTGGGCCAGGGGGACGTACGTGCGGCCCCCGGCGTCTTCGAGGACGGCCTGGCCGAGCTGGACGCAGGTGCTCTCGGCGGTCTCCGCGAGGTAGGGGGCCGCCACGAGACCCGTGAGCGTCACGCGGGCGCGCAGCCGGTCGCGTACGGGCGCGGGCGCGATGTCGGTGAGCTCCACGCGGATCGGGACGCGGGGCGTCCGGTCGCCGGAGCCGAGGTCGTCGGAACCGAGGTCGTCGGAGGGCTCGTGGAGGTGGATGCGGCCCATCGCGGCCGTGCCGTCGAGGCTGTGGACCTCGTGGCGCCGGCCGTCGGCCACGACGGTCATGGAGTGGGCCACCGTGATGATCGACCGCATCCGCTCGGCGGGCGTCGGACCCGTGGTACGGGTGGTGCGGAGGCGCATGGGTACTCCAGGGGGCGTCGTGGAGGCAGCTACTTAGGCAAGCCTAACCTAACCGTGATCGAGGTGGGGCGGAAGCCCCCGATCCGGCGCGCGGCGCGCTGCCGTCCCGGCCGGGCGAGCCGGCGATCGCCCCGCCGACGGACCGTCAGGAGGGCTCGCGCAGCAGCCGCTCCAGATCGCCCAGGAGCCGCAGGGCGTCCGCGCGATGGCCCGCCCCCAGGGCCGCCGCGGGCCGGGCGGCGTCGGCCCGGGACGCGAACACGCCGTCGGCGAGGGCGGCCATGCGCAGGGCCGCGGCGGCCTGGCGGGCGAACATCGCGAGCAGGTCCAGCTCCTGGAGACCGGAACGCGCCTGCGGCGACGGATCGAGGACCTCCAGGACGCCCAGCACCCGGCCGTCGCTGATCAGCGGGGCGGCCATCAGCGCGTTCGGCACGTACGCGGTGGACTCGGCCAGCTCCCGGTCGAAGGAGGCGCTGGTCGCCAGGTCGTCCACCACCATCGGCTCCCCGGAGGCCGCCACCCAGCCGGCGATGCCGCGCCCCGCCGGGAAGCGGCGGCCCACCAGGAACTCCTCGCCCTGGCCGGAGACCGCCTGGAAGACCAGTTCGTCGGCGTCCTCGTCGAGCAGGAAGACCGAGCCGGCCGCCGCGCCGAAGATCGCCCGGGCGACGTCGACCACGGACTGGAGCAGATCGCGGCGCAGCGCGTCCAGCGGGGGATCAGTGCGAGTGTTCATGGCGGGCCTCTCCTGCCGGGACGGAACCCCGCGGCGCCGTGCGCACATTGGCCGCGGAGAGGTACAGGGCGTTCTTGAGCTGGAAGGCCGTCATCCTCGGGTGGGCCGAGAGGATGCGGGCGCACAGCCCGGTGATGTACGGGGTCGCGAAGCTGTTCCCGGTGGTGCGGATGGAACCGCCGCCCAGCCACGGGACGGTCACGTTCTGCCCCGGGGCGAAGAACTCCACCGGCGGCGACGGGTTGTAGAGGTGCAGTCCGGGGTCGTCCTCCTGGTGGCTGCCGACGGAGACGACCGAGGCGAACCGCCAGGGGAAGCTCTCCACGGGCGAGTTGTGCGCGGAGGCGACGATCACCGTCCGGGAGAAGTAGGCGTGGTCGGCCAGCCGGTGGAGCTCCTCGGCGAAGCGCGCCCGGGTGGTGGACAGGCTCAGGTTCACCAGGTCGAAGCCCTGCTCGACCGCCCAGCGCAGACCGGCCAGCATGACGTCGCCCGTACCGGAGAAGCGCTCGCCCAGGACCCGGACGCTGTACAGCTCGCACTCCGGCGCCGTGCGGCGGATGATCCCCGCGCACGCGGTGCCGTGACCGCAGCTGTCCCCGGTGTCCGTGGGCCGGACCTCCGTGGCGTCGCTCGCCGGGTCCTTCACCACCACCCACGACCCCTGCACGGGGCCGACGTCCGGGTGGTCGCGTTCGACTCCGGAGTCGACGACGCACACCCGCACCCCCCGTCCCGTCCCGGCCACCGCCGCCGGACCGGACGGCGCCGGACCGAGGTCCGCCTCCACCGGTACGTCGCCGGGGCCGCGGCCCCGCAGGCTCCAGGTGAGGCCGCCGCCCCGCGCGGTCTCGGCCGTCGTCATCGGCGCCGGCTCCTCTCGTCCGTCCCGGCGCCCGTGAGGCCCGCCAGGAAGCGTCGCGCCTCGCGCGCACCGCGCGCGTGGCCCTTGTCCGTGAACCGCTCCACCGCCGACCACGCGGACTGCCCGGCCTCGCCCGGCAGTCCGAGGGCCGCCAGGGTGCGGGCCCGGTCCAGGGCCGCGGTGGCCCGGACCAGGGGTGAGTCGGTGAGCTCGGCCGTCCGCACGGCCGTGTCCGCCTGCCGCCGGGCCTCCTCGGCGTCGCCGCCGCGGGCGGCGAGCCGGGCCCGGAGCCCGGCCAGCTCCACCACGTCCGCGCGCGGCAGCCGCCGCCCGTCCGCCAGACCGTCGAGCCAGCGCTCGGCCGACACACGCCGGTTCATGTCCAGGGCCAGCCGGGCCGCGTCCAGGGCGATCGCCTGGCGGAAACCGGCGGCCCCCAGCGCGGCCGCCGTCGCGTCGGCCTCCCCGAGCAGGGCCAGCGCACGCCCCCGGTGGCCGAGCAGCGCCTCCGCGGTCGCCCGGAAGACCGGCAGGAACACCCCGACCTCCGCGTAGTCCAGCTCCGCCGCCAGCCGCTCCGCCTCCGCGAGCGCCGCCCGCGCGTCGGCGGGCCGGCCCCGGAGCGCGTACAGCACCGCGAGCGGGCAGTTCAGGGTGACGCGCACGGTGGGCCGGCCGGTGCCGTGCTCGGCGAGCAGCGCCCGGCACCGGGCCAGCGCCGTCTCCACCGGCTCGGGGCCGCGCCACAGCGAGACGCCGATCGCGCCCAGGGTGGCGGCCCGCTCCGGCTCCGCCTCCGCCTCGGCGGCGTGCCCGAGCGCCCGTACGAGATCACGGTCGGCCTCCTCGTGCCGGCCGGCCTGCTGCAGCTGCTGGGCCAGCCGCAGCCGCGCCCGGGCCTGGCCCACGGAGTCCGCCGCCGCCTCGAAGACCGGCAGCACCCGGCGGGCCGTCGCCACCACGCCGCCGCCCGCCGGGTCGAGGACCGCGAGCGCGAGGCGGGCGTGCGCGGACTCGACGGCCGGGCCGTCCGCGTCGAGGACCTCGCGCAGCAGCGCCGCGCCCTCCTCGGCCTGCCCCTGCGCCAGACGCACCTCGCCCAGCCGGCGCAGGGCCGACAGCCGGGCGGGCGCGCCGGGCCCGAGCAGCTCCACCGCCCGGCGCAGCAGGCTCTCCGCCCAGTGCAGGTCGGACCGGGACAGCGCCTGCGCGCCGGCCTCGCCCAGCGCCTCGGCGGCGCGCTCCCCGAGCCGCGCGGTCCGCTCGTCCAGGAGGCCGAGCTCCACGCGGTAGCGGTGGGCGCGCTCCAGATGGCCGCCGACCGCGCCGGGGCCCGCGGCCAGGACGCTCGGCAGCCCGGCGGCCCACTCGTGCCGGTCCGCCTTGGCGCGCTTGGACAGCGAGGCGTAGGCGACCTCGTGGACCAGACCGCCGCTGAAACGGTGCAGCCCCGGTTTCCCGGGCGACGGCTCGACGAGCCGCCGCCGCCCGAGCCGGGCCAGCGTCCCGACGACCCCGCCGTCGACGTCCGCCGGCGCCCCCGCGGCGGCCCGCGCCGTCGCGTGCAGCCGGACCAGGTCGGCGCTGGTGAACTCCCGCCCGACCACCGACGCCAGGTCGAGCACCGCCCGCTCGACCGGGTCCAGCGCGCCGATCCTCGCCCCGAGCAGCGCCTGGAGGGTCGGCGGCAGGTACCGCTCCGCCTCCCCCGCCTCCCCCTGGGGGACCAGCAGCTGCTCCAGGAACAGCGGGTTGCCCTCGGCCCGGGCGAAGAGCTCCGGCGGCGGAGCGTCCGCGTCCGCGCCCACCAGCTCGCGGGCGAGCAGCGCCGTCTCGGGCCCGGGCAGCCCGGACAGACGCAGCGTCCCCACCCGGTCCCCGTGCTGCCCGGGGGGCGGGGCGGCGCCGTCGGGACGGACCAGACGGACGGTCAGGACCCGGGTGCGGCCGAGCAGCGCGTGCAGCCGGTCCAGCGTCCGTACGAGGAGCGGCGCGGCCCACTGCCAGTCGTCGAGCACGAGCAGCACCGGCCGGCTCCGCGCCGCCCACCGCAGCACCACGGCGAGCGCCGCGCACAGATCCTCCAGCGAGGCGTTCGGCGTCCCGTCCCGCAACAGACCGTTCCGCAGCAGCGCGAGCGCGTCCCGCGGGGGGCCGTCGGCGGCCGCGGGCGCGTCCGCCGGGGTGCCGCGCGCCGCACGGCCCGCGGGGGCGGGCGACGCCGTCGGGGTGCCGTGCGTGTGGCGGTTCACGGAGGTGGGTGACGTCGTCGGGGCGCCGTGCGGAGGGTGGTCCGTCGGCGTGCCGGGCGGGACCTCGTCCCGGGGCCCCGGCAGGGTCGCCAGGATCTCGCGGACCGCGTCGGCCAGTGGTGTCAGGCTGCCGTGTTCGCCGTAGCTGCGGCACCGGCCGGAGCCGTGGGCGAGCGGGCTCCGGGCGAGGCGGTCGTCGCGCCACTCCCGTACCAGCCGGGTCTTCCCCACCCCCGCCTCGCCGACGAGCAGCAGCGCCGCGGCGCCGGCCTCGGTGTCGTCGAGCGCCCGGTCGAGAGCGGCCCGCTCGGCCTCGCGGCCGATGAACGGCACGTCGAAGCGGCGCAGCAGCTCGGGGGCGTCCGTGCCGAGGGCGAGCAGCCGGTGGGCCCGTACCGGCTCGGTCTTGCCGTGCAGCGCGAGCGGGCCGACCTCCTCGACCACCGCCGTCGGGCCCGCCGCGAGGAGGGTCTCCGGGCCGACCAGGATCTCCCCGGGCGCGGCGTTCTGTTCGAGCCGGGCGGCGACGTTGACCGTCTCGCCCGACACCAGCGCCTGCCGGGCGGTGGAACGCGCCGCGGCGACGACCTGGCCGGTGTTGACCCCGATGCGGATGTTCAGCCGGATCCCGAGCGTCGCCTCCAGCTCGGCGTTGAGCCCCGCGAGCGCCTCCCGCATGCCGAGGGCCGCGCCGAGCGCCCGCCGGGCGTCGTCCTCCTGGACCGTGGGCACGCCGAACACCGCCATCACCGCGTCCCCGATGAACTTCTCCGGCGTGCCGCCCCGCACCTCGATCTGCTCGCTCATCAGCCCGAAGTACCGCAGGGTGACCACGCGCAGCGTCTCGGGATCGAGCGTGCCGGAGAGCGCCGTGGAGCCGACCAGGTCGCAGAAGAGCACCGTCACCGGCTTGCGTTCGTCCTCGGGGCCCACCAGGGGCGCGGGCCGGGCGGTCCCGCAGTTCGCGCAGAACCTGGCCTCCGGGGGCAGGGCCTGACGGCAGGTCGGGCAGGGCATCGGGTCTTCCTTCCTGCGGGGCCCGTCGGGGCCGGTGCGCGACCCCCCGGGCGGGGGCGCCCCCCCGGCGGTGGGCCCGGGTGGGCAAGGGCCGGACGGCCGCCGACGGGGGGCCGGCCCCCGGGCGGACCGGCGCCGGCCGACA
>NZ_JBEYEI010000036.1:0-44092 GCF_040633895.1 Streptomyces sp. NPDC007863
CGCGGCGTGACTGCGTCACGCCCAGTGGTGCTGCGCCGCTGCGCGGCGCTGGGCTGGCTGCGTGGGGGCGGGCACCTTCGGTGACCGCGGGGTGGTGGGGGTGGTGTGACGGGTGCGGGTGTGGGGTGGGGGTTGTTTGTGGTGGGCGCCCGCCTGCGGCGGGGTGTGGTGGTGATAAGTGAGGTGTGGTGGTGGGTGATTGAGGGTGTGTTGGGTGGGGTGGGTGGTGTGCGGCCCCTGCGGGGCCGGCGGTGCGTGCTGGCCGTTTGCCGCGCTCGAGGGATGTGACTTCGAGTGGTGTTGGGGTGGTGATTCACGGGCGTAGGGACGCCATATGGGACGTCACTGTGAGTGATCGGTGCGCGGGAAGCTCGAAAGTAGTTGTCTAGACCTATATCAGAGATGCCCTAACCCTTCATATACTGCCAACTGTTAGAAATCTTGCCTTGGGTGAGGGATACTCAAAAAGGTGTCAGCGGACACCTCCTGGCGGACCATCAACACCCCATGCGGAAAGCGCATCAAGACCAACCGTCACCCATCGCCTCTCCGAAGACAACGGCAGCCACAGGGGCACTGCGGCAGGGTGCTGTGTGCCGGGGCGCGGCCCGGGCGGGGCCGGCTGCCGAGCACGCTCGTGAGCTCAAGCGCTCGAGCGGGCAGAGGCCATGCGCCGGCGACCGGGAAGGAGGGACTGGGGAGCAGCCCTTCGCGTGCATACGGAAACCGCATACCCGACAGGGGCGGTCATCCCACATGCGGAAACCGCATCACCCTGCCTGCCTCACACCCGCGGGGAGCAGCCCGGGCTCGTCCCGGTCCCGCGCGCTGAACAGGGACAGGCGTGAGCGCCACGGCCGGCAGGGCAAACCCCCCTCAGACAGGGAGCAGAAGGGGGCTGTGGCCGCCGCGGAGAGCAGCCCCGGCCCGACGGGGGCTTACCTGTCCCACGGTGCCGGGCCGGAGGAAGAATCCCTCCCCCGGCCTGGCCAGTGCTCTGGAAAGCCACGACCGGAACACCCCCACACAGCTCTCAACCCACCCCGCCACCAGGGAAAACGGCCTGAGAGGCACCCAAGGCCCCCCACACTCACCACAACACCACCCAGCACAGAACACCCCGGCCCTCCGCGCCAGACCCCCACAGACGACAGACCGGCACCAGCAACGCAGAGGCACCCCGAGAGGGCGTAGCGACGGATCCAGGCCCTTCACCGGACACGGCCCCCAGCCCCGCGCGATCAAAGACAGACAGCAGGAGTAGGAGCAGCAGCACACTGCGCCGACAGGAACACAACCCGACAACCCCCCACCCTGCATGCGACTTCCGCATACGGCATACAGGACTCCGGCACTATGCGGAAAACACATCACCCCCACCGCCAAGACCCGCGGGCGCGGGAAGCAGCTGGTCATCACCGCCCTCTACATCACGCTGGCAGGTCCATCCCCGCGCGCGCAGGGAGCAGTAGTCATGGGTCGCCTCGGTTCGGGTGCTGGGGGCCATCCCCGCACGAGCGGGGAGCAGACGTCGTCCCGCCGCGCGGCGAACCAGTCGTAGGGTCCATTCCCGCGGGTGCGGGGAGCAGGGCACGCACAGAGGCAGGCTCACTTGTTTCGTGGGTCCATCCCCGCGCAAGCGGGGAGCCGGTCCCCAAGCCCGTCACCGCCGCGGAGAGTCCATCCCCGCGCAAGCAGGGAACAGATCGCCGACCTCACCATCGAGCAGCACTCGACCCGTCCATCCCCACGCGAGCAGGGAACAGATGGTCAGGGTCCGGGCCGGCCGGTCCCCGGGACCATCCCCACACATCCCAGGGCGCAGCCGCGGGGAACGGGACGCAGCCGCGGGGAACGGGGCGCCGGGCTCGATGGAGACCTGCCCGCCACACAGACCCGGCCGGACAAGAACCCCTGCGGCCCGACCAGTGTCATGCGAAAGCCACACCCGACACCCACTCTCAGCTCTCAGCGCACCCCACCACCAGGGAAAACAGCCTGAGAGGCACCCAGCAACCCCCCACACTCACCACAGGCCACCCCAACAGACCGTCCCCGGCTCCCGCACCGCCAGGACCCCCGCAGACACCACAAGACCCGACCCGCGGGCGGCGGGCGCCCGGACAAGGCCAGCACAAGCAGGCGAGAGGACACCCGGAAAGGGCGCAGCGACGCCCCAGACCCTGGCAAGGCGAGGGCGCCTTGACCCAACCACGCGCCGCGGGACACAAGGCAGCAGCAACGGCACACCAACAGGAACACCATCCGGGCACCCCCACCGCATACGGAAAACGCATACGGCATACAGAACCCCGGCACTATGCAGAAACCGCATCACCCACTCCCCCACCACCCCCGCGCGCGGGAGCAGCGCCGGCGCCAGAGCGAGCCGGCAACAGAGCCGGGCCCATCCCCGCAGGCGCAGAGAGCAGAGCCACGCCCGGACGGCGTCGCTGTACTGAACGGGGCCCATCCCCGCGCGAGCGGGGAGCCGCTGGTCGTGCGTCCCGTCATGCCGAACACGATGGGGCCATCCCGGCAGGCGCGGGGAACAATAACGGCGACCGCCTGCCCAGAGCGGCTCCCAGGAACCATCCCCGCACGAACGGGAAGCAGCTCACGCCGACCGCGATCAGCGTCAGCACCGTGGGAACATCCCCGCGAGCGCGGGGAGTAGCCGCCCGGCGTCGGCCAGACCACGGTGATGTCGGGGCCATCCCCGCGGGCGCGGGGAGCAGGACCTGTGTGCCGAGTGTGACCCCGTTGACGCGGGTCCATCCCCGCGGGCGCGGGGAGCAGAGCCGGTCCCGCCCGGCGACCTTCCCGTTGGTGGGCCCATCCCCGCGGGTGCGGGGAGCAGAGCGCGTTCACGTTGGCCTGGAAGTTCTTGATGGGGCCGTCCCCGCGAGGCGGGGAGCAGGAACTGGTCGGCGGGTTCGAGGAAGCAACCGAGGGTCCATCCCCGCGAACGCACGGACACACCGGCACCGCGTAGCAGTGGCAGTTGTCGTGGGGATCATCCCCCGGGCCTACGGGGAGCAGGGCGACTCGATGAAATCCGCGTTCACGGCGATGGATCCATCCCCGCCGGCGCGGCGAGCAGATCAGGTGGCCGGTCTCGGTGCAGGTCGAGGCGGGTCCATCCCCGCACGTACGGGGAGCAGTCCCGGGCCCAGGCCCAGGCGAAGGCCGACTCGGGTCCATCCCCGCGCGTACGGGGAGCAGTAGTGGCCGGTCGTGGTGATCAGGGCGGCCCCGGGGCCATCCCCGCGGACGCGGGGAGCAGACCTGGCCTGTCGAGCCGTAGACCCAGTCGCGGGGTCCATCCCCTCGGGCGCGGGGAGCAGATGCCCAGTGCTTCCGCCTCGGTCTTGCTCTGGGGGCCATCCCCGCGCGGGCGGGGAGCAGTCCCGGGCCCATCAGCAGGATCTGCCGCATGAGGGGTCCATCCCAGCGCGTACGGGGAGCAGCCGGCTGCAGCCCATCTTCTCGGCGAGGTCGCGGGTCCATCCCCGCGCGTACGGGGAGCAGGTACGAACCATGCCGGGTTGGGCGACCCCGACGGGTCCATCCCCGCGCGGGCGGGGAGCAGTCCATGGTCGAGTAGCGGCCCTGCTGCATGATGGGTCCATCCCCGCGCGGGCGGGGAGCAGTCGGTCCCCTCTCCCCAGTCACCGAAGAAAACGGGGCCATCCCCGCGGATGCGAAGAGCGGCAGATGTCGGCCCGACGGACCAGGGTGGCCATGGATGCATCCCCCGTAGACGGGGAGCAGCGCAACGAAGGACAGTGGCTCGGACGCACACCGGGGCCATCCCCGCGCGAGCGGGAAGCAGGCCGGGGCGTACACGGACAGCTCTCCGTTCCGGGGGCCATCCCCGCGCGAGCGGGGAGCAGATGCCGAACAGGAAGCCGCCGTAGTCCTTCGGGGATCCATCCCCGCGGGCACGGGGAGCAGGCGCGGAGCTCGGGGTCGTGCGTGACCTCGGTGGGTCCACCCCCGCGGACGCGGGGAGCAGTTCAGTCGTTCCTGAACGTAGGCGCGAAGCGCGGGTCCATCCCCGCTCGTGCGGGGAGCAGAGTGGGCGTCTCCGCCGTGGTGGGACACCACGGGGTCCATCCCCCGCGGGCGCGGGGAGCAGACGTTCGCCCCCCTGTCCCCGGGGAGCACGAACGGGTCCATCCTCGCGGGCGCGGGGAGCAGCCGGGCTTCGGGAGGGTGGGGTTCGGCGGCTTGGGTCCATTCCCGCGGGCACGGGGAGCAGGTGGTCAGGGTTCGGGCCGGCCGGCCCCGGGACCATCCCCGCGCAGGCGGGGAGCAGAGGCCGTGGAGGCCTTCCTCGATCGCGGCACAGGGGCCATCCCTGCGGACGCGGAGAGCAACAGGAAGCCGAGCTGGGTCACGGCGGCGCCGGGGCCTCACGGGCGCGAGGAACAGCGGAGTGCCTAGCAGCTGGCCCAGACCCCCATGGGACCATCCCCGCGGACGCGGGAAGCAGCGCTGCACCAGGGCCCGCAGGAACCGCCTTCGGGGTCCATCCCTGTGCGGGCGGGGAGCAGGAGCTCGCGGGTCCGGCCGGGGGTCCATCCCCGCGGGCGCGGGGAGCAGGCGTGGAGGAGGTCGACGATGTCCTGGCGGATGGGTCCATCCCCGCGCGTACGGGGAGCAGCCTTCCTGACCCGCAGTTCTACCTGACGCCAGCACGCTCCCAAGCAACTTTCACCGAAACAGACAAAACGCCCCCAAGGGCCGCCCATGGTGAGCACTGTGGTGAGCCCCGTGGTGAGCAACCCCGAGCATGGTGAGCTCGATGGTGAGCGACCACCATGACCGCTCCCCCACTCACCACACCCACCGACAACAGCGACCCAAGCGACCGAAGAACCGACACAGCACCACCACCAAACCCGGCTCCAGCACCCACACCCGAAGATGAGTCCCGCAGGCACGAGGAACAGTGCCTGACCCGCCCGCAACTCGGCCCGCTGCGGGGACCATCCCCCCGCGGGCGGGGAGCAGGTGATCGGGTTCACGGCGGACGCCTGGCGGGTGGGTCCATCTCCGCGCGGGCGGGGAGCAGCACGTGGCGGATTCGCCGTCGGCGATGACCCTGGGTCCATCCCCGCGCGGGCGGGGAGCAGGTTGCCCGGCTTCGCCTGGTCGGACGCGCAGCCCTGGTGCGCGACGGGTCCATCCCCGCGCGGGCGGGGAGCAGGTCTTCAGCACGCCGACCGCGTTGGAGTAGAGGGGTCCATCCCCGCGGGTGCGGGGAGCAGAACAAGCCGAACGGCCGGATCCGGCATCCCGTGAGTCCATCCCCGCGGGTGCGGGGAGCAGGTGCCGAGCCGCCGCAGCACCGCCTTCAGGGTGGGTCCATCCCCGCGGGTGCGGGGAGCAGGCCGTTCCATCGGGGGGTTGTGACGGTGGGTAGGGTCCATCCCCGCGCGAGCGGGGAGCAGCCACACAGGCCGGGCTCGTCGACGGCGACGTGGGGTCCATCCCCGCGCGAGCGGGGAGCAGTCGCTGTAGATCCGGTAGGCGGGCACGTAGTAGGGTCCATCCCCGCGCGAGCGGGGAGCAGCAGGCCGCCGCCGTCCTCGGCTGCGCGGGCAGGGGTCCATCCCCGCGCGAGCGGGGAGCAGTCTTCCTGACCTGCAGTTCTACCCGACGCCGGCACGCTCCCAAGCAACTTTCACCGAAACAGACAAAACGCCCCCAGGGGTCACCCATGGTGAGCACTGTGGTGAGCCCCGTGGTGAGCAACCCCGGACATGGTGAGTTCGGTGGTGAACACCCCCAAGCATGGTGAGCTCGATCGTGAGCGACCACCCTGACCGCTCCCCCACGGGAGGGGCAACGCGAGCGAGGCGAGAGGCCGCCAGAACGGCGTGCGGGGCCCACAAGGAGACTGTGGGGCGAAGGAGCAGGGCGGACAGCGGCCCCCGCCCGGAGCGCCGGGCGAGGGCCGGTGGATGGCCGGCCAGCGCGCGTCCGGGGGGATGGTCCGCGCGTGCCCGGTCCAGGAGGTGTCCACTTCACTCCGCCGCACCGCCTACCCCCGCCCACGCCGCACACCCACCGTCCCGAACGGTTTTCTCCGGCTCGGCCCCGGCTTCCCTCCCAGCTCGTGTGCACGCGTGTGCTCGCGCACGTGTGCACGCTTGGACGCGCGAGGCCCACCACGGATCGAAAACCGCCCTCAGGCCGCCCCGCAGACCCCGACCGGACAACGCGGGGGGGGCGGCGGCCGTCGGCGCCTCCCGTACGAGCGCGCATGGACGTGCGCCCGGGCGGACAGGTGCGACCGCGGCAGCTCGGGCCCGATGACAACGGGGTCGTTCCCAAGTCTGGGAACGACCCCACCGTCATGTCTGGGCGACCCGACGGTACTGCCCCCGGAAGGTGAACCCCCTGGGCGCCGGGCCTCGCCCGCGCACGCCATATCGGCACGGGCTGACCCCGACCCTATCCGGGCCGGCCAGGTGCGGCGCCGGGGTCGGCGGGGCCGTCTCCGAGGGGGCGCCGGCCGGTGCGCGGCGGAAGCGGGGTGGTGTCGGGGGCGGCGGTCCACTCCCCGGCGGCGGTGCAGGCCCAGCGGTCGGGCGGGAGCTGGTCGGGAATGTCGGGGCCGGGACCGAGCGGACGGCGGTGTGGTGCGGTGCCCGCCCCGGGTCAGTCTCCCGCCCCGTGGCGGGGTGTCAGAAATCTCCGGCAGCCGCGGGCCAGGCGCGTCCGCCGCCCGCCCCGCCGAGATGGGGAAGGAGAACCCTCTCCTGCCTTCCACAGGAGAGGTGTCGGCGCCGGGATCGACTGACCCACGGCCGGTGACCTGCGCGGACGCGAGGCATGGTCGAGGGGGCCCGCAACCGGTGGTGCAACCTCCGGGCGGATGTGCCTCGCAGCGATAGATGACATCTCGCAGCCCAAACTGTCACCGCACCGCCGTTCGCCCCGATGACGGTCCCGACGTCCGCGCCGAGCGCCAGGTCATCGGCTCGCACCTCCGCCGGGCCTGGTGACAACCGGTCTGCGAAATCGGCGCTGGTGACGACAGGCTCGCGCATTCGGTGACGAGTACCGCTGAAAATCCGACGCCGCACCGCAGGCCGGCCGGCGTCGCCGGTGTCATCTATCGCCGCGGGGCACAGGGAGGCACCCACCTGCGCCCCGCGCCGGACGGGCGGCACGAGGCAGAGGGCCCGGGGCAGGGCGGGCGGCGCCCTGACGCGCGAGGAGCAGCCCGGCCGGGGGCGGGTGGAGGAGTGACCCAAAGACTGACCCTCGCAGGTCACAGCGGTGCAGGCCGCGGCTTGGTGAGGCCGGTGGTAAGCGTGGTGGTAAGTCCGGCGGTAAGCGCGACCAAGATCATTCTTGCCCCATTGTCCAGACGGCCCGCTCCCCTTGCGGGACTTGGGAGCAGCACGCCGCAAGGGGCGGCACCCGAGCGGGTACCGCCCCTGCGGACGGGTCACGAGCAGGTCGCGGCGGCGCAGCTCTGGGCCGGGATCAGGGGATGTCGCCTGTCCGCCCCCCAGCGGCCCGGGGCGACGGGGGCGGGGTCGTACAGGGCGCGGCCGCCGGGGCCGTGGGCGGCGGCCTCGGTGATGAGGGCGGCGGCTTTCGTGAGGGCGTCGTCGGTCCATCCGGTGACATCGAGGAGCTGCCCGTCGAGAGGACCCTCGCACAGCTCCGTATAGGTGCGGCCGGGGAGCGGGCGGGAGTCCTCGCCACGGTCGGTGCCGTAGACGCGGCGGTGATCGCTCATGCGGTCGTCGTCTCCTCCCGGGGCCCGTTCGCGCGGCAAGACGGGTCAGGAGATGCCTGCGGCCGGCTCACAGCCGGGACGGCAGCGGAGGACGACGACGAGAACGGCGACCGCGACGACGACGGCGACGACGACGACAGCGACAGCGAGGGCGACGGCGAGGAGGACGAGGGCGGCGACGGCGAGGGCGGAAGGGCCGGGGCCGGGGGAGGAGGAAGGTGGCGATCGCGGTGCCGAGGCCGGCGGTGCTGACGAACGCGGCTCCGGCGGCCGTCACGGCCGTAAGAGTGCCGGCGCCGAGACGAGCCGTGACGATCCCCACGCCATCCCCGCCCAAGCCGAGCTCATCCTCACCGCCCCGGCCAGGCCGGCCCTCGTCACCGCCCTCGCCCGTGCCGAGTCCGGCGGCAATCACCCGCACCAGCTCTTGGCCCAGGCCGCGGCCGAACGCGAACTAGACACGGCTGAGCACCCGGCCCAGGTCCTGATCTGGCGCATCACGGCCCAGCCCAACAAGCGGGTACAAGCAGCACGCCGGCAAGGAACCGTAGTCATCGGCCGATCGAAGCCCGCGCCTCGCGCCGCATCCACCCCACCGTCCGTGAAGCCAAACCGAACACCGCCTGCGGAAGGACCACGCTCTGGACGGTGATGGAGCTTCCAGAGCCGTCCTCCCGATCAGTCCCAGTAGGACGGCGGCTGGTCAACTCGACCGCCCCTGTGGGCTGTGGGGATGTAGTTGTCAGCACCGTCGGGGAGGGAGGCGACGCACTCCGACGAGCAGGCATTGACCAGCAGCGGCAGCACGTCTGTGGCCACGCGCAGGGAGATCCACACCTGCTGGAGTCCGCCTTGTGGAATCGGGCCGTCGCAGACGCTGCAGCCTTGGAGGGCTGTGGGACCCCAGCGCCCGGGATCCAGACGTTCCGGATCGAGGCCCGTGAGGGAGTCCGGGGACGACGTCAGCTTCGGGAAGGGCGGCCGGAGCTTGAAGTTGCCGAAGAGGGCTCGCGTGCTCACCGTACTGCGGGCCAGCCGTCGGCAGCGGGTGATCTCGTAGGGGAACCAGTGCAGCCGGTAGGAGGTGTACGGGGTGAACTCCTCCAGGCTGCTCATAGCCCCGATCTCGGGCGGAACCCGGACCAGGTTGCTGCCGTAGAGCACGAGGTGCTTGACCGCCGTCAGTTTGGCGATGCTCGGCGGCAAGGTAATGACCTGCCGGCGCTCCTCCGGGCTCAACTCGATCAGCGGCTTGAACTCCTCGCGCCCGTCGGCAGCAGCCTCCTCGACCAGCTCCAGAAGACGCCGCCAGCCCGGTGCGGTGGGGTCCTGCCGCTCCGCGTGAAACCCGACGCGGGCTCGCGGACGGGGACGGGACTGGTCGAAGCAGGAGCAGAAGTCCCGGAAGATTCCACGCCCTCCCGACACCGGATCCGAAACATCGGCCCATCGGTTCGCAACGACCGGCGGCTCTCCCCTGTCCGTCATGGCGCCACGGTACCGAGGTCGTCGCAGTCCGTCGCAGGGAATACGCAATGAGGTAACGGGCTGCCACAACCTCCTGGCGTGTACGGCCGTGCCGCTCACTACGCTGGCATGCGTGAACACGCCGTCGACCCCACGACTGACCCTGGAAGCCGCCCGTACCCTTCAGGGCATGCTCCGCACCGAGATCGGACCGGGGCTCACCGAACAGGAGCTCGACGCGGTCGAGGCGCGGTTCGGCTTCGCCTTCTCGGCGGATCACCGGGTCTTCCTCGCCGCCGGGCTCCCGCGGGGCTCGTCGAGGTGGCCCGACTGGCGCGACGGCGACCCCGAGGACCTGGCCGGGCGGCTGGCGTGGCCGGTGGACGGGGTGCTCTTCGACGTGGAGCGCAACGGGTTCTGGCATCCCGCCTGGCCGTCGAGGCCGACGGAGACATCCGAGGCACTGCATGTCGCCAGGACCGAGCTGGAGAGCGTGCCGCGGCTGGTCCCGGTCTACGGACACCGCTACCTGCCAGGCACGGCGGGCGAGCACGGGCACCCCGTCCTGTCCGTCTACCAGACCGACATCATCCTGTACGGGAACGACCTCGCCGACTACATCCACCACGAATTCGCCGGCCGGTCGAGCGGCCTCCTCGCCCGTACGACAGTCGACTTCTGGTCGTACTTCGTCGAGGGCGGACCGGGCATTGACGTCACCGCGCCCACCCCGTTCGCTCCGTACGCCATGACCGCGCAGGAGGCCGTCGACTGCATCCGGATGCTGGCCCTGGAACGCCTGATCGGCCGCCGACATCGCCCGGAACAGCTCATTGAAGCCGGCCTCACGGCCCTGGTCCTCGACGTCGCAACTGCGTCCCTGCCCCTCCTCGCCGGCCTGTCACGCTCCGAGCACGAGCAGGCCGACGCCCTTTTCGACCAGGTGCTGAGCGAACTCGGCCTGCTCCAGGAACTCCCGGCCGACACCACCGACCTCCCCTGGGAAGCGGCCCGCTGGGAACTCGTGCGCTGGTGGCTCCAGTTGATCGTGAACGGCAGCCTGGCCCCCGGCGCCGGCGGTGACCTGATCACGTACGAAGGGTGGGGCGCACTGGCCCGCCCGCAGCAGCTCAAGCCACTGGTCGAAAAAACCGACGCCTACAACGACTGGGCGGCGATCCGACAGGGAGACCGGGAGCACCTGGCGGAACAGATCGTCGAGGAGGCGGGCCGCCTGCTGGACGGGCCCTGGCCGCCGCTGGACTGATCTCAGCGGCGGCAGACGAGGATCCCTCCAAGGCAGGTGATCTCGTACGCGCCGTAGCGGACGATGTGGTCGGCAACGAGTGTGCGGGCGCGGTCGATGGTCGCGTCGAAGGGCACGTCGTGCTGATCTGCCCAGGCTCGGTACGAAGCCATGTGGGCGATGACAGGCTCCGGGTCGTGGACCGCGATGGTCCCCGGCAATTCGACGACCTCCACCCGGCTGAACTCCTCACCGAGGAAGGTCGGAGCCTTTTCCAGGGAGAAGCGGGCACTGAGCGAGATCCTGGCCGGCCCGCGGTCGATCCCGAGGACGTCACCGGCGGCCCGCTGCCAGAGGTCGTCGAGTTCGGCCTTGTCGCACTCGCCGTTGGTGGAGGCGACCACCAGCCCGTCGCGGGCCACGACCCGGGCCAGTTCCCTGACCGCCTGGGGAATGTCGAGCACGTGGTAAAGCATGTGAAGCGCGAGAGCGGCATCGATGCTCCCCTCCGCCAGCGGAAGCCTCGTCGCGTCCGCCACGGCAACCGGGCCGGGGACGCTGGCAAGGATTCCGGGGGCAATGTCGAAGGCGAGCAGGGACAGATCGGGGCGGTCCTGGCGGAGCCGCTGGATGAACTTGCCGTTGCCGCAGCCGATGTCGACGACGCGCCCGCGTACGTCGCTCAGCCGCTCGGCGACGAGGCCGGGCAGGTCATACCGAGGCGTCTGCCACTGGTAGAGCGACTGCCGGGCGGCCAGGTCCCGGTCTCCGTTGTAGGCACTACCCGCAAGGCGGGCCCGATCGGTGACGGCAGCGTCGTGGGCAGCGGACAGGTCGGTCACGTCGGCAACTCCGGAGGGTGGGCGGCGGGCAGGGACGCACGGACGGCTGTGTGCTGGAGCCGGTCACGCAGGTGTACCGCCTGCGCGGCTCCACCGTACTGCGGCCCTTCCAGCTCACGCCCAAGAACGGTGAGCCGGCGCACGATGCTGGCCGACATGCGCTCCGGCGAGGCTGTGACGACGAAGCCGAGCATCTCCTCGGCGCCGTCCAGGTCACCCAGAAGCAGATGTCCATGGGCGAGGTCGAGGTGCGAGGCGAACAGGTCTCCCACGGACTGATCGTCGCCGTCCGCACTGCGATAGAGCCGGATCGCCGTTTCAGCGCTGGCAATGGCCTTCTGAATGCGTTCCTGTCCGCCTACGGCCAGAAGGGTCGTCCCGGCGTAGGCGAACTGCTTGGCGACCGGAAAGTCGAAGACTCCCGGCACCTCGTCCCGACCCGAGACCGCCTCACGGGATCGTTCAGCATCCGACAGAGCGGCGAGCGCCCCAGCCGAGTCGCCGACTATCGCCAACGCCCGAGCCTCCAGACTCGCCAACCGTGCACCGATGCTGCCACTCGCCCTGTGGCGCAGGCCGGCCTGCGCCAGCCGGGCCGCTTGCTCGTACCGGCCGGTCCAGTACGCGATCAACGACTCCACAGCCCGTACCCAGGCCAGCATCCCCTCGTGCCCGGCGGCCTCGGCGCAGGCCCGTGCGGTACGGGCATGAGTGGCGGCGGAGTCGTAGTCGCCGAGATCTAGGCAGACGTGCGCGGACAGACCGCAGAGGCGGGAGGCGGAAAGGTAGAGGTCCGTGGTCTGCCTGGGGTGCTGGCGCCCGCGCAGCAGGTCGAAGACACCGTCCCGTAACCGCCTGATCTCGACGTACTGCTCCATCAGCGGGTGACTGACGTACGTACGGGCGAGCCGACCGACGTCCGCCTCCAACTGCTCGACGACGAACTCGTCAGCATTGCGGTACGCGATGAACCGAGCGAACTCGGCCGAACGCACCGCATCCTCCGACAGTGGCTCTCCACGAACGCAGTTGTCCTTGGGTGACAGCACGGACAGCACGATCTCGGCATCTGTGGCGTCGGCCCCGTCACGCCGCCCCTTACTTGTGGCAACGGCCTGGTCGAGCAGGGCGACATCGACATCGAAGATCTGCGCCAGGTACCTCCGGGCGTAGGGAATCGGGATCCGCGCTTCGCGCTCGTAGCGTCCGATCTCCTTGCCGGTCTTCGCAGAGCGTCCTTCCAAGGCGTTGAACTCGTCGGCAACCCTCTGCTGGCTCCAGCCGCGCTCGGTACGCAGCCGGACGAGCAAGGCGCCGATCCCCGTCTCGCCCATGCCGTCCCCCAGGAACACGTGACCTCTGGCCCCCATACTGGCCCCCGCCTTGGCCCCCGCGCTGGCTCCCGACCCAAATGAGTTAAGTCGCTTTGCTGTTGACCATGGCAAGCAGACTCACCAACGAGGCGACCGACGCCGCCCCAGATCTCCTTCCGGGCACGGGTCGGCACCGCACCACGCTGTTCCCCCGCCGCCGGACCACACCGCGTACCGCTCGCGACTTCGTCGCCGCCACCCTGACCGAATGGGGTGAGACGAGCCGCCTCGACGACATGCGGCTGTGCACCTCGGAGCTCGTCACCAACGCCGTGCTCCACGGGGTGCCCGTGGGCCGGCTGGTCCTCGTACGCGTCGAGTCCCTCGACGAGGAGCTGCGGATCGAGGTCCACGACAGCGGCAGGAACAGGCCGACGAAGCGCGTTCCCGAGGAGTCCGCCGTCGACGGCCGCGGCCTGCTGATCGTCGCCGCGACCGCCGACCGCTGGGGCGTGAAAGACCAGACCGGGCCCGCGAAGTGCGTCTGGGCCGCATTCGACCGTGCCAAGAACGGGGCCGCGCCCCTGCCGCCCCACACCACCGGCCCCCAGGGAGGCACCACGTGACCACCCACCCCGTCTCGCCGAACACCGTTCTCGCCAACGCCCTCCACCACGCCGAGGACGTCCTGACCCCACGCATCCTGGCTTCCCCGCCCGAGCGGATCGTGCTGGTCGTCGGCACCCAGATCAACGGCGCCCCGCACATCGGCACCTCGCTCGTACAGTCCCTGGCCTTCGCCATGGCGGCCCGCCTGCGCGACCGCTTCGGACTCCCCACCGAGGTCCTCTTCAGCGCCCTCGACAACGCCCCACACGAGCTGGCGGCCGACCCGACCAGCGGACACTGCTACCAGCGCGCCTACGCCCAGGCCCTGGGCGAGCAGGCCCTGATCGACCTCGTCACCGCCCTCTACCAGCCCCTCTTCGCCGCCCTGTCCCGACGCCTGGGCATCCCGCACCACATCGAGACATACACCCAGCAGCAGGCCGGCCAGCACTACCGCCGCACCTGGCTCCGGCTCCTCCCCCGCATCGACGCCGCCCGCTGGTGGCTCGCCCCCTCCACCGGCACCCCGCACCTCCGCATCCCCTGCCCTCACCCCGGCTGCGGCTGGACGGAGAAGCACGCCGAACGCACCCGGGTCCACCTCGCCGGCCCCGAGTCCGCAGACGTCTCCGCCGTCTGCCTCCACCACGGCCCGTACGAGGCCACCATCACGCCCACCGCCGGCGGCTACCTCGACCTGGCCACCCTCTACCGCAACCTGGTCAAGGAACTCGCCCTGACCAGCCCCCAGGGCACCCTGCACGTCATGGTCAAGGGCGGCGACTGGGTCTTCGGCTCCCACCTCGTCGACGAGGCCCTCCAGGCCGTGGGCCTCACCCGCACCCAACTACCGGCCCGCCTCTTCTGCCCCCAGGTCGTCACCGACACCGGCGCCAAGCTGTCGAAATCCCTCATACGAGAAGGCCATGCCCCCTTGCCCGAGGACGCCGCCCCTTGGATGCTCGACACCCGGCAGTGGCCCGGCACCGTCACCGAGTACGCCGACCAGCTGCTCACCATGACCGAGACCCTGCTCTCCGACCCCCGCCACTTCTTCCGCTCGTACTCCGCCGCAGAAATCGGCCGCCTGATCACCGCACCGTCCCCCAGGAGCGTTCCCTCCCGATGACCGACCGCACCGCCCGCCTCCGCGAGCTCAACCTCTACCGCCAGTACCTCGAGCTCGTCGCCGCGGGCACCAAGACCATCGAGGTACGGGTCAAGTACCCGCACCTCGCCGACCTCGCCGCCGGCGACACCATCCGCTTCCGCATCAAGGAAACCGACGAGACCTGCGACGTCGAAGTCCTCCGAGTCACCGAGTACCCCGACTTCGAAGCCCTCCTCGACGGCGAAGGCCCGTCCAACGTCAACCCAACCGCCACCCGCGACCAGCAGCTGGCCAACATCCGCACCATCTACGGGCCCGAGAAGGAAGCCCTCGGCGCACTCGCCATTCAGGTCCGACGGATCTCGACACCAAACTCTCGACCCTATTGATCCGAAACGGTTCGGGTTCTGGGTCGTTGGTGGGGTGTGAGCAATCTGGTGGGGGACGCGCGGCATCTGTCGCCGTCGGCGCAGGAGGCCCTGCGGCTGAGGGCGGTGGCTGCGTTGGTGGCGGGGCGGGGCCGTGAGGACGTGGCGGCGGTCTTCGGGGTGTCGCTGAAGGCTGTCGACGGGTGGTGGGTGAAGTGGCAGGCCGGCGGGCGGGAGGCGCTGGTCATGCGTCCGCGCGGCAAGCCGGTCGGGGTGCACCAGGTGCTCGGGGAGTCCGAGCAGGCTGCGGTGCGGCAGGCGGTCCTGGACCACCGGCCCTGTGACGTGGGGCTTTCCGGCCGGCTGTGGACGCGGCGTCTGGTGGGCGATCTGATCGCGAAGCTGTACCGGGTGCGGCTGACCGAGGTAGGGGTGGGTAAGTACCTGAAGCGGTGGGGGCTGTCCTTCCAGCGCCCGGACAAGCGGGCCGTCGAGCAGAACCCGGATGCGGTCCGGCGCTGGCATCAGGAGACCTGGCCGGAGATCCGCGCGAAGGCGAAGGCCGGCGGCGGCGGCGAGATCCTTTGCGCCGACCAGGTCGGGATCCGATCCGACCAGGTCACCGGCCGCACCTGGGGCGAGAAGGGCAGGACTCCTGTGGTGCGGCGGAGCGGGAACCGGTTCTCGGTCAACGCGATGTCGGCGATCAGCACCAGGGGCCGGATGCACTTCATGGTCTTCACCGAGAGCTTCACCGCCGAGGTGATGTGCCGCTTCCTGGACCGGCTCGCCGGCCACTTCGACCACAAGGTCCACCTCGTGGTCGACGGACACTCCGCCCACCGCTCCAAGAAGGTCCGCGACTGGCTCGCCGCCCACCCCGACGACGTCGAACTGCACTTCCTCCCCGCTTACTCACCCGAGCTGAACCCCGACGAGCTGGTCAACGCCGACCTCAAGCACAGCCTGCCCAAACAGCACCGGGCCCGGAACCAGGCCGAACTCGCCGCTGAGACCCTTCGCTTCTTCCGGCGACGTCAGCGTCAGCCACACATCGTCCGCGGTTACTTCGGCGGCCCACACGTCCGCTGCGTCCTGGACGAGAACCCCATGAGTTTCTGATCAATAGGAGTTCAATCTCTCGTCAACTCCCTCTGAAGGAACGTGGGTTCGCTTCCTGGGGGCACCCACCGCGGCCTCGCCGCAAGGCTGGCGGAGCGGCTCGGTGCGCTGTACGGCGCCAGCGCGGCCCCGGCGACCACCAAGCACGCGCCCACGTCACGGACTGGGCTGGCCGCCACCGCGTTCGGCTTCCCCAACCGGGCGGGATCTGGTCACCGCGATGTGCGCGCTCCGCGCCCTTCCGGCGCTGGGCTGATGGTGATGGTGAGCTCGACCTGGTCGTAGCCGGCCAGCTGGCCGATGTCGGCGAAGGACCGGGGGTCGGTGTGCAGGACGGCGGTGACCAAGGGGGCGGGCCGGTCGTCGAGGGCCAGCGCGAGCGGCCGGGCAGCGGCCTTGGCGATCCAGCCGAGATGGAGCCCGTTGTGCTCAACCCGGATGGCGTTTGGATCAGACGGGTTGTCGTGATCGCGGACGAGTTCGAGGACGGTTCCTGCGGCCAGGTCGGCGAGGTACCCGTCGCTGTAGGTGTGCCGGACGCCGCGCAGGGGGGTGGTGAACGTTCCTCGGCCGCTGAGGATGGTCTTCTGGACGATGCGGGGGGTGCGACGCTCTGTGCTACGGATGAGCAGGGCCGCGATGCTGGGGGTGGTGATGGCGGTGATCTCGTCGGTGGTCAGGTCGCCGAGCCAGCCGGTGAAGTCGGAGAAGGACGGTTCGGGTACGGGGCAGCGTGCGGCCAGGTCGATTGCTGCGCTGCGCTGGTGGATGCCCAGGCTGGCGGCGTAGCAGGCGGGGGCGGTGTCGACGCCGTACTTGAGCATGGCGGGCAGGGTGGCGAGTGGGCCTTCGGGTGTGACGCCGTGGCGGGTCTCCAGGATCTGCAGGATCGATGAGACGGCCCAGGCCAGGTCTTGGACGATCACCTTGTCGATGTAGTCCGAGGTGACGGTGATGTCCTTGGCGTTGAGGAGTAGCTGGTAGTGGCTGTGGATCTCCTGGAGCGTCCAGCCGGCGATCCAGTCGCCGGCGAGAGGGACGACCGCTCCGATCGGCCGGTCTTTGGCGGTGGCGCTGCGGTGGAGTTCTTGGATCTTGGTGGCGGCGGTCAGGACTGTGTCGCGCAGGGCTGGCCATGTTGCGGGGGCGAGGAGGCCGGGGTGCTCGGTGAGGGTGTTCGCGAGTTGCTCGGCGGCGGTGATCGCGTCGAGGCCGCCTTGCAGGCTCAGTCCTGTGCGCAGGATTGCCGCGCGGGCGGCCGGGTCGGGGAGTTGTCGGGCGAGAGTGGCGACGCGGCGGGCGGTGAACCGGGCGAGCGGCTTGAGGGACCAGTGCTGGGCGCCGATCTGGTGGCCGCCCAGGGTGTGCGTGAGCAGGTCATGTGCTGCGTCCTCCAGCAGCTGCTGGTCGGGGGTGTCGATGACTTCTTCGGCGAGCATCATCAGGAGCTGGAGATCGAGCGTCTGCGCCCAGTCGGTGAGTTCTTCCAGTTCTGGGTCGGGGAGTTCGATGTCTGTCAGGTTCTGTCCGGGGGTGGGGCGGGCGCCCAGTCTCGTGGTGGCGAGGTGGTGGTAGAGCGCGCCGATGGTGGACAGGACCGATTCGATGTTGTCCTTGTCGAGGTAGCGGCGCCGTAGCTTTCGGGCGTCTTCGGCGTCCTTGGCGATGAGGACGACGTGGCCTTCGGTCTCCTGGAAGGCTCGGCCGGCTCGGCCGGCGGCGTTCCAGAACTCGCGGACGCCGATCTGCTCCTGGTTGCGCCATGTGCTGTGCACCAGCACGGTCTTGACTGGCAGGTTCATGCCCTGGGAGAGGGTGCTGGTGGCGCACAGCACGCGCAGTGCGCCGTCGTGGTAGGCGCGCTCCAGCAGGTGCCGGACGGGCTGCGGGACCGTGCCGTGGTGGTAGGCGATTCCTTGGGTCACCATGACGGTGAGTTCGTGCTCGTCGCCGAGGTGCTCGGCGATCCGTTCCGAGAGCGCCAGGCGTTGATCCCGCTGGCTCTGCACGCCGAGCACCGGGGTGTCTGTCTTCTTCAGTGCCGTTTGCAGGGCGCGTGCGACGGCCTGCGCGTAGGCGGGTTGGGTGGTGGAGATGAGTACTGGGCCGAGGCGTTCGAAGTGCAGCGCCAGTGCGGCCGCGACGTCCTTGGTGGCACGCGGGGACAGTCGGCTGCGGGTGAGGTGGCGGGTGAGCACCTTGGGTACGAAGAAGTCTCTGCCTTGGGCGGTGCCGTAGTGGATGCTGCCGGTCTGTCCGTCCTTCTCCTGTCCTAGCCAGCAGAAGATTCCGGTGCGTAGCTGGGAGGGTGACCAGTCGATCTTCGCGTGGTTGGTGCCGTCGGCGGTGGGCTCCAGCCAGCGGGCGATGTCTTCGCCGTTGGGCAGGACCGCGGACAGCAGGACGATCCGCGCCTGCGGGGTGGTGCGGCGGATCCGGGTGAGGACCATTTCCAGGCGGAGTCCGCGGGCGGAGCGGTCGATGGAGTGCCCTTCGTCGACGAGGACCAGGCGCAGCCGGCTGGCGAGCTCGGGGGTGTTGCGCAGCAGCAGGTCGAGCTTCTCGGTGGTGACGACGAGGACGTCGGTGTAGTCCAGAAGCTGGTTTTCGTAGCGGACGTGTTCGGCGCCGCCGAAGAGGGAGGAGACGCGCAGGCCGACGAGCTCGAGGCTGGCGGCGAGGTGCCGCTCGACCTGGGCGGCGAGCGCGCGGGTGGGCACCACGTAGACGGCCAGCGGCGGATCGAGGAAGCGCAGGACCAGGCCGAAGGGGCTGTCGTCGGTCTCGCCGGTGTCGGCGAGGGCGTGGAGGATGGCCCACTCGGCGATGTGGGTCTTGCCTGCGGAGGTGGGCATGGTGACCGTGAAGTTGTGGGCCCGGGCGTCGAGGAGTCCGGCGTCCAGGGCGGTGCGCTGGGAGGGCCAGACCTGGGTGATGGGGCGGTCGGAGACGATCAGGGCCTTGAGGTAGCGCTCCCAGGTCCTTGACCAGCTGGATGCGCGGCGCAGCAGGAGCCACGGGGAGGTCGCGACGATGTCCTCGACGGCGTGGGCGAGGGAGTCGACCAGGGTCCAGGTGTCCACGACGGAGGCCTGGAGGAGGATGGCCGCGGCCTGCTTCAGGTCGCTGATCGCGGCGCGTCCGGCCGTGCGGTCACCGGTGCGCCACAGGGTGGCCAGGGAGCGGGCCGAGCGGCCGACGAGGCCGTAGGCGGCCAGCACGGCAAGGTCCGCCTGCTCAGCCCGGCCTGCGGCGAGGGCGGCGGTGAGTGCGCGGCCGAGGCGTGGGAGTTCGCTCGCTGCGGCGGCGCCGAGCCGGGCAGTGGTGTCGATGTCGCGGCGCAGGACCGCGCCGGCGGCCTCGGCGATCCGGTAGGGGGCGGCGGCTGTCAGAGCGTCGGTGTCGGGCATGTCCCCGTGGGAGAACAGGTTGCCGACTTCCTGTTGGAAGGTGCGGGCGATGGCAGTGGCGTTGGCTTGGTAGCCGGCCAGGCTCCACATCGTCGCCGAGATCGCCAGCAGCTCGGTCCGTGCCTCCGGCGTGCCGGCCCGGGCTGCGAGGTCGGCGTAGGCCTGGGCGATGTCCGGCAGGGGCCCCGGCTCCGTGCGGCGCTCGCGCGGGGTGCGGGCCAGTTGCCCGAGCCGGGCGAGGGAGAGGCCGCGGCGCAGCGCAGCGGGGTCGTAGGTGTAGTGGGCCGTCCCCTCGGTGCTGATCTGCTCGGCCAGGACGTGGGAGCGCAGTTGTCCTCGCAGGGATGCGGACGCCTCTCCTGTGGCCAGTGCCTCTTCACCGAGACGCCGTACGGTCCCGTCGTCGTCCCTCACGCTGTTCCCGCCGCCGTTCCGTCGTCCGTGCCGCTGCTGGTGGTGCTGGGGGCCGTCTCTGCCGCTTCGTAGACTCGGCCGACGAACTCCTTGAGATCGTCGATCTTGACGAC
Source organism: Streptomyces sp. NPDC007863 (assembly GCF_040633895.1). NCBI lineage: Bacteria > Bacillati > Actinomycetota > Actinomycetes > Kitasatosporales > Streptomycetaceae > Streptomyces > Streptomyces sp. NPDC007863. Next base: position 19,781 of record NZ_JBEYEI010000036.1, read on the forward strand.
GGTCAGCTCGGTGCGCTCGGTCACCTTCATGCTGAGTCCGGCCACGATGTCCTCTTTCCACGACCCCGCGTCGTGGACGAAGAGCATGTGCCGTTCCACCTGGCGCCGTTCTGGATCGCGCAGCAGGGCGCCGAGTCGGAGGGCGAGGAACGCCTGCCCGCGGTCAGCGCAGCGGGCCATGAGGAAGTGGATGCTCTCGTCCAGTCTGTCCAGGACCTTCTCCAGGCTGTCGTACGCCTCGCTGCCCACCCGGTTGTCCCGGTAGGCGCGGGTCTTCACCTCCGGCACGGCGATGGCGGGAGGGTCTTGGCGGAAGCGAAACGCCAGCACGTCCGTGCCCTGCACGGCCTGGGCCGGGGTCTGCTTGTAGCGCAGTTTCAGGACCGGGACGCACCACCGGCGCACCCTGCGGTAGAGGGCGCCGGTGATGATCTCCCCGAAGTCCCCGTGGCGGATCTTGCGGTCCACGGGAAACTTGTTCTTCCGCAGGTAGCCCGCGACCTCCGGGGCGCCCAGGTCGTCGAAGACGTTGGCGAGCTCGCCGGGGACCAGGTAGTTGCGCATCACCTCGTGACCCAGCCGTTCGACGAGCTCGTCGTCCTCGATCAGCCCACCGTTGGCGAGCAGCTGGTACTCCAGCAGCCCGTCCGGCTGCTCCACGTCCTGCGGCCTGAGCCACCTGTCAAACACGCTCCCTTGCCCTCCCCCGGCGCCGTGCCTGGTCGGCGAGCGCACCTGGGCCAAGGCTAGGCCAGTCCGTGCCTCCGGTCTCCATCCCGGGGTACTGGCGACCACCGGAGCAGCAGCGGCGAGGAAGCGGAGCCTGGATGTGATTGCGGCCCAATAACTTGTCTCGCATCCGTAAGCCCCGCTCTGAGTCGTCTCTGCATCCACCTTCCGTCACAGCAGGTCGGAGACGGCTTTCAGTGCGGCGGGCCAGGGAAAGGCCACGGTTCCCTCTCGACGCAGAAAGAATCTTGCGGTGTGTGCCATCTGCAGCTACGCGATCATGGGGCGGGGCCTCTGCAGCTGGGAGCGCGGCCATCCCGCACCGACGCCCGGGTCCGGCTCACGTCACCTGCGGCGCCTCTGGTGGTTCCAGCGGGCCCGCCACCAGGCCAGCCGGTGCTCGGATTGCTGGGGAAAGACGGACTGAACGAAGGTGACGGTGAGACCAAGGGTGAAGCAGATGAAGGCAAAGGCGGTCAGCCACCACGGGGCGTCGATCAGGGCCAGGACAAGGAAGCCGAGGCCGGTGGCGACGAAGTAGATCAGTGGTCGGTTCGGGTGGGTCATGCGGGTCTTCCCCCTGATAAGGGTGTACGCGTGCGGTTCGCTGGGTGACATGGGCCTGGGCGTTCTTGCCCGGCCTGCATCCAGTTGAGCGCAGCGAAGAGCACATGTTGTATCGGTGGGTGTCACACCCGGCCGCGGCCCCAGGCACCGGGGGCCCCGTCCCGGCGGCCGTAACGGTCGAAGGCGTCATGCCACGCCTCCTGCATCGCCAGCTCCAGGATCAGTGCGCTCCCTTGGTGGGCGGCGGTGGCCAGCCACTGGACGAGGTCGGCGGAGGAACCGGCGCAGAACTCGGCTGCGGCTGAGCGCCCCGGCCACCGCCACAGTGCCCTGGTGACCTGGAGCCGGGATCCGATGCTTGCGTCGATCCGCTTGGCCTGGCGTTTGAACTCGCTGAAGCGTCCCCGGGCTGCCCGTAGGTACTGAAGGGTGTCGGTGTCGACGCCGTCGTCCTCGAAGCGGGCAATGACCGTGTCCATGCCGCGCAGAGTCCTTTCGCGCGCCTCAGCCATTGCGGCCTGGTGTTCCTCGGCGGTGATCAGGCCGACGTCGTGGGCGAGGCCGGCGGGGATCTGCAGGGCGCTGTCGAAGGCGGGTTCCTCCTCCGGGGCGAACGGGTGGTTCCATTCGATGAGCAGGGCCTCGATGTAGCCGAGCACCTTCCCCGCAGGCAGGGCCCGGGCGGGGGCGAGCAGCGCCTCGATGCCGGGGACGGGCTCCCAGCCCGGGGCGCGCTGGATGCGCTGGAGGGGCCACAGGGCCTGGCGGTTGCGATAGGGGAAGGCGAGGACGCGGCCTTCGCGGAGCCACTGGGGAAACGGGGGCGGGAGCTGTCCGTCCCAGGTGAGGGCAGGGGCGGCGGCTGTCCAGGTGGCGGGGCGCAGCAGCAGCCATCCGGGCGGGGCCGCAAGCATTTGTGCGGGCGCTGTACCGGTGCGGTCGACCAGCCAGTCCTCGACGTGCTGCAGGGTCACCTGGCGTTCGGCCCGCCACACCGCGGCCCCTCCGCGTCCGGACCAGTCGTAGTCCCACGTGCCCCGCAGGAGTTTCTGGCGTGTCTCCTCCCGGGCGTGCAGGGTGTCGCGGTACAGGTCGTCGAAGTCCTTGCCCTCCTCGTAGAGCATCTGTTCGTTCTGTTCGGCTCGGGGGCCGGTGAGATGCTCGCGTGCGATGTTGGCCGCCACGATGAAACGGGCTGGGGAGTGCCAGGCGACGTGTTCCTCCAAGGCCGCGACGGTGTCCAGTAGCCGCTGCTGCTGGAGGTTCAGGCTCTGTACAGCCCCTCTTTCCATGCTGTCGCGCAGCGTCTCGGCAGCGCGCAGGAGGTGGAACTCCGGACGGGTGCACAGGGCGACGGAGGCCAGTCGCCACAGGTTGTGCGCCGCGCGGTGACGCAGAAGGGGGAGCAGACCCTCCAGGACGTCGTCTGTGAACAGTTCGGCGCAGGCGATGGCGGTCATCACCGCGTCGGTCAGGGCCCGGCTCTGGTAGTCGCGATGGGCGCGGGGATACTGCCCGGGCAGATGGAGGGAGACGGCGCGGGCCCTGTCGGCCAGGCCAGCGGGCAGCCGCAGCCTCAGCGGTGTGCCGTCGCGTGGTTGCTTGGGTCCGCGGGGCGAGCGCGGATAGCGCAGGACGGTGGAGATGTGCGTCAGCCTGTCCTCGGGTTGCATCGGCTCCTGGCGCTCAACGTGCTCGGTCAACAGGCGGCGAACCGTCGCATCCCGGGAGGCACCGGTGCGTCCCATGACGGCGGTCAGCGCCTGCACCGCGCAGGGCGGGACGCGAACATTGGTCTCCACGAGCTCACGACTGCCAGGCATAACGGCATCATCGGACCCGTTCCGGTCTATGCGCCTGGCTCTGTCGGCTGGGGCACGCCAGACCTGCTCCGCGCTCTCCCGCTTCGGTACCAGGCCGAGGAAGCGGGCCTGCTGTGAATGGTGTGGGCAGTAACCGGGGGATGAGGGCACAGACGATGCTTGTGGTGTTCTACATTGCCTGGCATGTCTGCAACTGCCTCCCGTTCGTGGGGATCCTGGCGTGATATCCGTGCTGTGAAGTTCTTCGGACACGTCCACTTCGTGCGACACGAGGACGGAACACAAGGCGTTCTGAAGTCACCGCGGCCGGGCAGGGGCGGCACGGTCAATAAAACTACGCAAGAGCGCTTCCAGAAGGAGGTGCGGCACATGCAGCAGCTGACTCAGGACCAGGTCTTGGGGATCGTGCCGGTCCTCGATGCCGATCCGCAGGATCCGCCGCAGTGGTTCGTCATGCCGGAGGCCAGAAAGCTGAGTGAGGTTCTCAGCCCTGGCGGCCATCCGGCCGAACTGCGTGAGGTGGTGGAGGCGATCTGGCACGTGGCCGGCACTCTCGCCGAGCTGGCGGCGCGGGGCATCGCGCACCGGGACATCAAGCCGGACAACCTCCTGTACTACCAGGGCCGACCGGCGGTCGCGGACTTCGGCATTGCCGCATGGCCGCAGCGGCCGCAGCTGACCAGCGCCACCAATAAGATGGGGCCGCTGTACTTCCTCGCTCCGGAGATGCGGTTTCCCGACCCGGGTACGCCTGCGTACCCGGCGGATGTGTGGTCGCTGGCCAAGACGCTCTTCGTTCTGGCCAAGGGCTTGAAGTTCCCGCCCGATGGCACCCAATACATGCAGGGCCAGGAGTACTCGTTGTGGGCGCAGGGCGGAGAAGCGGCAACGGATCTGGCCCCGGTGCTGGAAGCGGCGACCGCCTACGAGCAGGACGACAGGCTGACCATGCCGGCCTTCCGCGACGAGCTCGCCGCCTGGCTGGAGCTGCATCCGGAGCCGGTCGCACCCGTCCACCCCGCCGTGCGGCGGGGCTTTCGGGCGCTGGAGGCCGCCACCGCCGACGTACGGCGCCATGAGGCGGAGTTGCGGCGGCTCCTGCCGGCACAGCTACGGCGCCTGGCCACCACGCAGCATGGCGAGAGCGACCGATGGCTCGCCCCCGTCCTGGGCGAACGGCATCTGGAGAACGTGCGGCTGATCGACTCGCACGGCTACCCGGACGATCCCGATGATCCCGAGTACGACATGGGGGTGGACGGCATGGTGCTGTCGAGCACGGTGCCGGATGCGGCAGGACGTCGGCTCGTGCTGGGCGGGTTCCTCATGGGAACAGTGACGACCCTGGCAGCAGAGATCCAGCAGGACGGTGAGGTCCTGGCCAGCTGGAGCAAGGACGTGAACGCTCTCCTGCCCAGCGCGCGGGTTGCCCTGTGGCGTATCACCGACGAGATGCAGGCGGCCTACGCTGAGCTCCCGTAGCGCGAACAGTGACGGGCGGAGCCGCGGCGGGAGCAGGCGGTCCCGCCGCCGGAGCGGGTCACGTGATCGCCAAGTTCGAGCGAGGCCACCCGGTTCACGAGGCGGAAGATTCGCCCGTTGTACGTAGATTTCACGGGTTGTTCCGATCACGAGGCGGGCTGCGTACAGGGCCATGGCCACATTGGACGACAGCATGGGGCGGCCGAGGTCTCATTCCAGTTCGGGCAGGAGGTTCAGCGTGTGCCAACCGGCGCAGGACAGCGCGACCACATCGGCCGCCTGGACCAGGCCGGGAGGAAGCACGTGCAGCATCGTGCGGATCTTCCCCGGTGCCGCCTCGGGGCAGCCGTCAGCCAAGCCGAGGCAGACCCGGGCGACGACCTGGATTCCGGCCTCTTCCAGGGCCGCCGCTTCGGTGTTCGTGCCCTCCTGGGGGTAGGGGGTGAGGCCCCCTCAGGAGGCATCAAGGTGTAGGTGAGGGCGTCGAAAGGGGTCACCACGCCGGGCGACACGGGCCACCCGCCGGTGAAGCCCGCCGAGGTACAGGACTACTCCGGTTCGCAATCCGGCATGGGCGACGCTGTGCTCGTCCAGTCACGGTGGGCTGTGGCAGCGACTTGGGTCAGTATCGAGCGCAGTGCCTCACGCGTACGCCCGAGCGTCTTGATTGCGTGGCAGTTCGGACACAGCGCCACCATCTGCGATGGGTGGTCGCGGCCACCCATCGCAAGGTCGTTAACGTGGTCCACCTGTAGGATCGCCGCCCCAGCATCCGTCACATCGTCAGGTTGGCCTGGACAGGACGGATTTTCGCACCGCCCTGCGCATCGCAGGACGACTGCCTCACGGGCTGCCGCGATCCGCACGGGCCGGGTGCTACCGGCATCTCGACGGCCACGTGTCGACTCTTCCCGCTGTTCAACGGTGGCGACGAGCCGTCGGTATTCTTCACGCCGCACCCCGGGGGTGATCGCAACGGGTTCCAGGAGTGCCCGAGATGCCCTCTCACACCGTAGGTGCCGCGATCGACCGGCTGGCAAGCCACCCTTGTCACACACCGGGCACAACAGGCCGGGAACCGGCCGCACACCGTCGTTGGAGGAGACTTCTGGAGCAGGAACCGAAGCCGACTCTCGGTTGATCAACTTCTCCGGGGCGGGCAAATTTCTGGCTGCCGCAGAGCTGACCTTGGATCCGGCCGGTGTGAGGGCAGGGGGCGGAGAGACTGTTCTGGGCGGCCAGCCTTGCGGGATGACGATCCGGGTGCTTCCTTTGGTGAGTAGCGCCCGGCGGATCAAGCTGGTCAACATTCCTACCCGCCGCACCGTCCATGCCCGCGCTTCGATCTGAGTCTTACCGTTCCCGCGCGTCCAGGTGAAGTGCCCCGGATAGTTGGACCGGAACACACTTTTGCCGGCCCAAGCTTGGAGGTTCGGCACGCTGGGGAGTTGTCGGGCCCGTGCGTACGCGAACCGTCTGCGAGCCTCCTCGTTGGCATCGACCGTGGCCTCGACTTCGACCACCGGACGGTTCTCCAGCACGATGCGCACCTCGAAACCCGATATACGGGCAACCGCGAGGCCACGATCGTCAGGTACCGCATCCGGCAGGAGCCGCGCCACCGACCTCACGAAGGCGACCTTTAGCATCTCCGCCTCGTCCACACAACCCTCCTGCAGCTGCAGCACCCCGCGTGCCATGCCGGTATGACATCGAACCCTATTCCGCTCCTCCCAGCAGTGAGCCGTTTTCATCCTGAGTAGCTGTAGGTCAGCAGGGGTGGACGGCTTGGACGATGGTGCCGATGCAGCGGGTGGAGCATCGGGCCCGGCGGATGATCCGCCAGGACTTCAGCTGTGCGAAGGCCCGTTCCCCGGGAGCTCTCAGACGGGCGTGGTCGCGGTTGAACTGCTGGTAGTGCTCGGGCTGTTCGCGGTGGTGGTGGTACGGGGTGCGCAAGGTGGCGCCGGCGCCCTGGTAGGCGCGGTCGGCGAGAACGAGGATCTGCTGGCTCAGGCAGGCCTGGACGATGCCGTGGGATCGGGCCGCGGTCAGATCGTGGGTGCGGCCCGGTGTCGCACGGGAGAACCACAGCGGTGTGCCGTCGGAACGGGCGATGACCTGCACGTTCATCCCATGCTTGCGATGTTTCATCGAGGAGTACGGCTCGTCGGCGGCAATGCGGTCGGTAGGGATCAGGGTGCCGTCGACGATGACGAAGTCGCCTTCGTCGAGGCCGGTGAGGGTATCGTGCAGGCCCGGTGCCCAGGCCGCAAGGACGTCGAGTGTCTCGTCGACGTAGCACCAGGCCGTCGCGGTCGAGACACCGAACCCGGCCGCGAGCTGGGCGAACGTCTCGTTCTTGCGGAGGTGGGCCAGTGCGAGCAGAGCCTGCTTGAAGCAGCCGAGTCGTCTCCACGGCGTGTGGGTCATGGTCGCAAGGGAACCTTCGCCACCAGACTGAGCCGGTCGCCGGCGCGGAGTGGGATCCGCGCGAGCAGGTCCGTATCCCCCGAGGGTGTGCCGCCCGCCACGAGGGGGTGCTCGCCGAAGCGGACCCGGCAGTCGCCCGCCTCGCCCACGGCATGCTCCGGAAACGGTTCGGCGATCCAGAAAGTTCGGGTTGGCTGATCCGGTGACGCAGCCCAGGTCGCGGTGGCGGAACCGTCGACCTCGTGCCCTGCTATTCGCCGCCCTGCACCTCGTCGGTCTCAGGCATCTGGGCGGTCTCCATGCTGGGGCCACGGTATTCGGGATGAGCGCGGTCCATGGCTCCGGCGACGTGAAGGGGGACGGGGTGGCGGGTGCGTGCGTCCCAGGACAGGGACTGGTGGCACAACTGTGCTGCGAGTGCGGCAAGTTGTTCCGGGTCGTGTTGTGCGGCGTGAGGGACGGTGATCTGGGTGGCGGTGAAGCTGTGCCAGTCCTTGCGTTGCAGGGACCAGTCTTCTTTGGGGAGGGTGAAGCGGGTGTGGAGGCCGCCGATGCTGCCTGCGCCGCCGAAGCCGTCGTAGGTGCGGGAGGCTTGGGCGATGTACCAACTGGTGTGATCGGTGCTGGTGGTACGACGGTAGAGGCGCTCCTGGGGCTTGGGGGGGCGCTTGGGGTTCTTGCGGGGGCTGGTGGTGTTCTCCACGGGGGTGGGTACTTCGCCGTAGGAGGTGTTGATGGCGACCACGGCGACGGATCGGGTCTCGCTGCGTAGGTCATCGCCCGGGAGCGGTCCCTTGCCGAAGCGGACGTTCTGCAGGCCCGGCCAGATGGTCCGGCAGGCTTCCGTGTCCACGAAGATGATCAGGGGGCGGTCGGAGGGGAGGATCTTCAGGGCGGATTCGATGTGCTGGCGGGCGAGCAGGGCGCCTTCTTCGTGCCGGGCGTGTCCTTCGCGGCCGATGGCACGTCGGCCGAAGGCCGCTTCGGCTGCTGCCTGGGGCCGCCAGTCGTGGGTGTGGTGGTCGTAGGAGTGCAGGTGCCAGGGTCGGTCTGGGTCGTTGCTGGTGTGGAGTGCGGTGAGGACTTCGACCATCTGCGTGCGGTCGGCGGCGCCGGGGCGGCGGTTGCTGACGCGTTGCTGGCGCAGGTGGATGCCGACCAGGATGGGCTCGTCCGTCAGTTCGGTGACGTGGCGCAGGCGGTCGTCCACGCAGCCGAAGCGGAAAAGCAGGTCGCGTAGGGCGTTGATCGCCTTGTAGTCCTTGGGTACCGCGGCGTCGGCGTCTGCTTCGGTCGCGTCGTCGGGTTCGGGTGCGCTCTGGCGGGCCAGGAACTGGGAGACGATGTCGCGTTCGTATAGGGCGCGGCGCAGGTCTCTTTTGTGGTCGTGGCGGTGTTGGCCGGCTTCGCGTTCGCGTTTGGTGGGTTTGGGGTTCCAGATGGTCTCGACCCAGGCGCCGTTGACGGCGTCGTCGTGGAATTGGTCGAGGAATTCGAGTTCGCTGTCCCAGTCGACCTGCTCGGCGTGGTCGAGGGCCGGCAAGCGATGGAAGCGGACGACGAGGCGCCGGCTGAGGCGGTGGTCTTGGTGGTCGCCGCAGTCGAGTGGCTGGTCGGGGGTGGTCGTGTATGCGGCGAGGGCCTCGCTCATTCTCTTGCGGGTGGTGCCGTCGTTGTAGAGGGCGATGATGCGGACGGTTTCGCTGCCTGTGGCGGCTAGGGCGTGGTCGAGGTCTGCTCGGGTGACGGCGCCTTTGGTGGGGCGGGTGAGTTCGACGTCGGTGGCCTCGAAGCCTACTTGGATGATTGTGGGGCGTTTAAAGGTGTCGGTGATGTGGTCGGCGAGGATCTTGTTGAAGCGTGTGCCGACGCCTTTGCCGAGGACGTGGGGAATGGGGGCGGGTACGAGGGCGCGCATCTGGCCGCGCAGTTGGGCGAGGTCGTCGTTGGTGGGCCAGGTGGCGAAGTCCATGTCGCAGGCTTCGAGGACTTCGGCGGCGTAGTTGCGGGCGTAGGGGACCCACTGGCCGTCGCTGTTCTTGGTGTGGCCGACCGGCAGGCGCAGCAGTGTGTTCTTGTGTCCGCCGTGCTCGATGAAGGCGGTACGGGTGCTGGCCCAGTGGGTGGCGAGTCTGCTGAACGTGGGCAGCACGTGAAGTGCGAAAAGTGGTTCGCCGGGCTGGGTGATGACCCGGAAGTCCAGCTTGTGTAGGGCGTATCCGGTGCGCTTGGGCTTCAGGGTGGTTCGTTGGGTGACGTTGTCCCAGCTGATGAGGCTGCCTTGGGTGTCCATGCGCCAGTGGATGCGGCGCATGCGGGGGCCGTTGGGGATGAGCAGGGGGGTGCGGGCCAGGCGCTGTGCGAAGTTCCAGGCCGCGACGCGGTAGAACCAGCCTGGGGCGTGTGGGGTTCCATCTTCTGCGCCGCGGACGAAGGAGGCGAGTTGGGGGTGTTCGACTTCGGCGGCTGCGAGCAGGGGGGCGAGTGTGTTGGCGTCGTCGCCCTTGCGTACGCGCCGTTCCCATTCGCGTACCGCGGTGGACAGGGTCCAGGCGTCGAACGGCTTGGTGGTGACGGCGACGGCGGGTTGCGCAAAGTCGTCGTCCGCGGGCTCGTAGGTGTGTGGCATGAGGACGACGGGCTGGCCGGAGACGGCGCTGAGCGCGGAGGCCAGTCCGGCGTACGGAGGGCGGCGCGGCTTGCCGTTCTTGGCGTCCCCGTAGGTGGGCAGGCTGCTCCATGCCTGGCCGAACTCGTTGTTCAGGGGGTAGAGCGTGATCTTGCCGAGTGCGGAGTAGGGGAAGAGGAAGGCCAGGGTGCTGATCATCGGGTGGTCTCCCCCACGTGACGGTCGGCGAATCGGAAGAAGGCGTTCAGGGTGGTGCCGTAGTAGCGGCGCATCCGGGGCAGCTCGTGGTTCTTGGTCCACTGCTCGCGCAGGTCGCGGATGAGGTGGGGCAGGTCGGAGTTGCCACGGGTGTCGAGGAAGGCGGCATCGACGAGTTTGATGCGCCCGGGTGTGCCTCCGCGCCTGGCGCGTCCGACGAGCTGGATGAGGCTGATGATGAGTTCGGCGGCGATGGCTCGTTTGGCCCGGGCGGGTAGGGAGCGGAAGTAGCGTTCGCTGGTGACCAGCTTTTCGAAGTAGTGGCCGGCCACTTCGCGGCGTCGCTCGAGCTCCGTCCACGGCTCGGGGCTGGTCTGCTTCTCGTCCAGAGCTCGGGCGCCGACGTGGGCGAGGAGTTCGTCGGGCTCGTCGACCAGCGGGACGGGTCGGATGGCGAGCCAGATGGATCCGATCGCGGACTTGTTGGACTGGGGTGCCAGGATGTTCAGTCCGCGCTCGGCCCGGCCCAGCGGCGCGATCAGGATCCGGGCCTTGGGCAGCCGGGTGAACGATTCGAGCTGATCGCCGGGGATCTCGTGCCACAGCGGTTCGCCCGTCTCGTCGTGGCGGGATACCGGTTCGTCTTCCGGGCGGGGCCGGACGGTGACCGCGACGAGTCCCGGTTCGGCGCCTGCGGCCAGCAGGCCGTCGCGCAGGTGCTGGCAGCTGTCGTAGGAGGTAGTGACGAGCAGGATGGAGTCCTGCACCCGGTGTTTGCTCTGCCGGCCGAGATCGTGGAGCTCGCCACGCAGCCGGGGCCACATGCGGCGGCCGAGAAGCCGGGTGGCCTCGACGCGGTCCTTGCCTGCGAGGCCGGAGATGCGCAGCATCTCTTCGCCGAGTCCGGGGAAGAGTTCGGCTTCGATGCTCACCCCGTGATCGACGTCGTCGGGCACCCACCAGGTGGGAACGGTGTGCACGTGGTGCCGATGCGCCCCGGGCGCGTAGGCGGTGGCCGACAGGCCCAGTACAGCGCGCTTGTGGCCGCTGTGGGCGAGCGCCGTGATCTGTCCGAGGGTGGTGACGTAGGTGTGGGGGTCGCCGCCGAAGGCCGCCACGCTCAGGCGTGTGTCCTCCGGCATTCCTGTCCGAACGTCCTCTGTGAAGGCGAACATCAGCCGGCCCTGCGGGCCGTGCGGGATGGCCCGCCACGCGCTGAAGGGTCCCAGAACGTCGGCGATGTCGCGTGCCGCCTCGACCCCGGCCAGCTTGAGCTGCTGGGCGTTGTGGACGAATCGGTACAGCAGCAGTCGCAGCGGCTCCAGGAAGGCCCGGCGCAGGATCCGGTCCAGCACGTCGGAGCGCACCTGCTGGTTGGGAACCCACCGGGCCAGTAGTTTCTCCAGCTGTTTGCGCACGTGGGACAGGGATCCGGCATCTCCGTCGGGGTCGATGACATTGCGCAGGAGCTCGGCGAACGGGTGCAGGTGTTCTGGTAGCGCCGTCATCTTGATCTTGCGCTCGTACAGGGCGGCGAAAAGGTAACGTTCGGCCACGTCTGGGGAGAATTCGCGTTCCAGCTCGGTGACCTGGTTCTCGTCGTTGGCGAACAGGGCCCGCAGCTGGGTGCTGGTCCAGCCGTCCCAACGCTGCGGAATGATCCACCGCCGCTCCTGCACCGGACGCCCCGACTTCTTTGCGGGGCGGCTCCTCTTCTTGGTGTCCTTGCGGTCGCTGGGGCCGAGGGTGCCGTGAGCGAGGTGGCTGGTGTAGGTCTCGGCGAGCCAGCGGGTGCGCATCAGGGTGTTGCGCATGGATTCGTCGAGGGCTGGGCGTACTCGGCCGAAGGCCTGGATGAACTCGCCGTCGAGCCGCAGCAGCGGGCGCTGGTCCTGGCGGTTGCCCCAGGCCAGGGTGAGTCCCCTACCGGCCCGGCCCAGGACGAAGGACTGGAAGGCGTCGACTTCGTCCACGGCGATGAACTGGCATCGCCGCAGCATCAGTTCCTCCACTGTCATCCGCTCGATGACGGCCCCGGAGTCGACCTGGACGGGAATGTGCAGATGGCCCTGGTAGAGGTTCGCGTGTGTGGTGACGATGATCTGCGCGGTGCATGCTTGCCGGGCGAGCCGAAACTTTCCGCAAACCTGCCGGTACGGGCAGGCGCAGATTCCCTGCCGCCGCGTCTTCGGGCCCCGTCCGGATTCCGGGACCCCTGCCGGCCGATACGGGACCAAGGACATGCAGGCTTCGTGGCCGGGTACCCACGCGTCGACCTCGTCGTCGACGGTCGCCAGTGACGGCAGGGCGCAGCCGTAGCCGAGCCGGTCTTCGGCCCATTTGACGAACGGCCTGACCTTGGATTCTGCGGCCGCCTGGTCGAGGGCGGCCATCGTGCTGTTCGGGGACATCAGGGGCACGACCAGCCGCTCGGGATGTTCGACTCCGCGTGAGCGGAGGTCCTTTTCGATGCCGTAGGCCATCTTCAGTGCGGCGATGGTGGTGGGCACGGCCAGGCCCAGCGTGGCACCCTCGGTTTGTGCCCAGGAGCCCAGGCTCCGCATGAGGACGCTCTTGCCGAACCCGGTCGGGGCCTGGAGCACTTGCAGATTCCCCGCCTCGACCTGTAGCAGGTCGCCGACCTTGACATCGTCGCCAGTCCGCAGCTGGGCAAAGAGCGGTTCGAGGGATTTGGTACGGAAGGTCTCAGCGGCCTGCTGGTCGAGCTCCCGGTTGAGGGTGAGGAACTCCTTGACCTTGAGGGTGATCTGCCCGGCCGGTGCGGTGTGCACCCTGATCGGCTCGGATTCCGGTGCCGCATGATGTTCCTGCAGCGTGTAGTGGGCCTGGATGGCCCATGTGGAGTCATGGCCGGCGACCGGCACTCGCAGGGTGGTCACGTAGTCGCCGGGTTCGGCATGGGGCAGGGGGGCGGAGTTCTCTGCACGCAGCCGGTCGATCTCCTCCAGCAGGACGTCGGCCAGCTCCTGCGGCAGCATGCCATGGCGGGCGGCGAGCACCTCGTCGTCCTGCAGGACGTACTCGCACAGCGCCCCCGTGGCCAAGAAGCGTTCCGCGTCTGTACGCAGCGACTCCTCGTTGCTCAGCCGGTTGGGGCGCTGGCGCAGCATCCGGCTGATGCGCCGTTGTTCTTCGTCGGACAGCTGCGGGTATCCGCTCCATGCGTCGTACTGGCCTGTGAGCAGGTAGGACACCCGCTTGAGGTCGGTGCCGGCGCTGCCGTCTTTGGCCTGCAGCGGAAAGTGTGCCTGCGCGAGGGCGCATGCACAGGCGATGACCTTCGGGAGAATCCGCCGGTCCAGCTCACTGTCCTTCTCCACTACCGGCGTGGTCATCGTCGGCCCGCCTTGCGCAGTTCAACCTTGACCGCCTTGATGACCTCGCTCACCAGCAACACCTTCAGGTTGGGCAGCAGTTCGGCCAGCTCGTCGCGCTGCGCCTCGCCCCGGTAGTCGGGGATGACGATGGTTCGCGCCGCCGGTGGTTTCCTGCGCAGCCGATCGGCCAGCGACACCGCGCTCGCGTAGTCCTTCACGTCGATCCGCAGCTCCCAGCCGGTCGCGGGAACCCTGATCAGCAGGTCGTAGCGGTCCTTGCCCGGCCACAGCTCGACCTCGACGCCCCGCGCCTGGAGTGCCTCCATCCGCTCGAAGAGGTAGATCTCGGAGACTCCGGAGATGACGATGTGCCGCCACACCGCGGTCTCCACGCACATGCTGCGGTTCGGCCCCTCCCGGTAACAAGGCCGGGCCGCCGGCTGCCGCGGCACGCCGCCGTCCCGCCGCTGCAGCAGCGGGCGCCCCTTCGCGGAATCGGCACGCACGAAGTACGTCGCGTTGTGCAGCGGGAAGCGGCAGCGCACCTCGTCGCCGTCGACGTGCATCGGCCACTTGCACACCGGGCACGGCCACCACCACTTTCCCCGGAACACCTGGTCAGCCGGGATCGGGACGTAGCGCACGGACTTGCGCATGCCGACCGCCGAACTGAACAGCTCCGCCAGCTGCCGCTCCCCGCCCGCGGGCTGCTTGACCACGAAGTACCGGTGCGCGGTGTACTCGTCCTCGGTGGCACCCTCGTTGATCAGCTGGAACGCCTCACGTTCCACCATCTCGCCGTGCATCCACGCCCAGGTGGGCAGCCAGCGGCGCGCGGGGTCGACGCCCCCGCTGAGCAGCTCGACGATGTCCTCACATCCCTCGGCGTACACGTCGTCGCTGAGATCGCCGCCGTCGAGTACCGTCAGCGAGCCTGTCTGGCTGTCGGCGAACAGGCCGGGCGCGATCTGTTCGAGGGGATGATGAAGGGCTTCGATGAGCGCTGCCGGCGTGTTCGGGCCCCGGCCTGGGCCACATACCGACATGACGACCCCGGTCATCCGGGCGATCTCCCGTCGGGCGGCCGGCTCCTCGTAACGACAGGTGTGCGCATACCCGGCACGAACAGCCGCGCTGATCAGCACGCGGCGGTGATACTGCAAATCGTCACACGACAGCGTCATCCGGCTCTCCATCTCACATCATTAAGTGACCACGACAGAGCTATCTGTGACGATGATGGCATGGTTCAGGGCGCCCTACTCCGAGGCGCGACACCCCAATCCGTGGCTCTGACCTGTATGAACACCTAAACGGTGACGCAATTGGGGCTACCGAAGTTCACCAGGATCGGCGGGCTGCGGTGTGGCGATTTGACGGTCTCCGCGCGGTGACCGGAGTTCTGCAGCGCAAGTGCGACCTCTCAGAAACCGCCGGTACCGACACCACCGTCCGTACCGGCTCTGGCGGTGTCGAAGGCCGCGTCTCTTTCTGGGGCTTCCCGGGCAGTGCATGCGGCGTGAAGCCGGTCCTGGAACAGGCCGAGGCGCTGCTGCGCGACCGTCGATTGCGTCTTCCCTCTACGACCCGCGTCCGCGCAGGGGTCTGTCAAATCGATCGGGGTACCGGTTGTGGTGGTGGAAACCCATGCTCGGTCCGCCACGGGGTCCCTGACGCCGGTGGCGTCCGGGACCCGGTCGGCGGCAGGCGATCGGTGGGGGGCATACGGCAACGGTGTACTGCCGCTGCCGCAGAGTCGTTGAGGGGGTGGAGCGACGCGGCCCCTTGAGCCCCTCCCGACCTCCGCCCACCCGTTCGAATACTTGCCGATTTTTCGGCCTCTTCAGCCCCTTCCCGTCCATCAAAGAACCTCTGACCTGTACGTTCGGTCGATCTCCAACAGGGGCGGGGGCACGACGCCCAGTGGTCAGGACCCTCTAAAAGAGTGTTTTGTCCCCGCAGGGTCGTTTGAGAACTCGGGCGATGAAGCCGAGTGGATCAGGTGGTCGGGCGTGTGACGATCTGGCCGTGAGAGCCTGCAAGGCGGTGGTTGAACGCGGGATCGCCCGTAGAGGTGAGGAAAGGGGTGCGAGGAATGGTCACCGGGGGAACAGCGCGGCTGCTGATCAGCAACGGCGGTGAGGCGCCGCTGGAGCTGACGGTGGAGCCCTGGGCTGAAACGCACCAATTTCCCCCGACCCAGACCTGGGTCGTTGTCACCCACTCGCCTGCAGCGGACGGTTCATGGTCCGGGACTCTGCGTGGGAACGAACCATTCCAGGTCGACCATCGGCCCGAATCGGTCACGGTTTGGGTCAACGGCAACTGCTTCCACCTCAGCGACGCGAAAGGGAACGCAATCGACTCGGCCGCTTGGCAGTGCCCTGCTCAGGGCTCTGCCTCCTGACTTGGCGGGGTCAGGAGTCGCGCCAGTTCGGGGTCGATTCGCGGGTGAGCCGGCGGCTCATGAGGTCGACCATGGCCACCTTGATCATGGCTTCGGAGCGGTGGGGGTGGGCCTCGTAGTCGCGGGCGAGGCGGCGGTGGTTCATGAGCCAGCCGAAGGTCCGCTCGACGACCCAGCGCCGCGGAATCACCTTGAAGCCCTTCTGGGCAGGGTCCCGGCGGGTGACTTCGACGTCGATGCCGAGGCGGGCACCGTGATCGATGACCTTGGTGCGGTAGCCCGTGTCGGCCCACGCCTTCGTGACACGCGGGTGATCTGCGGCGATGCTCGAGAGAACCTGAATGCCACCGACGTTGTCGGAGACGTTGGCGGCTGTGACCAGCACGGCCAGGAGAAGGCCGAGGGTGCCGACGCCGATGTGGCGTTTACGGCCTGCGATCTTCTTGCCCGCGTCAATGCCCTGGCCAGCGGCCGGGACGTTCGCGGAGGTCTTGATGCTCTGGGCGTCGAGGACGCAGGCGCTCGGCTCGGCGTCGCGGCCTTCGGCTTCCCTGACCAGGCGCCGCAGGAGTCCGTTGAGCTGGTCGAAGACCGCGTCTTTCTGCCAGGCGGCGAAGTAGCCGTAGACGGTTTCCCATGGGGCGAAGTCGTGTGGCAGGTACCGCCACGGGATCCCGGTCCGGTCGACGTAGAGGATGGCGTCCATGATCCGGCGCAGATCGCGCTCGGGTGGCCGGCCGATGTCCAGGCCCTTCCCTCTTCGTCCGGCCCGCCAGGCTGTCAGAGTTGGTTCCAGCAGTTCCCAACGGGCATCGGACAGGTCACTCGGGTACGGCCGCTGCTTACGAGGCATGTTTCTGTAGTGCCGACGGCCACCGTCCCGCCACAGGGCGCAAACCGGCGTGACCGGGGGCGTGTTGGGATCAGACAGGAGCGAAGGGACCGAAACGGACCCTCGAAGGCCGTCATCCGCCTCACCTGCCACAAGAGATGTCTACTGGCCCAACCGACCCGAAACGGTCCGCCACCTGAACGGCAATGAAGCACCCTGGGCGGGACAGAACGCTCTTTTAGCCAGGCTCGCAGCCTGGGTGGGTTGTCAGAGGGGTGTGGAAGCATAGGCATCGTGAGTGGTGTACACACGGTCCGAGGCATCGCCTACCAGCAGGCGCAAGGCGTGCTGGAAGCTATCGGGCTTCTGGAGGATCCCCGTTTGGGTAGTGTCCGCGTCGAGGGCATCGACGACGCTGTCGACATCGAACTCCACGACCGTGACGGAACTATGTGTCACGCCATCCAGGTCAAGGTGCGCGCCGCCGAATACACATGGGGCAAGTCCGAACTGCTTGAGGTTCTGAAGCGCTGGGCGGTGCTCCCCGACGCCGCGCGTGCATCGTTCGAGTTCCTCACCGATGGCGAGCTCGGTCCGAGCGGCCTGGGTGTGCGGCGGGCTCTGGAAGCAGCTGCCGAAGGGTCTACCGATCCTCTTGCAGAACTGCTCGGTGTGAGCGTCGACCAATCGGTGTACTCCGCTCTGGGAAGGGCACGCATTCGCCAGGACCAGCACAGCACCAGTGCCCTGCTGGCACGCGCCGAGCACCGAGTGGCTGCGATGCTCCCCTCCGCTCGAACAGAGCAGGACCTGAAGGAGCAAGCCAGGCAGGCTGTAGACCGGTTGTTCCGCGCCTTGTTCGACCACGCGAGTGAGAGCGACCCGGGGCTTCGCGTGATGGACCGTCAAAGCGTCGCCACACTTCTTGGCGTCCCTGCGGAGCAGTTTCCTGCCCAACGGTGGGAAGCGGTGAGGAAGCGCTACTTGGCAGCAGCGAGATCCTGCATCGATCACGAGGTGATCGCTCCAGCCGTGGCCGATGCCCAGGGGCGAGACCCATCGGTTGTCCGGCAGCACGTATCCGGCGACGGACAGGTACTGCCTGTTGGAGAGCTGCTCAGCGGAAGTGGTCCGGTCGTGCTCGCCGGCCGCACGGGGACAGGTAAGAGCACCGCAGTGCGCATCCTGCGCCAGCAGGCCGCAGCTGACAGCAGAGTGGTGATCACAGCGCACGCCGAGAGTTATCTGCCTGGACGCCTGGGGGCTCTTACGGCCGACAGTCTCTCTGTCATTCTCCAGGAGGTGTGCCCCACTGCCACCGGTATTCAGGCGTTGTCGGACAGGAACGTCACGCTGGTGATCGACGGTGCTGCAGAAGTCGCAGAACGGACTCGCCGTGCCCTGCAGGAAGAACTCCTTGCCCCTGTGTCTGCGGGACATGGAGCCCGCATCGTGCTGGTGGGACGCGATATGGCAGTGCTGCGGTCCATGCTGCCCAGCAGCGTGTCTCCAGAGATATTTCGGATGGTCCCACTGGGATACGAGCGGAAGGTCGAGCTGGTCGAACGGGCGACCGCCACCAGCGGGACACCGTGCTCTCCTCACACTGCCCGCGCTGTCGTGGCGACCCTCGACAAGACATTGGGGGATGCGGCCGGCAATCCGCTCATGTTCTCCATGGCGATGGCGCTCATGGACGACCAGGATGTTCCCCAGGGGAAGGCAGGTCTCTACCGAGCCTTCATCGAGCAGCTGGCAGCCCGAAGCGGCTCGGTCGGGGTGTCGGCCGTAAGTAATGCACTGGGCATCGCCTATGCGCGCCTGTTGGATGACGGCCGCCGGTACGCGGATGTCTACGAGTGGCACCGCCTGCTCAGCCAAGCCGTGGCCTCCCTTGAATCCGTCGGGCTGAGGGCCGAGGTGTCGGATCTCAACGAGGCGGCCCGCCGCTGCGGTCTGATCACTTCGCTGGGCTGGGAACAGACCGTGGTTCCCATGCACGACTCGTTCGCGGACTACCTCGCAGGAGCAGCGCACGCCAGCGGGGCAGCGCCTCTTCCTCTCAGTCTTTCCGCGGGTGACGACCAGCGCATGCTGTTCTGCGCGGCTATCCGGGGCGTAGATGACGCGACCGCGACGCTGGTCGCGCGTGATCTGCCGTTCACAGCGGTTCTGCTGGCAGACCATGATCGTCGGCCGCTGCGAGAAGAAGCTCCGCATCAAGTTGCCGCCCTGCTTCATCATCTGTCCGCCTCTCAGGGCCAGGGCGTGGTGATGAGCCAACTGAACGACGGCAGGGTACTGGCCCTACGCCCCCTTGGAGCGGAGCCTGCCTGGGTCGACGAGGCCCGCGCCCGCGAACTCGCTGAAGGATGTCCCGTCGCCGTGATGCACGAAGGGGCTGGTCCTTTGGCGATCGCAGCACGGCTGTGGCGCCACGAACTGCTCGCCCGCCTTCGCCCACCCGTGTCCTTCGCCCCACGCCGCCCAGAGCCTGGGTCGGCGGCAGCAGAAGCCCTGGCTCGGCACACCGAACAGACCGCGCTGGCAATCAAACAGCTGATTGGAGCCGTAGCACCATCCGGTCACGCCTCAATGCTGAAAGCCCAGGTAGGTCCGCTAGGCCTTCATGCAGTCATCGGCAGCCCTCAGCATGACGCTCTGGGGGTGCACACACCTGTCGACTACCAGCATGGCAACGACACCGTAATCGAGGCGTCTGAAGGGTCGCTCTTCCCGCCCGGGGAAACCTGGGGCTCCACCACACTCGAGTATCTGTTGGACAGTCCGCCATCCACCACAGCCGTCCAGCGTGTCCGAAAAGCCATCGAGGCCCTCACCATCGACTCCTGGCTCGAGCCGTAGCAGTCGTCCCCGGCCCTCGCCCGCAGAACGGATGATCATGAGCGACAGAGCTATCTGGCAAGCCGTTACTCAGCAGGCGGACGTCTGGGCAGCCTTGCCTGCCGTGCAAGAGTTCGCATTGCAACTACCACGAAACGCGGGCGGCTGCAGCAGTGGAGTACCGGGCAGATTGCAGGAGATGCAGGCCGCAGATGCCAACATCGGGGCGACTCCCCTGCGAGTGACTGGAATAATCGACCTGTACGAGCAGGTCCCCTATTTCAGCGCCCCGTACGACAAGGACACGTGGCGAGCGTGGCTACAGTCAGCTGTACTGATCGAGACCGCGCACCGCACGACGATCGCCTGGCTGCGCTCCAGGATGCCGGGCTACCCCCAGCTGCCCGCGCCGCAGCTCGCCCCCGGAACCGCATTGACCACCACCGACTTCACATTCCGCCTCGCCTGGCAGCCCGGCGAACGGGCCGCCGGCCTCCAGTTGCGAGGCCTCCCTCCGAGCATTGCCCGTCAGTTGCAGGCACTACCCGACCAGGCGCAGACCCTGGAAGAAACCGCCCGTACTCTGGCCGGCGCGCTACAAGCAAGCCAGGAATGGCAGCGGCTGGCTGCCACCCGGCAGGCCCTGGACGAGACGAGTCGGCAGATGCTGCTCCAGACACGGGCCCGCCTCAAACAGCGGCTTTCCAACGCTGCCGTCGACGCCCACGAGCCAAGCAGTGTCCTCGCGCGGCACAACTACCGCCTTGCCGTGCTGGCCGAGGAAGTCGAGCATCTGAGCGGGCCTGCCCGACACTTCACCGACGCCTTCGAGGCAGCAGACCGACTTGTGGAACTCGCCGCCAGCGACGTCTTCAGTCAGCTCGCCATTCACGGTCGCCCGCTCCTCCTGCAGCACGCAACCAGCATCGACCTCGATCCCGGACCCTCCCGGCACATTCACTTCACCGTCCCCTACGACCCCTGGCTCGACACCGGCGAACTCATCCACCTCGACGACCCACTCGTTCCGGAGACCTGCCTGCTCACCCGCGCCACCATCAGTCTGGGCTCTGGGCCCTCCCGCCTGTCCGCCCAGATCCTGCCCGCGACAGCGAACCTATGGGAGCCCGTACCGCATCACGGGCCCTGACACTCAGTCTTACTCTGCCGCCACATCGCCGCCGGTAACCAACGACGGCCATCCCCCAGTGCCGAGCGGATCAACAAGAACAACCCTGTCGGCAGATGACGGGGCTGATGCCCGATCTTCGGAACATCTGCCAGGACTTCAGCCGTGCCATGCCGCCTTCGACCGGTGCCCTCGCTGCGGCCAGGGATCGTTCGACGGTGCGCTGAGTGAGGTAGTTGACCGCCCGGTGGCGTTTCTGGACAGGCCGGAGCTTCCGGCGTCGTGCCGACGAGTCCACCGGCTGCGTAAGGCCGAATCCTTCAGCTGACGACAGGGGAGGCGATGACTACGGTCACGTCAGCGCCCTCGGTGTCGGTGCGGTACGTCCCTCGCGAAGGCGAGGAGGTCGCCGGCACGCAGGTCGGTGGGGGTGCCGGTGGGGCCGGCGGTGAGATGGCCGGAGGCTACGAATAGGTGCTCGATGGTGCCGGTCGCGTGCCCCACGCCGTCCAGGTGCGTGTCGGGCGGCATCCGCAGCCGCCAGGTCTCCAGGCTGTTGCCGCTGCTGATGCGGCGCAGTAGTTCAGCGCTGGCAGGACGATGTCGGCGAGGTCTCCGAGGCTCCGCACGTGGGTCCCCCCGCACTGCGCGGAGTGCAGACCCACCAGATGCAAGGTACGGCGTCCCTCGACGTCATACTCCCAGGTCAAGGGCGCGCCTTCCGCAATGGCCTCGGCGACGTACGTCCGCAGCGCCTCGTCGTTCCCTGCCGGCCCTCCGGGGTGTCGAGGCGTGGGTCAGGCCGCGCCGCGGTGAACTTGATCCGGGCCTGCACCCCGGGAAGTGGGTGTTCGCGGCGTGCGTCCAGCCCTGGGCCCGCCCGGCCGCCTCGATGAGGTGGCCGGCGGTGTGCAGCGCCGGGTGCGTCCTGCGCGCGGCCAGGTCGATGCGGACCTCGACCGACTGCCCCGACCGTGAAGTCCGGCAGCGGGAGGTCGCTGGCGGACCGGGCCACGACGAGTCCGGCGTCGTGGTCTCGCGCCGGGACGATCTCGTGACCGTCGACCCGTCCGCGGTCGGCAGGCAGTCCCCCGTCCTGCGGATGGAATAGGCAGTGCTCGACCGCCACCCACGGCACCCCGTCCCGCTCACCCGTGGCCGCGACCCGGGTCCGGACCTGCGCTTCGTACGTGTCCGCGTAGTACACGGGAACCTGAACAGAGCTCTCAAGTGAATGGACCATACGTTCGCTACAACGAACGCTGAGCATGATCGAGCGGCCGTAGACTTCCGGTGTTCCGCCAGGGAGGGCACGTGGGCAACAGCGGGGGTGCGGCAACGCACTCGGGCGTCGACTTTCAGCAGCGCATCGCGGCGTACGCGATGGCCCACATGCTCTGTGGGCTCGAGTTCGCGGCCTTCGGGCGCGCCCCCGCGACCGAGGTCACGGAGCTGCGCTTCGAGACGGCCGACGAGATCGACGACCTGGTCGTCGTCGGCCCGGACAGGCGGCTCTTCGTACAGGCCAAGAACACGCTGAGCCTGTCCGATGCCCCCGGGTCGGAGTTCGGATCCGTCCTCGCCCAGTTCGTCGCGCAGTACGTGTCGGACGACCGGCCCAACGACGTCTACGTCCTCGCCACCTCGCAGGGGGCGTCCGGCCGGATCCGCAAGGAACTACGGAAGGTCACCGACGCTGCCCGGCTCAACGCGGCCGGCGGACAGAGCCTGCCTCTGACCGCTCCCGAACAGGACGTCCTGACGAAGACCCAGGACATCATCCGATCCCACTACCTCGCCCGTACGCGGAAGGACATCACCGAACTCGACCTCCAGCGGATCACGGCGAGGATCCACGTCAGCGCCCTGGATCTGGCTGAGGGCGGTTCGCAGGAGTCGGCGATCCTCCTCGTCCTCGGCAGCAGGGTCACGGTCCCCGCCAACCTGCTCTGGGCCAGCATGATCGCCTTCGGCGTGTCGCTCGCACGCGACCGGCACGCCCTCGACGTCGCCGCCGTGCAGGACCGCTTCGGCACGTACCTGGGCCCCTCGTCGCAAGATCAGCCAACACCCGCTCCCGGTCCGATCACCGCCGAGCTCGTGGCCGATCTGCCCTTCGGGTGGGACGTGGTGCTGGCCAAGTCCCCTTATCCCGAGTGCGACTTCATCGTCATTGACATCATGCGCTTCGACGAGGCGGGCGCGAAGCGCCACACGTTCTCGGCGGGTCAGGTGTTGATCGGCGGGCGCGAGCCGTGGGAGGTGGTCGGACGCTGGTCCACCTGGGCGGGGTGCGACCGGCACATGGAAGCCCATGCCGACGACTACGAGGACAAGAGGGTGGCGGTTCTCGCCGCCGACCTCCCGCAGGATCCGAACCAGTCGGCCGCCGCCCTGGCCCACGCGGCCCACTGCGCCCGCCTCGCCGCGGCGCACGAGGACCCTTACGCCTGCCGGCACTGCGGCGACCCGATCTCCGAGGACGGCGCACCGCTCGTCGAGATCGACGAGGAGGGACAGCTGGAGGACGTGGGCCTGGTCCACCACGCGTGCCTCACGCCGACCGACCGCGTACTCGGCATGGTCGACGCGGCGATCTTCCGGGATCACCATCGTCTGCGGAACTTCGATTACGCCGGGTGGCTGGCAGCCCTCCGAGGAGGACAGGGGATGTTCGGAGCTCTCGCGGAGTCCCAGGTCAAGCACGGTCCGATCCTGTGGAAGTCCGCGTACGACGACTTCTCCCTCGGCAAATGGTGCGTCCGGATGATCCTGGAGGACGGCGGAACCACCTACACCACCGACCGGGGTCAAGTGCCGCGCATGTCCGCGGACAGGGCCGCGCAGGAGGCCGAGAAAATGAACCGCGCGCTGGCCGAGGCGCGGGAGAAGGGTGACCCCCTCTGCTACACCCCGAGCAAGGCCGAGTGGGGCTCCTACTCGCGCCTGCTGGCGCAAGGACACGATCCGATTCCCTGCACGAACGCCGAGGTTGTGCCGTACACCCGGGCCATCGGAGAGGCGTACTCCACCTGCGAGCGCTACTACACCCCTCTGGCATACCTCGTGGACGCCGAGACGGGGGAGCCCGTGGCCGTCGAGGGCGTGATCTCCCTGCTCACCGACCCGTGGAACCTCAGCTCCTTCCTCAAGAACTGGGAGCGGGCGGGCATCGAGCTGCCGGAGTTCACCGTGTCGGCGCTCCTGACCGACGAACAGTTCGACCGCTTCGTACGGCTGACCATGACGCGGGGCCAGGGCGTGATCGTCGACCCCAGACTGGCTCTCGACGGTTCCCTGGTCAGCGGCTTCTGGATGACCAGCTTCGAGCAGCTGCTGTACGAAGCGGAGCAGGACCGGGCGACGGCCGAAGGTGCCATGCCCGGGGAGTCGTAAAGCTCTGCGGTGATGTGGCCCTCTGCTGGTAGCCTCGCGTCGCTACGCAAGCCTGGACTCAAGTGCCGGGCGATCGCTGACGGCGGCTACCCAGGCACCGGACTCGTCATTCCGCACCGTTGGCAGCGCGGCCAGACCGAGCTGCCGGACTGGAAAGAGGAACACAACAAGTCCCACAAGCAGGTCCGTGCCCGCGTCGAGCATGTCTTCGCTCGTATGAAGACCTGGAAGATCCTCCGCGACTGCCGCTTGAAGGACGATGGTGTCCACCACGCCATGCTCGGCATTGCCCGGATGCACAACCTCGCCCTCGCCGGATGAGGGAAGGAGCCGCGCGGCGCCACCAGGGTCTGTCAATCGAACGGTGTAACCGTGGTGTTCGGGGCTACTGTCGGGCTGCGGTGAGTCGACCGTCGAAGGTGATATCGAAGGCGTTCAGGGCGGTCTTCCAGCGCAGGGTCCAGCGGGTCTGTCCCCTGCCGGTCGGGTCGAGCGACATGATCGC
>NZ_JBEYEI010000037.1:0-43045 GCF_040633895.1 Streptomyces sp. NPDC007863
GCAGGGGGGACCCTGTGGGAGAGTAGGACGCCGCCGAACAATTTTTAGCCTCAACCCCCAGACCTTGTCTGGGGGTTGAGGCATTTTTGCGTTCTCGTGAAGCCTCGTGCGCATCGCTTCCCTTCTCCAGGGGCCCCACCTAGCGTCAGCCGTCGGCGTGACAGTCGTACGGATCCCTAGGAGCTGTCTTGAGTACACGTGTACCCCGCCGACGGGGGCGAGCGGCGGTCGTCGCCGCTCTCGCGGCCGTGCTGCTGGCGGGATCGGCGCCCGTCGCCCAGGCCGAGGAGATACCCCTCGCGCTCGGACACCGGCTCGTCGACCACTACGAAGGGGCGCCGGGCGTCGCCCGGCCGCTGCCGGGCACCGGACCGGACCGGCACCCCCACCTCGCGCCCAACGGCCGCAGCGGCATGCACGCCGACGGGGCCGGCAGCGGCACCCATCCGTATCCGGCGCCGCTGGGGCGGAACCCCGAGGTCACGAGCGAGAAGATCGCTCCCGTCGGAGGCGAGTGCGCCACCGCCACCTTCGACGCCGGCGGGCGGCTGATCACCGTCTGCGGCACCTTCGGCGGTTTCCTGCTGAAGCTGCTGGACCCGAGCAGCCTCGACACCCTCGCCGAGTACAAGCTGCCGCAGCGCTCGTCCACCGTCGAGGCCCTCACCCGGCTCGACTTCGAGAAGATCTTCAAGGACACGTCCGGCGGCGCCTACTTCTACCTGGACGACCGCGACCGGGTGGTCCTCGCCGACTCGCGGCAGCACGTCCTGCGGATCGCACACGGGCAGAAGGCCGACGGCACCTGGGAGTTCACCGTCGAGGACGACTGGGACCTGACCCCGCTCGTGCCGCACGACTGCGTCAGCTGGACCAACCTCTTCCCCAGCGGGGTGTGCGACCCCGTCACCTCCGTGATGCCCGACTGGGACGGGCGGATCTGGTGGGTCACCCGGCTCGGGCGGGTCGGGACCGTCGACCCCGCCACCGGCATCCTGCGGGCGATCCGGCTCGACGGGGAGGAGATCCAGAACTCGTTCTCCGTCGCCGAGGACGGGGTCTCCATCGTCACCGACCACGCGCTGTACGCGTTCCGGGCCGACGGCGACGGGACGCCGCGGGTCGTCTGGCGGGAGACGTACGACCGGGGGACCGGGACCAAGCCCGGCTCGGTGAACCAGGGCTCGGGGACCACGCCCGACCTCTTCGGCAGCCGGGACGCGTACGTCGCCATCACCGACAACGCCGACGACCGGATGAACGTCCTCGTCTACCGGCGCGGGGACGGCGTGCCGGCGGGGGAACGGCTCGTGTGCAAGGTGCCGGTCTTCCGGTCCGGGGCCTCGACGACCGACAACTCGCTGATCAGCTGGGGCGACAGCCTCGTCGTGGAGAACAACTACGGGTACGAGAACCCGTCGTCGCTCGGGTTCGGGCGCACGGTCACCGGCGGGGCGACCCGGATCGACGTGCGGGGCGACGGCAGCGGGTGCGACGTCGTGTGGGAGAGCGACGTGCGGTCGCCGTCCACCGTGCCCAAGCTCTCCACCGCCAACGGGCTGCTGTACTTCTACGAGAAGCGGGCCAGCGCCCTCGGGATCGACGCCTGGTACCTCACGGCCGTCGACTTCCGCACCGGCGGGCGGGTCTTCTCGCGGCTGACCGGGACCGGGCTCGGCTACGACAACAACTGGGCGCCGGTCACCCTCGGGCCCGACGGGACCGCGTACGTCGGCGTCTTCAACGGGATCGTCGCCGTACGCGACACCGCCTGAGCCCGGGCCGGCCTCCGGGTCACTCCATGGGCGGCATCTCGCCGACCGTCGTGCGGACGTCGATGACCGCGAACACGGCACCCTGCGGGTCGAGGAGGGTGGCGAAGCGGCCGAAGGGGCTGTCCATGGGGCCGAAGATCTTGCGGCCGCCGAGGCGTTCGGCCGCGGTGACCGCGAGGTCGCAGTTGTCGACGGAGAAGTAGATCTGGATGTGGTTGGGGACCTCCGGCGGGAAGTCGTCGGGGGCCATCCTCATCCGGCCGAGCACCGGGTCGGCGCCGAGGTCGAAGACCTTGTAGTCCATGTCCTCGCCGGTCATCTTCTTGGTGTGGTAGCCGAAGACGCTGGTGAAGAAGGGGTCGGCCTTCTCGGGCCGGCGGGTGAAGACCTCGGCCCACACGTAGGAGCCCGGCTCCCCTTCGAGCTCGAAGCCCTCGTGGACGCCGCCCTGCCAGAGGCCGAAGACCACGCCCGACGGGTCCGACGCGAGGCACATCGAGCCGAAGTCGCCCACCCGCATCGGCTCCATCAGGATCGTGCCGCCCGCCGCCCGGATCTTCTCCGCCGTGGCGGTGACGTCGTCCGAGGCGAAGTAGAGACACCAGGCGGACTGGGGTGGGGTGTCGCCGCCGGGCATCGGCGGGACGATGGCGGCGACCGCCTTGCCGTCCTTGTACGCCTGGGTGTAGTTGCCGAACTCCGTCGACGCCTCGCCGAACGTCCAGCCCAGCACATCGGCGTAGAAGGTCTTGGCGCCCTCGGCGTCGGTGAACATCGCGTCGGTCCAGACCGGGGTGCCCTCGGGTCGTACGGCCATGACGAGACTCTCGCTTCCGATCGGTGACGTTTTGCGTGGCTCAGGGCCTTTGTCCACGCTAATCACGACCGGCCCGGCCCGCGCGGTGGCGCGCGGGCCGGCTCAGTGCGGGAGCCGCGTGAGGCCGTAGCGGTGGAACGGGGCCCTCGGCAGGGCCAGGTCCGGGCGCCAGGCGGCGAGGACCTGCGCGGACGGCAGGAACAGGGCCGTGGGCAGCTCGTCGGGGGAGGTCCAGCGCCAGCGCTCGATCTTCTCGGGCTCGGCCACGGCCGGAGTGCCCGTGAAGGCGCGGACCACCGTCGCCGCCGTCAGCCGGGTGAGCTCCGACGAGGTCACCGTGTCGAGGAGCAGGCCGATGACCTCGACGTCGGCGGGGCCGGCGGCGAGCGTCGTCTCCTCGGCCAGCTCGCGCGCCGCGGCCTCCTCGATGGACTCGCCCGGCTCCACCGCGCCGCCCGGGAGCTCCCAGACGCCCGAGCGGTCCAGACCGAGCAGGACCCGGCCGTCGCCGTCGAGGACGACGATCCCGGCGCCCAGGGCGGCCCGGGGGGTCGGCGGGCGGGTGTTGCGGGAAGCGGCGGCGGGATCGGAGGCGTACACGTCGGGCGTCATGCGCCCTGTCTACCAGCCGCCGCCGACATCCCGTCCGCCGGCGCCGGCGGGACGACGACGACCGGGCAGGCGGCGTGGTGCAGCACCGCGTGTGCCACCGACCCCACCAGGAGCTCGGCGATGCGGTGCCGGTGGTGCCGGCCCACGACGAGGAGGGCCGCCTCGGCGGAGGCGTCCACCAGGAGCCCCGCGGCGTCGCCCGGTGCCACCGTGCGGACCAGCTTCACGTCCGGGCGCCGCTCGGCGAAGGGGCGCAGCCGGGCCTCCTGCTCCCGCCGGGCCTCCGCGAGGAGCTCCTCGGTATCGTCGGCGAGGGGCAGCGGCGGGGGCATCTGGAAGGCGGGGGAGGGGGCCGCGACCAGCGCGGACGGGTTCGGCGGGAGGCGGAGCCCGGTCATCGCCTCCAGGGGTACGCGGCGGAGCGCGGCCGCCCCGAAGGCGAAGTCGATCACCTCGTCCGGGGTCTCCTCCGGGTGCAGGCCGAGCAGGACGCAGCCGGCGGCCGGGCCGCTGCCCAGGGAAGCGGTCCTCGCCTCGTGCGGGACCACCACCAGCGGGCAGGGGGCGCGGGCGGCGAGGGCGCGGCCGGTGGAGCCGAGGAGGAGGCTGGCGAAACCGCCGTGGCCGCGGGAACCCGTCACCAGGAGGCGGGCCTCCCGGGCCGCTTCCGGCAGCACGTCGGTGACGGTGCCGTCCAGGGACTCGTACCGTACGGGGACCGCGTGTCCCCGCTCCTCCACGACGGTCCGCACCGCGTCCAGGACGGTGTCCCGCAGCTCCGGCTCGGTGCCCAGCGAGGCGATCCTGGCCGCGCCCAGCTGGAGGGCGTCGGAGCGGACGTGGGCCACGACGAGCGGGGCGTCCAGGGCCTCCGCCTCGGCGAGTGCCCAGGACAGGGCGCGCAGACTGTGCTCGGAGCCGTCCACGGCGGCCACCACGGGCGGATCGCTCTTCACGTTCATGAGGGAATGCCTCCCTCGGCCGGCGCCGCGCCACGCCGGTGGGTCAGGAGCGGATCAGGCGTCCTGCTCGCGGGCGGCGCGGTCGGCCTCGCGCTGGGCGTTGCGCTCCTTGATGCGGACGGTCTCCTTGCGGACGTCGGCCTGGGTGGCGCGCTCCTTGACGAGCCACTCCGGGGCCTCGGTCTTCAGGGCCTCGATCTGCTCCGTGGTGAGGGCCTCGGTGATCCCGCCGCGGGCCAGGCCCGAGATGGAGATGCCCAGCTTGGAGGCGACGACGGGGCGCGGGTGCGGGCCGTTCTGCCGGAGCTCCTTGAGCCAGGCCGGCGGATTCGCCTGCAGCTCGTTGAGCTCGGCGCGCGAGACGACGCCCTCCTGGAAATCGGCGGGGGTGGCCTCGAGGTACACACCCAGCTTCTTGGCCGCGGTGGCCGGCTTCATCGTCTGGGAGTTCTGGTGCGACGTCATGGGGTCAAGGGTATCGAGCACACGGAGCTCCTCCGACCACGGTCGCCCTCCGACCTGCGCGGACGGCGGGCGTGACGGGCTCCGCCGGGCGCGGAGCGGCGGGTAATCTTGCGGGGTGACAGACTCCCCGCTTGCCCCCGCCCCCGACGCCGCGGCCTTCCGGCTCGCCTTCGTGCCCGGTGTGACGCCCTCGAAGTGGGTGCGGACCTGGGAGCAGCGGCTGCCCGACGTGCCGCTCACGCTGGTGCAGGTGACGCCCGGGGAGGCCTTCGGGATGCTGCGGGACGGCGGCGCGGACGCCGCGCTGCTGCGGCTGCCGGTCGACGGCGAGGACCTGAGCGCGATCCCGTTGTACGAGGAGACCAGCGTGGTGGTCGTGCCCAAGGACCACCACTTCGCCGCCGCCGAGGAGCTGGCCCCGGAGGACCTGGCGGAGGAGCTGGTGCTGCATCCGCTGGACGACGCGCTCGGCTGGGAGGGGTCGCCGCCTGGGCTTCCGGCGTTCCAGCGGCCGGAGACCACCGCCGACGCGATCGAGCTGGTCGCCGCCGGGGTGGGTGTGCTGGTCGTCCCGCAGTCGCTGGCCCGGCTGCACCACCGCAAGGACCTGACGTACCGCACGATCACCGGTGTGCCGCAGTCGCGGGTGGCGCTGTCCTGGCCGAAGGCCGAGGAGGCGCCCGACCTGGTGGAGGAGTTCATCGGGATCGTCCGGGGCCGGACCGTGAACAGCACCCGGGGGCGGCGCGCGGAGGAGCGGAAGGGGCAGAAGACCGACCGGAAGTCCGATCGGAAGCCCGGCCAGACGTCCGGTCAGAAGCCCGCGAAGAGGACGGCGGGGGCGAAGCCGGCGCGGCCGGGGAAGCCCGCCCAGGGCAAGGGCGGTGCCGCGGGGCGCGGCGGGAAGCCCCGCCGCGGCCGCTGAGCGGACCCCTCGGCATACTCCTTCTGATGATCAAGCGCCCACCACGGTGGGCGGTGAGAAGAGGAGAAGCCTTTGGCCGCCAGTTTCAGGACCGTCGTCGAGGTGGCACCCGCCCATCTCGACGAGGCCCGGTCGATCGACCGGGTGTTCCAGGAGGCGATCGCCCCCGCCACCGTCAATTTCGACTTCGAGGCCATCCACCAGGCGGCCGTCGCCGTTCCGGACAGCACCATCGTCCGGATGGTGCGCGGCTGGGGCCTGAGGGAGCACGCGCCGCTGCTCGTCATGGTGCTCTCGCTGAAGGAGGCCGTCCGGCAGGCGCTGCCGGCGGAGTGCGCGGAGGCGGGCTTCTGGGAGACCGTGGAGCGGGAGCTGGTCTCCGCGTTCACGGGGCTCGGCGAGCAGCTGGGGCAGCCCGGTCTGTCGTTCTACGAGGAGTCCGAGGAGCGCACCCGCTACTACCGGGACCTGTTCTTCGCGCTCCAGGAGGAGGGCGCGGCCGGTGACGCGCTGCACGCGCTCGCGTTCTGCGTGGACGTCACCGTCGAGCTGCCGAAGGAGCGGGTGCTCGGGCTCGGGCTGACGGACGCGGCGCCGTTCGCCGTCGGTCTCAACGCGATCGTGCTGCGGCGGCCGCTTCCCGTCGCGGCCTGATCCGCCGCTCGCGCCGGCCCGCCGTCCCGGGCCGGATCCTCAGCGGGGCCACGGGCCGTAGCCGTCCCCCGTACCGCCGTTCCCGTCGCCGTTCCCGTCTCCGCCGTTGCCTCTGCTGAGCCGGGCGACGAGCGGGACCAGGAACCAGCAGAGCGCCAGCCAGAGCGCCATCAAGACGACCAGCCAGAGCGCGATCGTGTCGTCCAGGACCATGCGCATGATCAGCAGGAACGTCGACACCATCGTCAGGTAGAGCAGCACCACGCCGACCAGGGTCAGGCGCCCCGCCCAGGCGACCGCCTCCGGTTTGAGCCGGCGCCCCGCCACGAGGCGGTGGACCGCCACCGGCGCGACGAGCGCGCCCGTGGTCGCCGCTCCCAGACAGACCGTCACGACGTAGATGACCCGGTCCGTCGTGCCCAGCTCGGCGAAGCGCGGCTGGAAGACGACGGCGACGAGGAAGCCGAACAGGATCTGGGTGCCCGTCTGGGCGACGCGCAGCTCCTGGAGGAGTTCGTTCCACCGCCGGTCGGCGCGCTGGTCACGGCTCTCGTCGCGTCCGTCGTCGGGCCGGACGGTGTTCTCGGTGGCCATACGGGGCGAGTGCCCGCACGCCCGCCCCGTATGCCCCTTCCCGCTCGGGTGCGCCTTCTCCGCGCACCCGGTCCGTGTCAGCCCACCGGCCCGCGCAACCGGCCCCGCCGGGCCGCCGCGACCAGCTCGGGGACGGTCGCGAGCTTGACGCGCGGCCGGCCCGTCGCCGCGCCCCGGGCGCGTTCGGCCCGGTCGATGGCGGCGAGGCCGCGGGCGTCGACGAGCCGCCCGGCGCGGCCGCGGGCGAGGCGGGCGAAGGCCTTCGCGGAGCCGGCCGGCTTCGGGAGGCGGCCGTCGACCGCGTCGGCGAGCAGGCTGCCGACGGTCTCCGCCGCGCAGGCGCGGTTGGCGCCGATGCCGCCGGAGGGGCCGCGCTTGATCCAGCCGACGACGTACGTGCCGGTCATGCCCTCGACGCGCCCCGCGGTGTGCGGGACGGTGCCGGTGGTCTCGTCGAAGGGCAGCCCGGCGAGCGGCACGCCCCGGTAGCCGACGGCCCGGACGAGGAGGCCGGCCGGGATGTCGGTGCTTCCCCCGGGGCCGCCGGCGCGGACCGCGCGGACCGCGTCCTCCCCGAGGGCCTCCTCGGGGGCCGAGTGGAAGCGGAGGACGATCCGGCGGCGGCCGGTGTCGGGGCCGCCGGTCCAGTCGACCGTCTCGCGGGCCGTCTCCTTGAGGAGGGCGGCCTTGTCGCCGGGGGCGGCCGTGTCGATGGCCTCGGCGATGCGGGGGTCGTGGGTGTCGACGACGAGGTCGACGCCGGGGAGGTGGCCGAGGGCGAGGAGCTCGGAGGCGGTGTACGCGGCGTCCTCGGGGCCGCGCCGGCCGAGGAGCACCACCTCGCGGACCCGTGAGCCGCGCAGGGCGGCGAGCGCGTGGTCGGCGATGTCGGTGCCGGCGAGGGCGGCCGGGTCGGTGACGAGGATGCGGGCGACGTCCAGGGCGACGTTGCCGGTGCCGACGATCACGACCCGCTCGGTGGTGCCGAGGGCGACGGCTCCGGGCGCGGTCTCCGGGTGGGCGTTGTACCAGGAGACGAGGGAGGTCGCGGAGAGGCTTCCGGGCAGGTCCTCGCCGGGGATGCCGAGGCGCCGGTCGGACGGGGCGCCGACCGCGTACACGACCGCGTCGTGGTGGGCGGCAAGCTCGTCGGGGGTGACGTCCTTGCCGATCTCCACGCCGAGCCGGACGGTGGCCCGGGGGTGGGTGTGGAAGCGGGCGAGGCTGTCGCCCGCGCCCTTGGTGCCCGGGTGGTCGGGGGCCACGCCGTAGCGGACCAGGCCGCCGGCGACCGGGAGCCGGTCGATGAGGGTGACCTCGGCGTTGGTGTGCAGGAGGAGGTCCTCGGCGGCGTACATGCCGGCCGGGCCCGTGCCGACGACGGCGACCCGGATGGGGGCGAAGTCGGAGGGCAGTGAGCGGCCGAAGGAGGGCTCGCCCCAGGGGTGGAAGGTGGGGGAGGCGAGGACGGGGGCGGGTTCGCGGCCCTCGAAGTGGGCGGCGTTGATCGCCTCGTACCGCTTCAGGGGCCCGGTGAGCCGGTCGACCGGGAAGATCGCGTCGACCGGGCAGGCGTCGGCGCAGGCGCCGCAGTCGATGCAGCTCTTCGGGTCGATGTAGAGCATCTCGGTGGTGCCGAAGTCCGGCTCCTCGGGCGTCGGGTGGATGCAGTTGACCGGGCAGACGGCGACGCAGGTGGCGTCGGAGCAGCAGGTCTGGGTGATGGCGTAGGTCATGGTGGCGGCTCGGCTCGGCTCGTCGGGGTCGGACTCGGGGTCGGACGCGGGGCGGACTCGGGTCGGAGTCGGGGCGGAGCCGCGGTCAGATGAGGTGGGCGCGCCGGTAGAAGCGGACGGCCGGCCGGGTCAGCATGCCGACGTCGCCGAGGAACTCCATGAGGCCGGAGCAGCTGGCCCGCAGCCGGGCCTTGTAGTGCTCGTTGGCGGCGGCCTCGCGGCGGGCGCGCTCGGGGTCGAGGCCGGCCCGGACGTACACCTCGGGGTTCACCAGGCTGGTGATGATGTAGTACGCGGCGATGGCGACGATCAGCGCCTGGAAGTGGCGGCGGGCGCGGCTCGCGCCGGCGAGGTTGCGGCGGGTCTCGTCCCGGGCGAACTTCATGTGCCGGGACTCCTCGACGACGTGGATGTTGTTGATGGTCCGCACGAAGGGGACCACCCGCTCGTCGCGCATCCAGTCGCGCTGCATGACGTCGAGGACCTCCTCGGCGACGAGGATGCCGGCGTAGGCGGCCTCGCCGAAGCCGACGGTCTTCATGACCCGGCCGAGCTCCATGATGGCCCGCTTGGGCCGGTAGGCGGGGGCGCCGAGCTTCTGGGAGCCGCGGGCGAACATGATCGAGTGGCGGCACTCGTCGGCGATCTCGGTGAGCGCCCACTGGAAGCGGGGGTCGGTGTGGTCGGTGCGGTAGATGTCCCGGAGCACCAGCTGCTGGAGGATCATCTCGAACCAGATGCCGGTGGAGGCGACGGAGGCGGACTCCTGGCGGGTCAGCTCCTTCTGCTGCTCCTCGGTCATCTCGTTCCAGTAGGCGGTGCCGTAGAGGCTGTTCCACTCCGGGCTCTGGCCGTGGAAGTCCTTGTCGAGCGGGGTGTCCCAGTCGACCTCGACGGCGGGGTCGTAGCTGAGCTTGGCCGCCGACCGGAGCAGCCGCTCGGCGACGTCGTCCTGGTCGTGGTTGTCCGGGCGCACGGTGCTGCTGGCCATCGTTGCGGCTCCTTGGGTCACGCGGTCGGCTCGTGGTCGTTCCCTCGCTTGTTAGACACCACGTCTAGCAAGCTTGTTAGACGGAACGTATAGCAAGGGTGTCGCGCGGGCTACCCCCCGGTACGGGATTTCTCGTCCGGACATGCCGAAGGGGCCGGAGCGCGATCCGCTCCGGCCCCTTCGGTCCGACCGTCAGAAGGTCAGGTTCCAGGCGTCGATCTTCCCGGTGTCCGCGCTCGCGTTGTCGTTCACACGGAGCTTCCAGACGCCGTTCGCCACCTCGGAGGAGGCGTTGACGGTGTACGTCTGGGCGATGTTGTCGGTGGAGCTGCCCGTCCGGTTGTGCAGGACGTAGACCGAGCCGTCGGGGGCGACGAGGTCGACCTTGAGGTCACCGATGTAGGTGTGCTTGATGTCCACGCCCACCTTCAGGGTGGCCGGGGCGTTGCCGGTGACGCCGCTGACGGTGATCGTGCTCTCGACGGTGGTGTTGTCGGGGACGGTCACGTCGGTGAGGTTCTCGAAGTACTTCCCGGGCGGGGGAGTGGTCGAGCCGCCGACGGCCTTCAGGGCGTCCACGCGGCCCTCGCCGAAGAAGCTGTTCTTCGCCGTGGTGCCGGTGCAGCGGGCGTCCGACGGGCAGGCCAGGTCGGTGGCCTGCTCGCCGAGCTTGGCCCGCAGGTCCGCCGGGGTGTACGCCGGGTTGGCGCTGGCCATGAGGGCGGCGACGCCCGCGACGTGCGGGGAGGCCATCGACGTACCGCTCAGCGAGGAGTACTTGCCGCCGGGGACGGTGCTGTAGACCGACTCGCCGGGCGCCGAGACCTCGATGACGTCACGGCCGTAGTTGGAGAAGGACGCCTTGGACGTGCCGCTGGTGCCGTTGGCGGCGACCGTGACGACGCCCGGCAGCTCGGCCGGGATGTCGAGGCAGTCGTTGGTGATCGTCCGGGTCACCGGGGTCGAGTCGTTGGGGCTCGACGAGTCGGTGGTCTTGTTGGCGAGGTCGACGTTGGAGTTGCCGGCCGCCGCGACCTGGAGCGAGCCCTTGCCCTCGGCGTAGGCCTGGGCGCGGCCCACGCCCTCCAGGATGGCCGCCTGGTCGAGGTTGTTCGGGCAGTTGAACTGCCACGGGTCGGTGTAGTAGCTGTTGTTGGTGACCTTGAAGCCGTGGTCACCGGACCACACCAGGCCGCAGATGGTGTTCTCGGCGAAGAAGAGGGTGCTGCCGGGCTCGGCGATGCGCACCGAGGAGATCTTCACGCCCGGCGCGACGCCGATGGCGCCCTTGCCGTTCTTGGCCGCCGCGACCGTGCCGGCCACGTGGGTGCCGTGCTGGTCGACGTCGCGCCAGGCGCCGATGCGGGTGTCCGCCTTGCCGTAGGCGCAGGAGACCGAGTCGGCGGCGTTGAAGTTCGGCGCCAGGTCCTGGTGCTGGTCGTCGACGCCGGTGTCCAGGATGCCGACCTTGACCGAGGCGGAGCCCGGGTTGACCGCCCAGGCCTGGTC
Organism: Streptomyces sp. NPDC007863; assembly: GCF_040633895.1. Classification (NCBI taxonomy): domain Bacteria; kingdom Bacillati; phylum Actinomycetota; class Actinomycetes; order Kitasatosporales; family Streptomycetaceae; genus Streptomyces; species Streptomyces sp. NPDC007863. Next base: position 11,041 of record NZ_JBEYEI010000037.1, read on the forward strand.
GGCCTTGATCTGGGTCATGTCCGAGCGGACGGGCTCCGTCGAGGGGGCCGCGGCCTGCGACGGGTTGGCCGGGAGCGCCGGGTTGTAGGCGTCGGCGGGGACGTCCGAGGTGCGGGTCGCGCCGACCTTCTGCACGCCGGAGACGCCACGCATGGTGGTGGCGAAGGAGGCGGAGGTCGAGTGGGCGACGATCACGCCGATGGCGTCGAAGGAGGAGAAGACCGAACCGCCGTTCGCGGCCACGGCGTTGCGGACCGCGGTCGTGTCACCGGGGGTGGTGATCACCAGGTAGGCACGGGTGCCGGCGGCCCAGGCGGCGGGCGCCTGCTGGGTGGTCCGGGCGTTCGCGGTGAAGGCCGCGAGCGGCTCGTTGTCCACCGGGGCGGCCTGGGCGAGGGAGACCGGGCCCGCGAGGGCCAGGGTCGTGCCGAGGGTGATCGCCGCGAGTCTCATCCGGCCGGATATGTGGGAAAACAATGCGTCCTCCGATGGCCCGGTGGCGCGGGTGGCGCCGGCCGGGCCCTGTGATGTGTGGGGTGGACGCAAGATCCCAGATGGGGGGCGCGGAAGGAAGTCTTCTGTCCGACAAGCCCGTTCACGTAACAAAATCTTGACTTGAACATGGCGAAAGGGGGCGGATTTCCGTCTCCGCCCCCTTCCGTACGCGTGCGCCTACTTCAGGTAGGGGCCCGCCGTGCCGATCTTCCCGGGCCCGTTCAGGACGTACACCCGGAGGTTGCCCTTGCCGGGCGCGCCGACCGTGAGGGTGCCGTTGGAGACCGTCTTCACGTCGCCGGTGACGGCGTCGGTGTACGTGCCGTTCGGGATGCCGTTGTACGTGGCTCCGCCCGAGACGGTGACGAGCGCGAAGCTGTCCGTCGAGCCGCTGGTGTAGCGGCGCTTGAACGCCATGCCGCCCGAGATGCCCTCGGTGGAGTACTGGCCCATCTGGAGGGCGGGGATCGCCCGGCGGATCTCGTTGAGCCGCTGGACGTGCTTGACCAGGGGCTGCTGGAGGGTGGTCGCGACCTGGCCGCTCGCCCCGGAGACCTTCGAGAAGTCGGAGGCGGTGACGGTGCCGGCCACGTGGTCGCCGTAGTAGGCGCGGCCGGTGGTGGCCAGCGGGCAGGTGGGCCCGCAGTCGATCTTCTGGCCCTTCTGGAACTCGATCTCGGAGCCGTAGTAGAGCGTCGGGATGCCGCGGAAGGTCCACATCAGGGACATGTTCTCGGCCCAGGCGTCGGTGCCGCCGGTGTACCGCTCGCTCGACTTGTTCGGGCCGTAGTCGTGGCTGTCGACGTAGACGACGTTGTAGGTGGCGTCGTTGTAACTGTCGTCCGAGTCCTTGCCGTTGGAGAAGGCGTTGTACGCGTCACCGAAGTTCATGTGCATGCGCATGTCGATGACGTTCATGCCGGAGAAGCGGCTGTGGTCGGGCGTGTGGTAGCCGTTGCCGTTGAGGAAGGCGTTGGTGGAGGTGGGCTGGTTGCCGGTGCCCTGCTGCTGCTCGTAGTCGTACATCTCCAGGGCGGCCTTGGTGTCGTCGGCGTCGTACTCCTTGCGCTCCTTCCAGGTGAAGAACTGCGCGGAGTGGTTCACCGAGCCGCGGTTCCACTTGTCGTTGACGAAGGCCGCGACCTCGCCGAAGACGAAGAAGTTCCTCGCCGCCTCGGCGCCGTGCCGCTGGGTGACGCGCTCCTGGATCGCGGGGAGGAACCGGCGGTTCCAGGTGGTGCGCGGGATGTGCACGGCGGTGTCGACGCGGAAGCCGTCCACCCCCATGTCGATGTACTTGTCGTAGGCGCCGATCAGGTAGTTCTGGACGGTCGCGTTCTCGGTGTTGAGGTCCGCCAGGTCCTCGTGCAGCCAGCAGGAGCGCGAGTCCTCGCCCTCCCAGTTGCCGATCCAGCACTGGTGGAAGAGGTCCTTCGGGAACATGCCCGAAGTGGGGCTCGGCCACTGGCAGTTGTAGAGCGTGTAGCCCTCGGCGCTCTTCCCGCCGGTGGGCTTGCCCCAGTTGACACAGGTGTTGCCGGTGGGCTCGGCCGTCGACCAGAGGTCGCCGTTGTAGTACGACTTGCCGGTCCTCGGGTCGATCGTCAGGCCGTCGTACTCGAAGCCGGGCTGCTTCTCGTCGTAGTACCAGCTCCACTGGGTGTCCCGGACGCCGTAGACGGTCGGCGTGAACAGGCCCTTGGCGCCCCAGCGGGACGAGTGGTTGTAGACGACGTCCTGGTAGATCTTCATGCCCTTGGCGTGGGCGGCGTCGATGAGGTCCTGGTAGGAGGCGCCGGCCGACTCCAGGCGCGGGTCGACCTTGTAGAAGTCGTAGCCGTGGTAGCCGTGGTGGTCGTAGTCCGAGCGGTTGAGCACCACCGGGGTGACCCAGACGGCGGAGAAGCCGAGGCCCTTGATGTAGTCGAGCTTCTGGATCAGGCCCTTGAAGTCGCCCCGGAACATGGGGTCGTCGTTCGCCGCGTTCCCCGACTTCACGTGCTGGCTGCCGCCCCGGTTGTTGGAGGCGTCGCCGTCGTAGAAGCGGGCGGTGAGGACGAAGTAGATCGGGTCCTTGCGGGGGTCGGTGCCGAGCGGCTTGCCGTTGGCCGGGGCGGTGGGCTTGTCGCCGGTGGTGGCGGTGGCCGGGGCGGAGGCGGCCGAGACGTTCCCGGCGGCGTCCACGGCCTTCACCGTGTAGGTGTACGCAGTGCGTTCGGCGAGGTTCGTGTCCGAGAAGACCGTCGAGCCGACGTCGGTGACGACCGTGCCGGTGGTGCCTCCGGTGCGGGTGACCTGGTACTTCGTCACGCCCCGGTCGTCGGTGGCGGCGTTCCAGGAGAGCAGTACGGAGACGCCGTCGGCGGTCGCGGTGAGGCCGGCGGGGGCGGTGGGCGCCTGGGTGTCGGGCGGGGTCGCGGCGCAGGGGTCGGTGGCGTTCGCGGTCACCACCCGGTCCCGGACCGTGGAGGTGCCGGTGCCGATCGCGTAGTCGGCGCCGCCGTTGTTGTCCCACACGCCGTTGCCGTTGTTGAAGGCGGCCTTGAGGGAGGTGGCGGAGCCGAGGTCCAGCTCCCGCTTCCACCAGCCGGTGCAGGCGGCCGTCATGCCGAGACCGGGTACGGCCGTCCACGTGCCGCCGGCCGGCTGGTAGTGGACGTTCACCGTCGACCAGCCGAGGGAGGCCGAGGAGTAGTACACCGTCGCCTTGTTCGCGGTCGGCGGGGGCGTGTCGGCGCACGGGTCGGAGTGGGCGACGACGCCGTCCTTCACGGTGATGTTCCCCGTGCCCAGCGCGTAGTTGCCGCCGCCGTTGTTGTCCCAGGTGCCGGTGCCGTTGTTGAAGGTGGCCTGGAGCCCGGCGGCGGAGCCGAGGCTGACGGTCTTCTTCACCCAGTCGGTACAGGCGGGCTCCATCGCGGTGCCGGGCACGGTGGTCCAGGACCCGCCGTCGGGCGCCCAATGGAGGTTGTAGGCCGACCAGTTCTTCGTCTTGGTCCAGTAGTGGACGGTCGCCGTGTTCTCGGCGACGGCCGCCGCCGGGGCGGCGTCGAGGGCCGGGACGGCGGGGGCGGTGCCGCCGGGCGGCGCGGCCATCAGGCCGGCGAGGCCGGCCGCGGCGCCGAGCAGCGCGAGCGCGCGCCCGCGTCGCCGTGTGCGGGTGGGGGTCATGCGGTTCTCCAGACGAGGGCGCGCCGGGGCAGGGGGCCGGTGGTGAGAGGTGGGGATCGGCCCCCATGGAAGCGCGTGCGGAAACTTGCGGAAACTTCTTGCGTCGGCGGGAAGTTACCCCCGTGAGGCGCGCGCGTAAAGAGTCCGCGTCGAAGCGGTTCGAACGCGGTGTCCGGATGCCGGGACGGCGGCCGGGTCAGGGACCCGGGGATCCGCCCCGCTTCAGGTACGGCGCCAGGAGGGTGCGCCAGGACGAGTCGATGCGCCGGTACTCCGCCGGGCAGAGCGCGGCGCGGTCGCGGGGCAGCACTCCGTCCGGGTTCCCCTCGGCGTCCACCGCGTCGGCGAACCGCCGGGGATCGGAGCCGTACAGCCAGCAGGCCCAGTCGAAGAAGCGCTGCCCGTCGAGGGAGTGGACGTCGGAGTACGCGGCGACGCCCGGGTCGCCGCCCTCGGAGGCGGCCCAGAGGGCGCCCCAGGCGTTGACGGTCGAGATCGCGTAGTCGGCGTGGCGTTCGTCGCCGGAGGCGAGCAGGAGGACGGCCAGCTGGTCGACCGCGTCCTCCTCGCGGCCGGTGACGGGCAGGTCGTAGAGGTCGACGAGGGCGTGGCCGAGCTCGTGGAAGACGACGCCGTGGGAGAGGCCGACGACGTCCTCGTCGATGTCGTCCCCGGCGGGCGTCCGTTCCGCGGGGGCGTCGTCGGCGGCGGCGCGGGCGAAGACCCGGCGTGCGTCGGCCACGAAGCCGTAGCAGTAGGTGATCCGCCCGGTGGCCTTGGACCAGAAGGGGTTGGGGGCCTCGCAGCGCGCGGCCCGCAGCGGCACGTCGTGGGGCAGGGCGATCCGCGCGTCCGCGTAGGCGGCGGCGTCCTCCAGGATCCGCCGCTCGCGCAGGAACGCGCGGGCGGCGCGCTCCTCGGGGGTGCGCGGCTCCTCGTACCCGACGATGAGCTTGCCCGTGCCCCGGGAGGGGGTCGTCGGGGTCGCGGCGCAGCCGGCGAGGAGGGCCGCCGATGCCAGGGCGAGGGCCAGCCGGCGGACGCGGGCGGTGGCGGGCATCGGCGGCACCTCGTCTCGTGGGCGTCCCTGCCGACGAGCCTGGCCGCAGCGGGTGCCGGGGGCGAGCCCGCGGCGCCGGACGGGTGAGCCGGGGGTGCCGGCGCCTCGGGCGCGGGCCCCTGGCGCGGGGGCCCGGGCGCCCGGCCTCAGCCGCGGGGCCAGGGGCGGCCCTCCAGGCGCTCGATGTCCCGGTTGAAGCGTTCCAGGAACCCGGCGAAGGTGTCGACGTCCTCCGGGGACCAGTGCTCCATGATCCGTTCGAGCCCGCCGATGTTGAAGGAGCGGTCGGCCTCCAGCCGGCGCTCGCCCTCCTCCGTGATGCGGAACTTGCGGGCGATGCCGCCCTCCGGATCGGGGATGCGCTCCACGACCCCGGCGCGGAGCATCGCCGCCGTCTGCCGGTTGAGGGTGGAGGCGTCGAGCCCGAAGGCGTCGGTGAGCTGGCCGATGGACATGGGCCCGTGCATCCGGATCCGGGTGAGGAGCACGTACGCGCTGCGGTCGAGGCCGCCGGCGCCCACGCGGGTGCGCGGCGCGTGGAGGTGCGAGTGCCGGCTCAGCAACATCGTCTCGAACTCGACGCGGTCGGTGGGCTTCTCCACGGGCTTGTCCATGGGGGCATTCTCCCCTGCGAGAGCGCGGTATGCGGCATACATAACTTGTGCATCATGCATGAGATATGCATGATGCAGTGAATGTGCATGATGCGCAAACCGTGCCACGCACACCGTGACGCACGCATCTTCGCTCCATGACTTCAGGGAGACACCCGTGGACCGCGCCCAGACCGACGTACGCCCCGGAGGCGTCGTCGGCGTCCTCGCCTTCGCCGGCATCGTGGCGGCACTCATGCAGACCCTCGTGGTGCCGCTCATCGGCGACCTGCCGAGGCTCCTGCGCACCGGCGCCGACGACGCCTCGTGGGTGATCACCGCCACCCTCCTCGCCGCCGCCGTCGCCACCCCCGTCGCCGGCCGCCTCGGAGACACCCTCGGCAAGCGGACCGTGCTGCTCGCCTCCACCGTCCCCCTCGTCGCGGGCTCCGTCGTCTGCGCCCTCGCCGACTCCGTCGTCCCGATGATCGTCGGCCGCGGCCTCCAGGGCCTCGGCATGGGCATCGTCCCCGTCGGCATCAGCCTGCTCAGGGACGTCCTGCCGCCCGAGCGGCTCGGCGGCTCCATCGCCCTCATGAGCGCCTCCATGGGCGTCGGCGGCGCCCTCGGCCTGCCGTTCTCCGCCGCCGTCGCCGAACACGCCAGCTGGCGCGTCCTCTTCTGGGTCGCCGCCGGCCTCAGCGCCGTCGTCGCCGTCCTCGTCCACCGGCTCGTCCCGGCCGGCCGCCGCCACCCGAACCCCGGCCGCTTCGACCTGCCCGGCGCCCTCGGCCTCGGCGCCGGTCTCGTCTCCCTGCTGCTCGCCGTCTCCAAGGGCGCGACCTGGGGCTGGGGCAGCGCCACCACCCTCGGGCTCTTCGCCGCCGCCGCGGTCGTCCTGCTCGCCTGGGGCTTCTGGGAGCTGCGCACCCGCGACCCGCTCGTCGACCTGCGGGTCACCGTCCGCCCGGTCGTCCTGCTGACCAACCTCGCCTCGGTGCTCGTCGGCTTCGCCATGTACGCCCAGTCGCTGGTCGTCCCGCAGCTCCTCCAGCTCCCCGAGGCCACCGGCTACGGCCTGGGCCAGTCGATGATGGCGATGGGCCTCTGGATGGCACCGGCGGGCCTGGCGATGATGGCGCTCGCCCCGCTCGGCGCCAAGCTGTCCGCCGCCCGCGGGCCCAAGGTCACCCTCTCCGTCGGCGCCCTCGTCATCTCCGCCGGCTACGCCTCCTCGCTCGCCCTGATGGGCTCCACCTGGGGCCTGCTCGTCGTCACCCTGATCTGCAACACCGGCGTCGGCCTGGCGTACGGGGCGATGCCCGCGCTCATCATGGGCTCCGTGCCCGCCGAGGAGACCGCCTCCGCCAACAGCTTCAACACCCTGATGCGGTCCATCGGCACCTCGGTCTCCGCGGCCGTCATCGGCGTCGTCCTCGCCCAGATGACCACCACCCTCGGCGGCCACGCCCTGCCGTCCGAGAACGGCTTCCGGGCCGCCCTGCTCATCGGCGCCGGCGTCGCCCTCCTCGCCGCGCTCGTCGCCGCCCTCATCCCGGCCCGGCACACCCCCGCCGCCGGCGCCCCCGCCGAGGACCCCGCCCCGCAGGCCGCCCGCGCCGCCTGAGCCCGGGCCGCCTGAGCCCGCGCCGCCTGAGCCCGGGCCGCCTGAGCCCGCGCCGCCCGCGTCCGGGCCGCCCGCGCGGAGCCGGTACGGGTACGAGGCCGCCGGCCCGTACCCGTACCGCTCACCGCGACCCGTCCGCCTCCAGCGTGAACAGCGCCCCGTCCGGGTCCCGCACCACCACCCGGCGCCCGTCCCCGCCGGCCTCCGGCTCCCGGGCGCCGCCCCACTCGCCGCCCGGCACCACAAGGCCGCCGTGCTCCGTCACCGCCGCCACCGAGGCCGTCACGTCCGGCACCCGGAACCGCACCAGCCAGCGCGGCCGCAGCTGCGGCCGGGGCGAGGCCGCCTCCACCGGACCGCTGTCGAGCCGCGCCACCGGCACCCCGCCGCGGCGCAACACCACCCGGTCCTCCTCGTACGAGGTCTCGCAGCAGCCGGGCGTGTCCTCCGTCCAGCGCAGCACCCCGCCGTAGAACACGGCCGCGTCGAAGGCGTCCCGGGTGTGCAGCTCCACCCACGCCGGGGCGCCCCGCTCGCCCACGTGCCAGCGCGACACCAGGCGCCCCTCCCACACCGCGAACGCGGCGCCGTCCCGGTCCGTGGCCAGCGCCACCCGTCCCTGCGGCGGGTACGCCACCGGGCCCACGCCCACCGTGCCGCCCCGCTCCCGGATCCGCGCCACCGCCGCGTCCGCGTCCTCCACCGCGAAGAACACCGTCCACGCCACCGGCACCGCCAGTTCCGCCGCCAGGGCGGCGATCCCCGCGACCGGCACCCCGTCCCGCTCGCCCACCGCGTACGCCGAGCTCGCCTCCAGCTTGCCCGGCCGGAACGTCCAGCCCAGCACCGCGCCGTAGAACCGCTCCGCCGCGCCCAGATCCCGCGTCGCCAGACTCAGCCAGCACGGCGCGCCCAGCGCCTCCGCCGTCGTCGGCCCCGTCACCGGACCACCTCCTCGACCGAGCGCCCGCCGCCCGGACGCCACCCCGCGCGCCTTCCCCGCCCCGGGGCCCCGCACACCCCATGTCACCCTGACGGCCCCGGCCCTCAGGCGGCGGCGAAGGGCTCCGCCAGGGCCTGCGCGAGGTGGTGGTGCAGGAGGCCGAGGGGCGGCCGGTCAGGCGGGAGGAGCAGGGCCGCCAGCTTCCAGTAGCGGGCCATCACCGTCGTCTCCTCCCGGGCCAGAAGGCCGGCGAGCCGCCCGCGGAACGCGGGGGAGTCGGGCTCCCCGAGGGCGCGGGCGTACGCCTCGGCGAAGCAGTCCAGGACGCCGCGGCCGGCGGGCGGCCGGCCCGCCAGCACCTCCGCGCCCGCCAGGTCGTACGCCTCCGCCAGACCCTCGTACAGGACCGCCGCCCGGTAGCGCTCGCCCGGCAGCGGCGGGCCCGGTGCCCGCTCCGGGCGGGGATCCGAGACCAGGCCGCGCAGCAGGGCGAACGCACGCACCTGGGCGGGCGTCGGGTCGTCCGGCGGCAGCGGCACCACCTCGTCCAGGACCCGGGCCACCAACGGCGACGGCAGGCGCACCGGGAGCGAGCGACGCCAGAAGCGGACCACCGCGTCCGTGTCCGGAGGCAGCGGACCCGCCCCCAGCAGGGGCAGCAGCTCGGCGCGTTCGGGTCCCTCGCACTCCGCGAGGAGCCGCAGCGACGCCTCCCGCCACGCCAGGGCCGCCCGCTCGCGCGCCACGCCCCGCAGCTCCCCGGCCACCACGTCCGCCAGCCGGCCCTCGTCGTCGAGCGCCCGCGCCACCGCCGGCACGGCGAGGCCGAGTGCGCGCAGCGAGCGGATCTCCCGCAGCCGGTCCAGCGCCCCGGGGCCGTAACGCCGGTGACCGCCGCCACTGCGCCCGGCCTCCGGCAGCAGCCCCCGGTCCGAGTAGTACCGGACGGTCTTCACCGTGACCCCGGCCCGGCCCGCCAGCTCGCCGATGCTCCACGTCCCGTCGTCCGCGCCCGTCACCCCGCACCTCCGCCGCCTGCCCCGACCCCCGTGTCCGGGGTGGAATCTCCCCCTGGGGGAGTTCCTAGTCTGCCGGAGGCCGCTGGGGCCACGAGACGCGAGGAGGCGACGATGACGGCGTTCGTACTGGTGGGGGGCGCGTTCACCGGCGGATGGGTGTGGGACGGGGTCGCGGAGCGGCTGCGGGAGACGGGGGCCGCCGTGCATCCGGTGACCCTGGACGGCGGCCCGGACGCCGGACTCGGCACCCACGTGGGGGAGTTGACCGCGCTCCTCGACCGGATCGACGAGCCGGACGTCGTCCTCGTCGGACACGACTACGGCATCCACCCCGTCCTCGGGGCAGCCGACCGGCGGGCGGACCGCGTCTCCCGGGTGGTGTACGTCGCCGCCGGGCTCCCCTCGGACGGGGACCCCGCCCTGCTCCTCGTCCGCGACGAGGAGGTCCGGGCCCGGCTCGCCCACGACCCCTCCCCGCTGCCGCCGCCCCGGAGTCAGGAGTGGGCGCGCTGGGGGAGCCTCGACGGACTCTCCGCCGAGGACCTGGAGCGCCTGGACCGGCTCGCGGCGCCGCAGCCGGCCCGCACCCTCACCGAACCCCTCCGGCTCGGCGGAGACCTCGACCGGGTGCCCGCCGCCGCGGTCCTGTGCACCGGCGACGGGCCCGGCGTCGACGTCGTCGAGATGCTGGTCCGCACCGGCCCGCCCCGCTTCCGGAAACTGGCCGGACCCGGCTACGCCTTCCTCGAACTCGCCGCCGGACACTGGCCGATGCTCTCGCACCCGGCCGAACTGGCCGACCTGCTGCGGCGGGCCACCGCGGGCGAGGGCCGCCGCATCACCCTCGGCGACGAACAACCCTCCTACGAACAGCAGGAGTTCCTGCTGCCCACGCGGGAAGTGCCGTACGAGCGGTACGAACGCCTCGACGTGTACGCCCCCGACGCCGAGGGGCGGTGGCCGGCCGTCCTCCTCGTCCACGGCGGCCCCGTCGACGCCGACCGCGTCCCCACCCCGCGCGACACCCCCTTCTACCGGGGCTACGCCCGCCACCTGGCCGGCCTCGGCGTCGTCGGCGCCACCGTCGACCACCGGCTGTACGCCCTCACCGACTACGCCCGCGCCGCCGGTGACGTCACCGAGGCCCTCGAACGGCTCCGCGCCCACCCCCGGGTCGACCCGGACCGCGTCGCGCTCTGGATCTTCTCCGGCGGCGGACTGCTCGCCGCCCACTGGCTGGCGTCGCCCCCGCCGTGGCTGCGCTGCCTCGCCCTCTCCTACCCCGTCCTCGCCGCCCCGCCCGGCTGGGAGACCGTCGAGTCGCGCTTCCGCCCCGTCGACGCGCTCGCCGGCGCCGGGCCGCTGCCCGTGGTCCTGGTGCGCGCCGGACGGGAACACCCGGCGTTCGCGGCGACGGTGGAGGAGTTCCTCACCGCCGCCGGGAAGCACGGCACGGACGTCGAGATCGTCGACGTGCCCGAAGGCCGGCACGGCTTCGAGGCCCTCGACCGCACCGACGCCTCACGGGACGCCGTCGGCCGCGCCGTCCGGGCCGTGCTGCGCCGGGTGACCGGCGCGCGATGACGAGGGGCCGGGATCGTGGTGCCGCCCCCCGACGGCACCACGAGCTCACGCGCGGCCGGCCGCGTGCTCCGGGTCCCAGCCCCTTCGCGGCACCGACCCCAACAGAAGCCGAGTGTAGGGGCGTTCGGGCGCGCCGAGGACGCGGTCGACCGAACCGGACTCCACCACCCGGCCCGACTTGAGGACGAGCACGTCGTCCGCGACGTGCCGCACCACCGCCAGGTCGTGGGTGACGAAGAGGTAGCCGATCCCGGCCTCGCGGCGGATCTCCCGCAGCAGCTCCAGGATCTGCGCCTGGATCGACACGTCGAGCGCGGCGACCGCCTCGTCGAGCACGAGCACCCGGGGCTCCACCGCCAGCGCGCGGGCGATCGCGACGCGCTGGCGCTGGCCGCCGGAGAGCCCGCGCGGCAGCGCCGCCGCCTCCCGCGCGCCGAGACCGACCCGGTCGAGCAGGTCGGCGACACGGGCCTCGCGGGCGGCGGCGTCCAGCGGGGTGTGCAGGCGCAGCACCTCGTCGAGGCAGCCGCGCACCGGGATCCGCGGATCGAGCGAGAGGTACGGGTCCTGGAAGACCATCTGGATCTCCCGTGCCCGGGCGAGCCGTTCGGCCCGTCCCCGCGCGCGGGCCGAACGGTCCCGGCCGTCGAGCCGGACCGTGCCGGCGTCGGCCCGCTCCAGACCGACCAGCATCCGCACCGTGGTCGTCTTGCCGCTGCCGGACTCGCCGACGATCGCCAGCGACCCTCCCGCCGGAAGCGTGAACGACACGCCGTCGACCGCGAGATGGTCGCCGTACCGCTTCCGCAGGCCCTCGACGACGAGGCCCTTCTCCATCGGCGTCGTCACAGCGCGATCCCTTCGTCGGCACGGAGGCACGCGGCGAACCCCTCGCCGTGGCGCGCCAGTTCGGGCTTCTCCTCGTCGCACCGCGCCACCGCGTGCGCGCAGCGCGCGGCGAACGCGCAGCCCGACGGGGACTCCGCCAGCGACACCGGACGGCCCGGGATCGCACGCGGCGCGGGGGCGCCCGCCTCGATCCGGGGCGTGCAGGCCAGCAGGCCTGCGGTGTACGGGTGGCGGGGGCGGTCGAACAGCTCGTCGGTGGACCGGGTCTCCACGATCCGGCCCGCGTACATCACGTACACCCGGTCGCAGATCGCCGAGGCCAGCTCCAGGTCGTGGGTGACGAAGAGCATGCCGGTGCCCCGCTCGGCCCGCAGCCGCGCCAGGATCGAGATGACCTCGGCCTGGGTGGTGACGTCCAGGGCGGTGGTCGGCTCGTCGGCGACCAGCAGCGCCGGCTCGGCGGCGAGCGCCGCGGCGATCACGACCCGCTGGAGCATGCCGCCGGAGAACTGGTGCGGGTGGCGGCGCAGCGCCCCGCGCGGGTCCCGGATGCCGACCGCCCCGAGGAGCTCCTCGGCACGCGCGGTGGCCTTCGCCGCCGGGGTGCCGGAGGCCCGCAGGCCCTCGGTGAGGAAGTCGCCGACGCGGCGCAGCGGATTGACGGAGGCGCGCGGGTCCTGGAAGACCATCGCGACCTCCCGGGCCCGCAGCGCGGCGAGCCGCGCCCGGTCCATGGTGAGGACGTCGACGCCGTTCACCCGGACCTGCCCGGTGGCGCGGGAGCCCCGCGGCAGCAGGCCGAGGACGCTGCGGCAGGCGACGGACTTGCCGGAGCCGGACTCGCCGACCAGGCCGACGGTCTCCCCGGCGCGCACGGTCAGGCTGACGCCGTCGAGGATGGGCCGGGCGGCCCGGTCGCCCGGGAGCCGGAGTCCGAGGCCGTCGATCTCCAGGACGGGAGGGGGTGTCTGGTGGGTCATGGGGTTCACTTCTCCCGACGGGCGATGCGGTCGGCGAGGCCCTCGCCGACGATGCCGAAGGCGACCACCGCGAGCACGACGCACACGGACGGCGCGAGCGCCGGCAGCATCGCGCCCTGGAGCACGGCACCCTGGCCCTCGTTGATCATGGCTCCCCAGTCGGCCGTCGGCGGCTGTACGCCGAAGCCGAGGAACGACAGGGCCGCCAGGTCCATCAGCGCGTAGCCGAAGTTCATCGCCGACTGCGCGAAGACCGTCGGCGCGATGTTCGGCAGCAGATGCCGGACGCACACCGTCCAGCCGGACCAGCCCTGCACCACGTACGCCTCGACGTACGGCCGCGCCTTCTCCTGCCGGGCGATGCCGCGCACCAGCCGTCCCACGTACGGGGTGTACGCGACGGCCATGGCGATCACCGGGGCGGTCATGCCCGGGCCGGTGACGGCGACGAGCAGGATCGCCAGCATCAGCCCGGGGACCGAGAAGACCAGGTCCATCGCCCGGGACAGGAGCGTGTCCGCCCAGCCGCCGCGCCAGGCCGCCACGACGCCGAGCAGGGTCCCGAGCAGGGTGGAGACGGCGACCACGAGGAGCGGCCCGAGGAGGCCCGTGCGGGCGCCGTACAGCAGCCGGGACAGGATGTCGCGCCCGGACTGGTCGGTGCCGAGGAGGTGGTCCCCGGAGGTGCCGACCAGGCTGGCCCCCAGGTCCAGGGCCTCGGGGTCGTACGGGGCGAGCAGCGGCGCGCACACGGCGACGAGGACGAGCGCGGCGAGCACCGCGACCGAGGCCGTGAACAGCGGACCCTGCCCGAGGAGGCGCAGCCTCCGCAGGCCCGGCCTGCGGTACGGCACCGTGGTGAGGGTGGTGGTCATCAGGAGCCTTCCCCGGGGGAGAGACGGGGGTCGATGAGGGGGGCGAGGAGGTCGACCGCGAGGTTGACGAGGACGAACGCCGCCACGCTGAGCAGGGTGACCGCCTGCACGACCGCGAAGTCCTGGGAGGTCACCGACTGCACCAGCAGCGAGCCGAGGCCGGGCACGTCGAAGGCGGTCTCCACGATGGCGGTGCTGATCAGCAGGCCGGCGAGCATGGTGCCGCCGACGGTGACGACCGGGCCGAGCGCGTTCCGCAGCACGTGCCGGCGGACCACGGTCCGGCCGGCGACGCCCCGCGCGCGGGCCACCTCCACGTGCTCGCGCCCCAGTTCGTCCAGCATCGCCGAGCGCGTGACCCGGGCGAGCAGGCCCGCGAAGGTGAGGGCGAGCGCGAAGGCCGGCAGCGTCAGCTGGTGGAGCCGGGGCCCCAGGCCCTCGGCGGCCCCGCCGCCCGGCCCGGGGAACCAGCCCAACTGCACCGAGAAGACCGAGACCAGCGCGATCGCGGTGACGAAGGACGGGGTGGCGGTGGCCACGCCCGTGCCGATGAGGACGGTCTTGTCGACCGGGCCCGGGCGCAGCGCGGCGAGGATGCCGGCGCCGACGCCGAGGACGGCGACGAGCAGCGCCGCGTACCCGACGAGCAGGGCGGTGCCGGGCAGCCGCGAGCCGAGGAGCGCGGTGACGTCCTGGTGGTACTGGGCCGAGCGGCCGAGGTCGCCGCCGAGGACGCCCCCGAGCCAGGTGCCGTACTGGACCACCAGCGGTTCGTCCAGGTGGTGCTCGGCGCGCAGGGCCGCCACGGCCTCGGGGGTCGCGGGGCGGCCGTGCAGCAGGAAGGTGACCGGGTCGCCGGGGGCGAGGTGCACGGTGCCGAAGACGACGACCGAGGTCACGAAGAGCACCGCCACCAGGCCGACGAGCCGGCCGACGAGGAAGCGGGTCATGACTGTGCGGCCCCGATCGTCGCGGCCCACGGGTAGTAGAGCTGGGAGATGCCGGTCGGCGCGCCGGTGATCCGCTTGCCGAGGAAGACCGAGTAGGGCGCCTCGTACACCGGGATGATCGGCAGCTCGCGCAGGGCGATCTCCTGTACGTCGGCGGTCAGTTCGGTGCGCTTGGCGGCGTCGTACTCGGTGTTGGCGCGGTCGAAGGCGAGGTCGTACTCGGCGTTGGACCAGTTGCCGTAGTTCCCGAAGTCCCCGGTGCGCAGGTACTGGTAGAACTCCAGCGGGTCCGGGGTGTTGTCGTAGCCGTTGGTGATGACCAGGTCGAGCCCGTCGCGGGCGGCCGGGTCCACGAAGATGTTGCTGTACGCGTCCGGGGAGACCGGCTGGAGCTTCACGTCCAGGCCGATCTGGCGGCCGGCGGCCTGCACGGCGTTGGCGACGACGCTGATCTCGGGGGCCATCGAACTGGTCGCGATGGTCACCTTCCTGCCGGTGGCGCCGGCTTCCTCGATCAGCTTCTTCGCGGCCGCCACGTCGTAGGCGGTCTCGGGCAGCGTGTCGTAGAGCGCCGCCGTCTTCTCCGGGACGAGCGACCAGGCGCCGCGCGCGGCGGGAGCCTTGGCCGGTACGCCCACCCCGCCGGCGGCGGCCTTGACGATGTTCTTCCGGTCGAGCGCCATCGACAGCGCCCGGCGGACCCGCAGGTCGCCGAGGGTGCCCTTGAAGTTCGTGACCGCGAGGTCGGCGGCGGCCGTGTTGGGACCGAAGAGGAGCGAGCCCTTGCCGCTGGTGCGCAGCTGCGCGAAGGAGGAGGAAGGCACCATGTAGCCGCCGTCGGCGGTGCCGGAGAGGAAGGCGTTGGCGCGGGCCGCGGCGTCCTCGATGAAGGTGAACTTCACCGACTCCGACTTCGGGACGAGCTTCTCGTCCCAGTAGGCGGCGTTCTTCTTCAGGGTGATGCTGTCGCCCTGCGCCCACTTCTCCAGGGAGAAGGGGCCGGTGCAGTTCAGCTTGCCCTTGGGGGTGCCGTAGTCCTTCCCCTCCTTCGCGAGGGAGGCGGCGCTGACGACGGTGCCGGGGGAGGCGGCGAGCAGCTCGTGGAAGAGCGCGTCGGCCTTGCCGAGCCGGATCGTCACCTCCAGCGGGCCCGTCTTCTCGATGGCGTCGACGGTCTTGAAGGCGGAGCCCCACGGGGAGCCGGTGGCCGGGTCCATCTGCCGCTTCAGGGAGGCGACGACGTCGTCCGCGGTCATCACCGTGCCGTCGTGGAACTTCACGCCGGGCCGCAGGGTGTAGACGAGGGTGCGCGGGTCGGGCTGCGCCCACTTCACCGCGAGACCGGGCTCGATCCTGAGGTCGGGGGTGACCCGCAGCAGCTGCTCGCAGACGTTGGCGAGGACGGTGTTCGGCGGGTAGTCGTACGCCAGGGCGTAGTCGAGCGTGTACGGCTCCGCGTACAGCGACCACGTGAAGGAGTCGAGCGGGCCCTTGGCGGCCGGCGAGGTGGGGGAGACCTTGTAGTCGGCTCCGCCGCCGGTGCCCCGCGGTGGCTGGGCGGCACCGGAGCAGGCGGTGAGGGAGGCCGCGACGGCGGCGGTACAGACGAATGCGATGAATCTGGGCGTGCGCATGCAGACCCACCCCTTTACGGGTGTAGTGACGGGCGCTGGGGGGATGGAGCGAGTATTGATGCGGGAACGTTCCCGCACAAGGGTTCCAGCGAGTTTGCGGGAACGGTTTTCCAAAGGTCAGAGGGATGGCAGCATCAGCACCATGACCGAAGCCTCAGAGCATGACGGAGCGACCCCGGAGCGTGGCGGGCAGGCCGCGGGGTGGGGTGGCGGCGGACCCGGTGAACGGCGCCCGGGAAGCGGCCGTGCGGCCGCTCCGGCCCCACGGGCCGCACCGCGCGTCCGGCTCGTCGACGTCGCCCGTGAGGCCGGCCTCTCCAAGACCACCGTGTCGGCGGCCCTGAACGGCACCGGCCGGCTCTCCCCCGAGGTGCGGGAGAAGGCCCGCGAGACCGCGCGCCGCATGGGCTACCGGCCCAACGCCACCGCGCGCCAGCTGCGCGCGGGACGGGCCCGGCTCATCGGCTACGTGGTCGGCGAACTGGCCGACACCCCGTGGACCTTCCTGGAGTCGCCGTACTTCGCCCGGCTCACCGGGGCCACCGCCGCCACCGCGCTCGCGCGCGGCTACGCGGTGGTGCTGCTGCCCGCCGGATCGCTGCAGAGCGAGTGGGCGGCGCTGCCCCTCGACGCCGTGGTCGTCGCCGACCCCGTCGCCGACGACCGGATCGTCGAGGACCTGCTGGCCGCCCGCATCCCGGTCTTCAGCGACCGGTCCGTGGAGGGCCGGCCCGGCGCCCACTGGGTGGACGTCGACGCGGCGGACGCCGTCGGCCAGGTCCTGGACCACTTCCACGCCCAGGGCGCCCGCCGCCCGGTCCTCGTCGTCCCGGACAGCACCACCCGCTTCCACCGCGAGGTGGACGCCGCGCACCGGGCCTGGTGCGCCGCACACGGGCTGCCGGAGCTGACCGTACGCGCCGCCGAGCCCGGCAACGGACCGGTGATCCAGGCCGTGGAGACCGCCCTGGGTACCGGACCCGACCGCCCCGACGCCCTCCTCGTGGTCGCCGAGGCCAGCCCGCCGCTCGTCCTGGACGCGGCCCGCCGCCACGGCTACGACGTGCCCGGCGACCTCCTCCTCGTCTGCGTCAGCGAGGACGAGACCGCCGTCCACACCCAGCCGCCGGTGACCACCCTGAGCCTCCGCCCCGACGCGGTCGCCGAGGCGGGGATCGCCCACCTCATCGCCGTACTGGAGGAAGGGCGGGAGGAAACGGGCGGGGCGCTGGTGCCGGTGAGACTGGAGGTGCGGGGGTCGTCGGTGAGGGCGGGGTAGCGGCGTACGGGATCCTGGATCCAACGTCCTGGATCCAATGTCCTGGATCCAACGTCCGGGATCCAATGTCCGGGATCCGATGTCCGGGGTTGGGATATTGGATCCACGATTCTGGATCCAAGATCTTGGATCCAGGGTCCGGGATATCGGATACAGGAGCCGTCCGTAGCCGTAGCCGTAGCCGTAGCCGTAGCCGTAGCCGTAGCCGTAGCCGCAGCCGTACCTGCCGGGCCGCCAGACCCGGTCAGGCCTCGTACACCAGCCGGCCGCCGACGTACGTCCGCTCCACCCGGGCCTCGGCGATCGCGTCGGCCGGTGCGGTCAGTACGTCCCGGTCGAGGACGACGAGGTCGGCGAGGTGGCCGGCGGTCAGGCTGCCCGCGTCGTCGTGGCCGTTCACGTGCGCGGCGCCGGCCGTGTAGGCGGTGAGGGCGGAGAGCAGGTCGATGCGCTCCTCCGGGTAGAAGACCCTGCCGTCGGGGGACTCCGGGTCGCGCCGGTTCACGGCGACGTGGATGCCCTCCAGCGGGTTCGGGCTGGAGACCGGCCAGTCGCTGCCCGCCGCCAGGGTCGCCCCCGACCGCAGCAGCGAGCCGAACGGGTACTGCCAGGCCGCCCGCTCCTCGCCGAGGAACGGGATGGTGAGCTCGTCCATCTGCGGCTCGTGGGCCGCCCACAGCGGCTGGATGTTGGCGATGGCGCCGAGCGCGGCGAACCGGGGCACGTCGGTGGGGTGCACCACCTGGAGGTGGGCGAGGTGGTGGCGGTTGCCGCGCCGCCCGTTGGCCGCGATCGCCGCCTCGACAGCGTCCAGCGCCTCCCGCACCGCACGGTCGCCGAGCGCGTGGAAGTGCACCTGGAAGTCCAGCGCGTCGAGCTCGGTGACGTACCCGAGCAGTGCCTCGGGGTCGACGAAGCTGAGCCCGGTGTTGCCGGTCGCGCAGCCGCAGCCGTCGAGGTACGGGGTGGTCATCGCGGCCGTGAAGTTCTCCGCGATCCCGTCCTGCATGATCTTGACCGAGCCGGCCCGGAACAGCCCCGAGCTCAACTGCTCGCGGCGGTCGACCAGTTCGGGGATCTGCTCGGCCCCGCGCTCGCGGTCCCACCACAGCGCACCCGTCACCCGGGCGGTCAGCGAACCGTCCTTGGCCGCCGTCAGATAGGCGTCCGACGGGTCCGGCATGCCGTTGAACGAGCCGAGCAGGGCGTCCTGCCAGCCCGTCACGCCCAGCGAGTGCAGCAGCCGCTGCGCCCGCAGCAGCCCCGCGAGCCGGTCCTCCGAGGTGCTCGCCGGCACCAGACGGGAGACCAGGCCGGTCGCGCCCTCCTGGAGCATGCCGCTCGGGGTGCCGTCGGCCTCCCGCTCGATCCGGCCGTCCGCCGGGTCCGGGGTGCCGGCGGTCAGCCCGGCCAGCTCCAGGGCCCGGGTGTTCGCCCAGGCGCCGTGGTGGTCGCGGTTCGACAGCAGGACGGGACGGTCGGGGACGACCGAGTCGAGCAGCTGACGGGTCGGCAGGCCGCCCGCGAAGCTCTCCATCGACCAGCCGCCGCCGGTGACCCACTCCCGGTCGGGGTGGGCCTCGGCGTACGCGCGGATCCTCGCCAGGTACTCCGCCACGTCGACGCTCTCGGTGAGGTCGCACTCGGCGAGCTCGGCGCCGCCCCCGACCGCGTGGATGTGGGCGTCCTGGAAACCCGGCAGCAGCAGCCGGCCGGCCAGGTCCACCACCTCGGTGCCGGGGCCGATCAGCTCGCGCACCTCGTCGTGGCCGACGGCCGTGATCCGGTCGCCGGTGACGGCGAGCGACGTGGCCCGGCTGCGTGCCGGATCCAGGGTGAGGACGGGGCCTCCGGTGAAGACCAGATCGGCCTGGGGCATACCAGCTCCCTTGCGTGCGGCCGCGCCGGGGAGGGCGCGGGACGGACGACGCCGGCCGGCGGGCGAGGGGTGCCGCGCGGCGGGCGTCGGACGGAGTCCGGCCGGGCGCGGCCACCGGATCGCACCGGCGCCGCCGCACGGCTGACGGGCGCCATGGAAGCCCGCGAGCCGTTTACACGTCAATGGTGTTGACGTAAGGTCCCGGCCATGTCCGCACGCGTCGTCCCCGAAGGCAGCCGGCAGCGCCGCCGCCCCACCAAACAGGGTGCCGTCCTCTCCGAACGGCTCATCGTCGACACCGCGCTGCGCCTGGTGGCCCAGCACGGCGCCGAAGCGCTCTCCGTACGCAGGCTGGGCGCGGCCCTCGGCGCCGACCCCAGCGCCCTCTACCGCTACTTCCGCAACACCGACGCCCTGCTCCTCGCGATCGCCGACGAGCTCATCGGGCGGGCGCAGGAGGGCTGGGAGGCGACCGGGGACTGGCGGACCGACCTGCGGGCGATGGGCCTGCGCATCCACGCGTCCTACCTCGCCCAGCCGCAGGCCGCCCTGCTGGCCGCGCACCGCACGACCGGCCGCCCGCACGAGACGCGGGCGGTCGAGAAGATCCTCGGCATCCTGCGGGACGGCGGCTTCCCCGACCCGCTGGCGGTCCGCGTCTACCACGCCTTCGTGGACCAGGCCCTGGCCTTCGCGGCCCAGGACGCGGCCGCCGCCGCGCTGCCGGAGGCGGCGGGCGAGGCGGACAGCGAGGTCTGGGGGCAGGTCTACGGCCGCCTCCCGGCCGAGACCCATCCGCACATCGCGGCGACGTTCCCCCTCCTCGTCGCGGACATGCGCGACAGCGGCTATCCGTTCGCCCTGGAGCTCATGCTGACGGCCCTGGAGACGCTGCACCCGGACGCGGCGGGAAGCCCGAAACGGGTCCGGAGGAACGGTTCCTGATCCTTCCTCAGGAGGCGGGGACGGGCGTGTGGCGGCCCACCGCCGCCAGGTCCGCCGAGATCCGTACCGCCGTCTCCCACAGGTGGGGCAGGACGGCCGCGAGGCTCTCCTCGGGCGCGCAACGGCCCGCGTTGAGAGCGATGTTGAGCGCGGCGACCACCCGGCCCGTCCCGTCGCGCACCGGCACCGCGATCGACCGCAGTCCTTCCTCCAGCTCCTCCTCCACCCAGCCGAAGCCCCGCTCGGCGGTCACCGCCACGGCCTCCCGCAGCTCGCCGGGGCCGGTCAGGGTCCGGGGCGTCAGCGCCTCCGGCGTGATCCGGCCGAGCCGCCCGTCCCGCTCGGCCTCCGGCAGGGCGGCGAGCAGCACCCGCCCCATCGAGGTGGCGTACGCGGGCAGCCGGGTGCCCACGACGATGTCGATGCGCATGATCCGGCTGCCCGCCACCCGCGCCACGTACCGGATGTCGTCCCCGTCGAGCACCGCCACCGACGCCGACTCCCGCACCGTCCGCACCAGGCGGACCAGGTGCGGGGTGGCGATCTCGGGGAGGGTGAGCGCGGCGAGCCGGGCGTGGCCGAGTTCCAGGACGCGGGGGAGGAGCACGAAGCCGCCGGCGTCCTCGCGGACGTACCCCAGGTGGCACAGGGTGATCAGCGACCGGCGGGCGGTCGCCCGGGGCAGCCCGGCGAGCCGCGCGAGATCGGTGAGCCGGGCGGGCCCGCGGACGGCCCCGAAGGCGCGCAGCACGTCGAGCCCCCGGGCGAGCGACTGGAGGAACCCGGCCCCCAGCTCCTCCTTCAGCGCGCCTCCGGCGGGCGTCACGGCCCGCGGTTCCGCCTCCGGCGGTACGGTTCCGAGGGCGAGCGCCGCCTCCATGGCCGCGACCGTCTCCCGCAGGGGCGGCAGGGCGAACGCCTCCAGGGCGGCGGCGTCGTGCCGGCTGGTGTGGCTGACCACGCTCACCGCGCACACGACGGCTCCCGCCGGATCCCGTACGGGCAGGGCCACGGCGACGAGCCCCGGCTCGATCAGCTGGTCGTCGACGGCCACGCCCCGCTCACGGGCCTCCCGCACCCGCTCCGCGAACCCGCCGTCCCCGTCCGGGACGCCCTCCTCGGCGGCGAACAGCGCGCCGGGCGCGCACCGTCCGGCCGGCAGCAGGTCCCCGGGCCGGAAGGCGAACGCCAGGGCCCGCCGCCGGCTCGCCTGCGCCAGGAAGCGGACCCCGTCCCCGTCGGGCACGGCCAGCGACACCGGCTCGTCGAGCCGCTCGGCGAGCGCGGCGGCGTGCGGCCCGAGGAGCGCGGGCAGCCCGCAGAAGTCCAGGTAGGCGTTCCCGAGCTCGGCCGCCCCGGGCGCGAGCAGCAGATCGCGGCCTTCGGCGCGCAGCATCCCGAGGGCGGTGAGGGTGGTCGCGATCCGGTCCACGGTCGCCCGCGCGAGCCCCGTCTCCCGCGCCACCTCCCCGACCCCGCGCCGGCCGCCGTCCCCGGCGACCACCGCCCGCACCACCGCGAGCCCCCGCACCAGCGGCCCGACCGCCTCGGCCGGCCTCGTCGTCATGCCCTCTCCCCTCCCTCCACCCCGCGCGGGAGCACCGTACCCGGCGCACGGGCGCGCCGGAGGGGCGGGCGTCCACGGGGACGCCCGCCCCTGGGCGGGTGCGGAGGAGGTCAGGCGTAGAAGCGGTAGACCGCCTGGGCGACGCAGGCCGGCTTGTCGGCGCCGTCGATCTCCACGGTGAGGTCCACGGTGACCTCGACGCCGCCGCGGACGTCCTCGACGGAGGCGATGCGGCCGTGGGTGCGGATCTTCGAGCCGACGCGGACGGGAGAGGGGAAACGGACCTTGTTCAGGCCGTAGTTGACGGCCATCGACACGCCCTCGACCTGGAGGAGCTCGCTCCACATGGGGATGAGGAGGGAGAGGGTGAGGTAGCCGTGGGCGATGGTGCCGCCGAACGGGCCGGTCGCGGCCCGCTCCACGTCGACGTGGATCCACTGGTGGTCGTCGGTGGCGTCGGCGAAGGTGTCGACGCGGGACTGGGCGATCTCCACCCAGGAGCTGTGGCCGAGGTCGGCGCCGGCCTGGGCGCGGATCTCGTCGATGCCGTGGACGGTGAGGGACATGCGGTTCTCCAGGAGGTCAGTGGGCCGGGTCGCTGCCGTAGTGGTCCCGGATGGGGCCCTTGAGCAGCTTTCCGGTGGCGTTGCGGGGCAGTTCGGGAGCGAGGACGACGCTCCGCGGGAGCTTGTAGCGGGCCAGCAGGCCCCCGAGGTGGGCGAGGAGTTCCTCGGCGGTGGGCGCGGTGCCGGGGCGGGGGACGACGACCGCGCGGCCCACCTCGCCCCAGCGGGCGTCGGGGACGCCGATGACGGCGGCCTCGGCGACGTCGGGGTGGCGGAGGAGGGCGTCCTCCACCTCGGCCGGGTAGATGTTCTCCCCGCCCGAGATGATCATGTCCTTGAGGCGGTCGACGAGCGTGACGTAGCCGTCGGCGTCGACGGTGGCGACGTCGCCGGAGCGGAAGCGGCCCCCGTCGAGGAAGGCCTCGGCGGTCGCCTCGGGGAGGTTCCAGTAGCCCGGGGTCACGTTCGACCCCGCGACCACGACCTCGCCGTTCTCGCCGGGCGCCGTCTCGGTGCCGTCCGGGCGGAGCACGGTGACGTCGGTGAAGAAGTGCGGCACGCCCGCCGAGCCGGCCTTGCGGTCCGAGTCGGCGCGGTCCAGGACCAGGGCGCCGGGCGACGCCTCGGTCATCCCGTACCCCTGGACGAAGGCGAGCCCCCGTTCCAGATAGGTCCGCGCGGTCCGGGTCGGGACGGGCGCGCCGCCGCACAGGAGGAGCCTCAGGCTGGTGAGGTCCGCCTCGCGCCAGCCGGGGGCCGCCGCCATCGCGTCGTACATCGTCGGCACGCCGAACAGGGCGGTGACGCCGTGGAGTCCGATGAGCCGCAGGGCCCGCTCCGGGTCGAAGGCCGACTCCAGGAGGACCGTGCCGCCCTTGAGGAGGGTCGGCAGGCAGCTCATGTTGAGGGCGCCGGTGTGGAAGAGCGGGGCGCCGACGAGGGCGACCTCGTCCCCGGCGAGGTCCGTGTCCACGACGACGTTGAGGCTGTTCCAGACGACGTTCCCGTGGGTGAGGACGGCGCCCTTGGCCCGGCCCGTGGTGCCCGAGGTGTACATGATGAGGCAGAGGTCGTCGTGGCCGACCTCCTCGTCGATCTCCTCCGCCGGTGAGGCCGCGAGCAGCTCCTCGTACCCCCGTCCCGGCCCGTCCCCCTCGACGGAAAGGAGGCTCAAGGGCCCGGCGGCGGAGACGAGTTCGTCGACCTTGCCGTCCGGCTGCCGCGCGTGGACCAGCGACCGGGCGCCGGAGTCGGCCAGTTGGAAGGCGAGCTCGGCGACGGCGAGGCGGTTGTTGAGCGGGACGAAGACCGCCCCGAGGATCCCGGTGGCGAACAGCGTCTCCAGATACGCGGGATGGTTCGGGCCCAGGAAGGCGACCCGGTCCCCGCGCGCCACGCCCGCGCCCCGCAGGGCGTGCGCGAGCCGGGTCGAGCGGTCGTGGAGGGTCGCGTAGTCGTACGCGCGCCCCTCGTGGAGGAGGGCGGTGCGGCGGGGAGTCCTCCGGTTCCGGCGGGCCGGCCAGGATCCGATGCCCTGGTTGCGCATGGCGTCTCCCTCAGGTGGTGAGGCCGAGGAGCCGGGCCGCGTTCTCCTTGAGGATCTTCGGCCGGACCTCGTCCTTGATCGGCAGCCCGGCGAAGTCGGCGAGCCAGCGGTCCGGCGTCAGCAGCGGATAGTCCGAGCCGAAGAGGACCTTGTCCTGGAGCAGGCTGTTCGCGTAGCGGACGAGCTGCGGCGGGAAGTACTTCGGCGACCAGCCGGACAGGTCGATGTACACGTTCGGCTTGTGCGTCGCCACCGCGAGCGCCTCGTCCTGCCAGGGGAAGGACGGGTGGGCGAGGACGATCCGCATGCCGGGGAAGTCGGCGGCGACGTCGTCCACGTCCATCGGGTTCGAGTACTTCAGCCGGATGCCGCCGCCGCCCGGCGCGCCCGCGCCGATGCCGGTCTGCCCGGTGTGGAAGACCGCGATCGCGCCCGCGTCCTCGATGGCCTCGTACAGGGCGTACGCCATCCGGTCGTTGGGGTGGAACGCCTGGATGTTCGGGTGGAACTTGAAGCCCTTGACCCCGAACTCCTCGACGAGCCGCCGGATCTGACGGACCGCCGCCTTTCCCTTGTACGGGTCGACACCGGCGAAGGGGACGATCACGTCCGGGTTCGCGGCGGCCGCCTCGGCGATCTCCTCGTTCGGCACCGGCGGGGTGCCGGTGGCGGACTCCGCGTCCACCGTGAAGACCACGCAGGCCATCGACCGTTCGCGGTAGTACGCGGCGATCTCCGGCAGCGTCGGGTGCCGGTGCTCCGCCTTGAAGTAGGCGCCGGCGGCGGCGTCCAGCTCGGCCGAGAGCGACGCCCCGCCCTTCGCGGACACCTCCGCGTGGGCGTGCATGTCGATGGCGACGAGCGCGTCGTAGTCCAGCACGGCGCCGCTCACAGGACCGGGGCGGGGATGCCGTAGGTCTCCGGGGCGCGGCCGACCGAGACCGGCCAGGCGGCGGCGATCGCGTCCGCGCTCCAGCCGCCGTCCGCGTACGCCACCGCGATCTCCTGCGGGTGCGACCACAGGGCGAGCTTGTCGCCGCCGATGCCGATGCACTGGCCGGTGACGCCGGCGGAGGCGTCCGAGGCCAGGAAGGTCACCAGGCCCGCGACGTCCTCGGGCGTGCCGAAGCCCTCGCCCTTGCGCAGGCTGTCGGGGAACGGCGTGCCGTCCTGCTCCAGGGCCTCGACGTGCGGGGCGAAGACCGGGATCGTCTTGGTCATGGCGGTGGCGGCGACCGGGATGACGGCGTTGGCGGTGATGCCCGCGCGGCCCAGCTCCATCGCCCAGGTGCGGACCATGGCGGCGATGCCGGCCTTGGCGGCCGCGTAGTTGGTCTGGCCGAAGTTGCCGCGCTGCCCGGCAGGGGAGCCGGCGACCACGATCCGGCCGCCGTCGCCCTGCTCGCGCATGCGCTCCACGGCGGCGCGGACGCAGGTGAAGGTGCCGCGCAGGTGGACCTGGACGACGGTGTCGAAGTCCTCGTCGGTCATCTTCCACAGCACGCGGTCGCGGAGCACCCCGGCGTTGGTGACCATCGTGTCGATGCGGCCGAAGGCGTCGACGGCGCGGGCGACGAGCGCTTCGGCGGCCTCCGCCGTGCCGACCGGGACCACCTCGGCGACGGCCCGCCCGCCCGCCTCGGTGATCTCCTTCACGGCCGCGGCGGCGGCCTCCGCGTCGACGTCGTTGACGACGACGGCCGCGCCGGCGGCCGCGAGGGAGCGGGCGTAGGCGCGGCCGAGACCGCGGCCGCTGCCGGTGACGACCGCCACCTTGCCGGTGAGGTCCACCGGGGGCGCCGGGTGCACCTGGGGAGAAGTCATGGACGGGTCCTTCCCGTGAGTCGAGGGTCGCCGGGGGCGGGGCGCGGGATCGCCGCCTCGCTCACGCACCGGCGGCGCCAAAGTTAGGCAAGTTCTCGTCTGCGGTCAACAAAGTGCCGAATATTTGTCGGCGGGCCCCTCTCGCCCCGACCCCGCCGCCTACGCTGTCCCCGTGACCCCACCCGCCCCGCAGCGCACCCCGGAAACCGGGCCCGAAGCCCCCGAACGCGGCTCCGTGCCCCGCCCCCAGTCCCTGATGCTGAGCTTCTTCGGCATCCACGTGCTCGGCACCGGCACCGCGCTCTCCTCGGCGAGCGTCATCGACGCCCTCGCCCGCGCCGACGTCGGCGAGGACGCCGTCCGCTCCACCCTGACCCGCATGGTCGGCCGCGGCCTCCTGGACCGGCACCGCCGCGGCCGCCGCATGTACTTCTCGCTGACGGAACGCGCCGCCGCCGTCCTCGCCGACGGAGAGGAACGCGTCCGGCGCACCGGCGCCGTCAACCACGCCTGGGACGGCACCTGGACCCTCGTCGGCTTCTCGCTCCCCGAGTCCTGGCGGCGGGAGCGCCACGACCTGCGCTCCCGGCTCGTCTGGGCCGGCTTCGGCCCGCTCCAGAGCGGCCTGTGGGCGGCGCCCGGCCGCGTCGACGTCGAACCGATCGCCGCGGAGCTCGGGCTCGGCGACCGTATCAGGGCCTTCCACGGCCAGGCCGCCGCGCCGACCGAGGCCGGCCCCCTGCTGCGCACCGCCTTCGACCTCGACGCCATCGCCGCCGACTACCGCGCCTTCCTCGCCCGTTGGGGCGACGACGGGCCCGCCCCCGGCGACGCCCGCGACGACCTCGGACGCCAGCTGCTGCTGCACACCGACTGGCTGGAACTCGTCCGCCGCGACCCGTACCTGCCCGCCGAACACCTCCCCGAGCAGTGGCCGGCCGAGGCCGCCGAACGCACCTTCCGGGCGCTCTCGGAGCGGTACGACCCCGGCGCCCGCCGCATCGCGGAAGGCCTCCTCGACCGCTGGGACCCGCACGCCTGAGGCCCCCGTGCCCCGGCCGGGGCACCGCCGTCCAGCCTTACGTCAACACCATTGACCTTGCCGTACGCGGCCCGGTCTCATGGGCGGCACCTCGGAAGGAGCCCCGCGACCGGGCTCCTCCGCGATCCGGAGGACACCCCCATGGACCACCTGCACTCGCTGCGGGACGCCGCGCCGACCCCGTTCTGGCTCGACGACGCCCGCCGCCCCCAGGCCACCCCCGCCCTCGTCGGAGCCACCACCTGCGACCTCCTCGTCGTCGGCGGCGGCTACACCGGCCTGTGGACCGCGCTCGTCGCCAAGGAGCGCGACCCCTCCGCCGACGTCGTCCTCGTCGAGGGCGAGGAGATCGGCCACGCCGCCTCCGGCCGCAACGGAGGCTTCTGCGAGTCGAGCCTCACCCACGGCCTCGGCAACGGCCTGGACCGCTGGCCCGGCGAGATCGCCACCCTCGAACGCCTCGGCCGCGAGAACCTCCAGGCCATGGAGGACGCCATCGAGCGGTACGGCATCGACTGCGACTGGGAGCGGACCGGCTCCCTCACCATCGCCACCGAACCCCACCAGGTCCCCTGGCTCGCCGAGGAGGCGGAGACCGCCGAGCGGTACGGCGCCACCACCGCCCTCCTCGACGCCGACGCCGTCCGCGCCGAGATCGACTCGCCCACCTTCCTCGGCGGCCTGTGGAACAAGAGCGACACGGCCATGGTCAACCCCGCCCGCCTGGCCTGGGGCCTCAAGCGGGCCTGCCTCGACCTCGGCGTCCGCGTCCACGAGCACACCCCGGCCCTCTCCCTCGACGAACACGGCCCCACCGTCGCCGTCCGCACCCCCTACGGCCGCGTCACCGCCCGCCGCGTGGCCCTCGCCACCAACGCCTACCCGTCGCTGCTGCGCCGCCACCGCCTCTACACGGTCCCCGTCTACGACTACGCGCTGATGACCGAACCGCTCAGCCGGGAGCAACTCGCCGCCGTCGGCTGGCACAACCGCCAGGGCTGGTCCGACCCCGCCAACCACTTCACCTACGTCCGGATCTCCGCCGACGACCGGATCCTGTGGGGCGGCTACGACGTCGTCTACCGCTACGCCGGCCGCGTCCGCGCCGAGCACGAGCGGCGGCCCGAGACCTTCGCCACCCTCGCCCGCACCTTCTTCCGCACCTTCCCGCAGCTGGAGGACGTCCGCTTCAGCCACGCCTGGGGCGGCGCGATCGACACCAGCACCCGCTTCTGCGTCTTCTTCGACACGAGCCACCGGGGCAAGGTCGCGTACGCCGCCGGCTTCACGGGCCTCGGCGTCGGCGCCACCCGCTTCGGCGCCGAGGTGATGCTCGACCTCCTGGCCGGCGAGCGCACCGAGCGCACCGCCCTCGAACTCGTCCGCCGCAAGCCGCTGCCCTTCCCGCCCGAGCCCGTCCGCTCGATCGGCATCGGCATCACCCAGCGCTCGCTCACCCGCTCCGACCGCAACGAGGGCCGCCGCGACCTGTGGCTGCGCACCCTCGACCGGCTCGGGCTCGGCTTCGGCAGCTGACCGCCCCGTCCGCGACGTAGGCTGGCCTCCGGAATCGGGAGGGCACGGTGAAGGACGGACGGCTGCTGCACGTCTTCGACATGGACGGGACGCTGCTGAGGGGCACCTCGGCCAGCCTGGAGATCGCCGCCCGCCTCGGCTGCCTGGCCGAACTCCACGCCTTGGAGGCCGAGTTCGCGGCGGGAGCCGTCGACACCCGGGGATTCGCCGCCGCCCTGCACGGACTGTGGCGCGACCTGACCCCCGGCGTCGTCGCCGAGGCATTCGACGGGGCGCCGTGGATCGGCGGTCTCGCGGAGGTCCTCGCGGACATCCGGGCCCGGGGCGACCGGGCCGTCGTGGTCACCATGTCGCCGGACTTCTTCGCCGACCGGCTGCGCGGCCTCGGCGTGGACGACGTGGTCGCCTCCGGCTTCCCGCCCCCGCCCTTCCGGACGGCGCCCGACCCGGCGCGGATCCTCGTCCCCGGGGACAAGGTGACCGCCGTCGACCGCCTCCGCGGCGCCCTCGGCCTCGACCGCGACGCCTGCGTCGCCTACGGCGACTCCGGCTCCGACGTCCCCCTCTTCTCCGTCCTCCGCCACACGGTGGCCGTCAACGCCACCCCGGGCCTGCGCGCCCTGGCCCGCGCCGGGTACGACGGCGACGATCTGCGGGCCGCGTACACCCTGGGCAGAGAGCTGCGCGCCCGCGCCTGAACGGTCAGGCGCGGGCGCGCTGTTCACGTGCGTGCCGTGATCACCAGGTGACGGCCTTGCCGCCGAACGTCACGGCGAGCGAGCCGTTCGCGGCGAAGGACCAGCCGAGGGCACCGCTGTAGTTCACGCACCGCGAGCCGTTCGAGCCGGACCAGAACTGGTTGGTGGCGTCGACGTCACCCACGAGCTTGTCGTTGGTTCCGGAACTCGTGCTGCGGCAGGAGGTGTTGCCCCGGAAGACCGACGTGCCCGCCTCGAAGGTGTAGTTGCGCTGGGCGTTGTCGACCGAGATGTTCTCGGAGACCTTCAGCGAACCGGGGTTGCTGTTGTACGTGAAGCCGTGCTTGCCGTTGCGGTAGGCGATGCTGCGCCGCACGACGTGGTCGACGGCGATGGACTCCCCGCCGAGCTTGTAGCCGTTGCGGTCGCCGTTGGCGTTCACGGTGCCGTCGGAGAGGGTGCCGTTGGTGTACGCGAGGGAGTTCTCGATCGTCACCGGGTCGATCGGGCCGGTGTCCGGCTTGGTGTAGAGGTCCCAGCCGTCGTCGATGTTGTGGTGGGCGACCGCGTACCGGAAGACGTTCCCCGGCCCGGTGGTCAGCTTGGCGGCGAAGCCGTCGGCGTTCTCGCCGGCCGCGTCGGCGTTGTCGTGCGACTCGACGCTCACCATGAGGTTGCGGGCCGGCCACTGGTCGCGCGGGGTGGTGGAGCCGATCCGTCCGAGCTGGAGGCCGGTGTCGCGGTTGAAGCGGGTGACCGTGCGCTCGATGACGTTGTCGCTGCCGCCGACGTAGATGCCGTTGTCGCCGGCCCGCTGCACGATCAGCCCCTTCACGTGCCAGAAGCTGCCGTTCAGGGCGAGCCCCCGGTTGGAGGACGACTCGGCCATCGCGGAGAAGTCGAGCACCGGCGTCTCGCCCGGGTAGGCGGCGATCGTCTTGCGGGCGGCGGAGGTGCCGTTGTTGCCCGCCGCGACGGTGATCGTCTGGGCGTGCGCGTACGTACCGCCGCGCAGGTAGATCGTGCCGCCCGCGCCGATCCGGGTGATCGCGGAGGCGAGCGTCGTCGGGTCGGACTCGGTGCCGGAGGCGCCCGCGGAGCCGGCGGGCGACACGTAGAGGGCGGGCCCGGAGGGTGCGGGCGAGTCGGCGGTGGTGAGCTCGACGTGGTCGACGTTGGGCAGCCCGGCGGCCGTCGTCGGGTTCAGCCGGACGGTGTTGGAGCCGGCCGCGACCGGCACGGTGAAGGTCCGCGTCGTCCAGCCGGTCCAGACGCCGGTGGACGCGAAGGACGCCCCCGCCGCGACGGTCGCGCCGTTGACGACGACGTCGGCGGGGCGGGGCGTGGTGGTCCCGTTGGCGAACCGCACGCTGAGCGTCGCCGTCCCGGCGGCGGGCGCGGTCACGGTGAACTGGGCGTACGCGCCGGTGGCGTTGGTGCCGTTGCAGAACCCGCTGCCGGAGAACCCGGTCCAGTCGGAGTCGATCGTGCCGGTGCAGACGGCGGGCGAGACCTCGGCCTCGTACCGCCCGGTCGCGGCCTGGGCGCCGCCGGCGGCGCCCAGCGCGACGAGGGTGCCGGCGACGAGGCCCACGCTGACGGCGAGGGGAGTGGTGCGCATCGGTGTCTCCTGGTGGGGGAGGCGGCTCGGACACGGTGGAAAGCGCTTTCTCCGTACGGGGCGACGCTAGAGGGAGCGTCGGAGACGCGTCAATATGCGGGTACGTGATTGGGGTTCACGAATATGAACGGACAGGTGGGCTGGGGGACTTCGCCGTCCGCCCCGAGGCGCGGGGAACTCGAGCAGGCGAACCCCGACCACGTGGGTTCGGCGCACGCCGTCATCGGCCCGAAGGGCGACAGCCCGCGCATGTGCTTCCAGCGCGTCCCCGAGGGCAAGGTCGTCAAGAACCGCGTCCACCTCTGCGTCCGCGTCGCCACCGGCCTCGTGGGCGAGGAGCGCCTCGCCGTGCTGGAGGCGGAGTGTGCCCGCCCGGTCGTGCTCGGAGGCGTGCGCTTCCGCCGGCTGGAGGCGGACGACGAGAACGAGTCGTGCATGGTGATGCAGGACATCGAGGGCAACGAGTTCTGCCTGGACTGAGCGCGCCCCGAGGCGCCGGAGCGATGCCGGGGCCGGGGAGGCGCTGGCGGACACGGTGCGGAGGGAGAAGACGCCGTCGCCGTCGCCCTCGCCGCCGGCGCACCGGCGCAGCGTAGGGACCGAAGTCACCGGCTGGGGGATGCTGCTCAGTGCCACACACGAGCCGCCGAAGGCGGGCGCGAGCGTCGACGTCTTCTACGCGCCCGGCGACGCGCGCCCGGACTCGCCGGTCCTGGAGGGCGGCCGCCGCTGGGATACGAGCGTGCTCGCGTGCGAAGTGACGTGCGAGGTAAGGCGGTTCACCCCGTCCGGGCACTTTCCCGCCCTCGGCATCCTCCTCCTGCCGACCGCCCTCGGCTGGAACGCCGCGGGCCTGGCCGCCCGGCCGCCTTCCTGTCCTGCGTGACACCGGGCGCGGCGCCAGCCTGGCTGTGGTGCTCGTTCCAGCCGCCCGGTATCGGGGAGGCGTCGAAGGGGTGGTGAGCTGCTGTCGGGCGGGCGGGCATGTGTCTTCTGGTGTGCATGAGCGAGCATTCCGGCCTGTGGTGGTTGCCCGTATGCCTCGGGAACGGCAGTTCCGAGGTCGAATGGGTGACCTTGCTGCTGGGCGGTCGTTGGATGCGGTGACGGGCACGTGGTGTGTGCGGGTCTGGGAGGGGGTGTCTGGGTGGGTGTGTTGCGGGAGGTGGCGGCGTCGTTCGTCGTGCCGGGGCCCTCGGGGGTCGCGGTCCGTGACCGGCTCAGGCACCTGACGGCCGGGGACGAGAGGGTGCTGCGGTCGGTGGGAGCGCACCTCGGCTCCCTGGCGTCCGGCGACCTCAAGGCCCGCTGCGCTGACGGCCTGGACCACTCCACGGAGGCATGGGCGGCGCGGAAGCGGGAGCTGACGGCCGTGTCGTCGTCGCGGTGGGCGGGGTCGTTGACGAAGGCCACGCACGACCAGTGGGCGCTGGCCCGCCGTGGTCAGGCAGCCCGTCTTCAGGGCCTGGAAGCCGGTATCCGCACGATCGCGTACCGCCTGGCACTGCCGGTCGGATCGAAGGGCACTGCGCGGGCTCCCGGCGGCTACCGCTCGCAGCGCGAGTGGTTCCACAAGTGCCGCCGCCTGCGTGTCCTCGAAGACCGGCTGGCCGCCGTGCGCGCCGACCGCGAGGCCGGCGTCGTGCACGTGACACGGGGCGGCAAGCGCCTGCTCAACACCCGCCACCACCTCGACGCGGCGCAGCTGACCGAGGCGGAGTG
>NZ_JBEYEI010000038.1:0-41961 GCF_040633895.1 Streptomyces sp. NPDC007863
GCTTCCTTCGTTTCCGACTCTATCAGATCTTTCCGATCCGATTTCCTCGGTGCTTTCCGGTCCCGATTTGTTTTTCTCGGGGCCTTCCGGCGCTTTCCGACTTTATCAGATGATCTCGGTCGGATTTTCCACCTCCCGTTCCGCCGTCCGAGCGCACTGCGGCGCTGGGGCTTCCCGTTCTGGTGGAGCCGTAAACGTACTGGAGCGGGGCGCCCCGATGCAAATCGAGGCGCCCCGCTCCGTGACGCTGCTGGTCAGGCCCTTCGGGCTCAGACCTCGACGACGACCGGGAGGATCATCGGCCGGCGGCGGTAGGTGTCGGAGACCCACTTGCCGACGATGCGGCGGATCAGCTGCTGGAGCTGGTGGGGCTCGACGACGCCGTCCTGGGCGGACTTGTTCAGCGCCTGCTCGATCTTCGGGAGCACCGCGTCGAACGCGGAGTCCTCGATGCCGGAGCCGCGCGCGTGGACGTGCGGGCCGCCGGTGATCTTGCCGGTGGAGGAGTCCACCACCAGGAAGACCGAGATGATGCCCTCCTCGCCGAGGATCCGGCGGTCCTTCAGGGAGGACTCGGTGACGTCGCCGACCGAGAGGCCGTCGACGTACACGTACCCCGCCTGGACCTTGCCGGTGATGCGGGCGCGGCCGTCGACCAGGTCGACGACGACGCCGTCCTCGGCGATGACGATGTGGTCCTTCGGGATGCCCGTCATCGCGCCGAGCTCGGCGTTGGCGCGCAGGTGGCGCCATTCGCCATGGACCGGCATGAGGTTCTTCGGCTTGCAGATGTTGTAGAAGTACAGCAGCTCGCCGGCCGAGGCGTGGCCCGAGACGTGGACCTTGGCGTTGCCCTTGTGGACGACGTTGGCGCCCCAGCGGGTCAGGCCGTTGATCACGCGGTAGACCGCGTTCTCGTTGCCCGGGATGAGGGACGAGGCCAGGATGACCGTGTCACCGGGGACGATCCGGATCTGGTGGTCGCGGTTGGCCATCCGGGACAGGGCCGCCATCGGCTCGCCCTGGGAGCCCGTGCAGACCAGCACGACCTCGTCGTCCGGGAGGTCGTCGAGGGTCTTCACGTCCACGACGAGGCCGGCCGGGACCTTCAGGTAGCCGAGGTCGCGGGCGATGCCCATGTTGCGGACCATCGAGCGTCCGACGAAGGCGACCCGGCGGCCGTACTCGTGGGCGGCGTCGAGGATCTGCTGGATGCGGTGCACGTGGCTGGCGAAGCTCGCCACGATGATCCGCTTCTGGGCGTTGGCGAAGACGTTCCGCAGGACGTTGGAGATGTCCCGCTCGTGCGCCGTGAAGCCGGGGACCTCGGCGTTCGTCGAGTCCGTGAGCAGGAGGTCGATGCCCTCCTCGCTGAGGCGCGCGAACGCGTGCAGGTCCGTGAGGCGGTTGTCCAGCGGCAGCTGGTCCATCTTGAAGTCGCCGGTGTGGACGACCATGCCCGCGGGGGTGCGGATCGCGACCGCCAGGGCGTCCGGGATGGAGTGGTTGACCGCGATGAACTCGCAGTCGAAGGCGCCCAGGCGCTCGCGGTGGCCCTCGGCCACTTCGAGGGTGTACGGGCGGATGCGGTGCTCCTGGAGCTTCGCCTCGATCAGCGCGAGGGTCAGCTTGGAGCCGATGAGGGGGATGTCCTGCCGCAGGCGCAGCAGGTACGGCACGCCACCGATGTGGTCCTCGTGGCCGTGGGTCAGGACGATGCCGACGACATCGTCGATGCGGTCCTGGATGGTGGTGAAGTCGGGCAGGATCAGGTCGACGCCGGGCTGCTCCTCCTCGGGGAAGAGGACGCCGCAGTCGACGATCAGCAGCTTGCCGTCGTACTCGAAGACGGTCATGTTGCGGCCGATCTCGCCCAGGCCGCCGAGCGGAGTGACGCGCAGGGCGCCCTGGGGGAGCTTCGGCGGGGCGCCGAGTTCGGGATGCGGATGGCTCAAAAGACTCTCCTCACCACACGCGCCACGTACCGGTCGGCACGTGGCGCGCATGACAATCGTGCACTTGCTGTTGTCGGTTTTCAGTTGTCGCGGTCTTGAGTTGTCACTGTTCAGTTGTGAAGTCGGATGTCAGAGGTCTACCCCGCCCGCGGCCAGGTCGACCTTGAGCTGCTCGGTCTCCTGGTCGGAAAGCTCGACGAGCGGGAGGCGCAGCGGACCCGCCGGGAGGCCCTGGAGGGCGAGCGCGGCCTTGGTGGTCATGACGCCCTGGGTGCGGAACATGCCGGTGTAGACCGGGAGCAGCTTCTGGTGGATCTCGGTCGCCTTCTCGTGGTCGCCCGCGAGGTGGGCGTCGAGGAGGGCGCGCAGCTCCGGGGTGACGACGTGGCCGACGACGGAGACGAAGCCGACGGCGCCGACCGACAGGAGCGGCAGGTTGAGCATGTCGTCGCCGGAGTACCAGGCGAGGCCGGAGCGGGCGATGGCCCAGCTGGCGCGGCCGAGGTCGCCCTTGGCGTCCTTGTTGGCGACGATCCGGGGGTGCTCGGCGAGCCGGACGATGGTCTCGGTGTCGATCGGGACGCCGGAGCGGCCGGGGATGTCGTAGAGCATCACCGGGAGGCCGGTGGCGTCGGCGATCGCGGTGAAGTGCCGGTACAGGCCCTCCTGCGGGGGCTTGTTGTAGTACGGCGTGACGGCGAGGAGGCCGTGGGCGCCGTCGCGCTCGGCGGCGCGGGCCAGCTCGATGGAGTGGTGGGTGTCGTTGGTGCCGATGCCGGCGACGACGTGGGCGCGGTCTCCGACCGCCTCCAGTACGGCGCGTACGAGCTCCGATTTCTCCGCGTCGCTGGTGGTGGGGGACTCGCCGGTGGTGCCGTTGACGACGAGGCCGTCGTTGCCTGCGTCCACCAGGTGGGTGGCGAGTCGCCGGGCGCCGTCGAGGTCGAGAGCGCCGTCCGCCGTGAAGGGCGTGACCATGGCGGTGAGGACCCGCCCGAAGGGGGTCTGCGGAGTGGAGATCGGAGCCATGGGTAACACGCTACTCGCTGCTCAGCGCCGGGTGTCCCCTCGGGGGACGTGAGAAGTGGAGCCCGGCACTGCCTGCTCGGGGGTTCAAGCAGTGCCGGGTCCGTTTGATCAGCCTAGATGAACTTCACGAAACGTCGCAATACGGACACTTCATGAGAGTGGACGAACATCTGTGCCCTACGGCGCGACGCGGCCGTTCTTGTTGAAGGCGGCGTGGGTCAGCGGCATCAGCCGGGCCCAGTGCTCCTCCATCTTCTCGCCGACCATCTCGATCTCCCGCTGCGGGAAGGACGGCACCGCGGCCAGCTCGTGCTGGGTGCGCAGGCCGAGGAAGTGCATCAGCGAGCGGGCGTTGCAGGTGGCGTACATCGAGGAGTAGAGGCCGACCGGGAGGACCGAGCGGGCCACCTCGCGGGCGACGCCGGCGGCGAGCATCTCCTGGTAGGTCTCGTACGCCCGGCGGTACGAGTCCTCCATCGCGCGGCCGGTCAGCTCGTGCTGGGCCTCGGTGCCCTCGACGAAGACGTACTTGCCCGGACGGCCCTCCTGGACCAGCTTGCGGGAGGCGTCGGGGACGTAGAAGACCGGCTGGAGCTCCCTGTAGCGGCCCGACTCCTCGTTGTACGACCAGCCCACCCGGTGGCGCATGAACTCGCGGAAGACGAAGATCGGGGCGCTGATGAAGAAGGTCATCGAGTTGTGCTCGAACGGGCTGCCGTGGCGGTCCCGCATCAGGTAGTTGATCAGGCCCTTCGAACGCTCCGGGTCCTTCTGGAGCTCTTCGAGGGACTGCTCCCCCGCCGTGGAGACCCGGGCCGCCCACAGGACGTCGGAGTCGGCCGCGGCGCTCTTGACCAGTTCGACGGTGACGTCGCTCCTGATGTCGATCTTCGCCGGCTCGGTGGGGGTGTCGGTCACCAGGAGTACCTTCCAGTCGTCTGTGGGGCGGGCCCAGGTTAGCGCGAGTCCGTCTGAAGGATGAGATTGGGCTGCTTCGGTGAAAAACGGCACCAAACCCTCTGTTCCCTCGTCTGTACCTCTGAGGCGCACGACGACCCATGAGGAGAGTGACACCCATGTACAGGCGGGACGAGGCCGTACCGTTCGCGTTCGTGGCGGAGGCCGACGATTTCCGCAGTAACGTCACTCCACCGCCTCGGGAGCGGCTCAGGCCCGGGCAGGTCGTCGGACGTACGCTGCTGGGACTGACCGTGGCCGCCGGACTCGTCGGCTCGCTCGTCCTCGGGATGCCCTCCCTCGACAGCACGGACTCGACCGCGCGCCAGCAGCAGTCCGAAGCCTCCGACAACCGCTGAGGTAGCCTCACCGGGCACTGCCCCTTCGAGCGTGCTTGTGAGTGAGGAACCGCCGTGCCCCTGCCCTTCCTGACGGCCGACCGTGCCTTCGACGCCGACGACGCCGTCGCGCTGCCGTTCGACGACCACGACCAGTGGCGCCGTCCGTACCGTCCGGGGCCCTACCGGGTCGGTGCGGCGGCGCTCGCGCTGCTGCTCGCCTCGTTCGTGCTGCTCGCCGCGGTGATCATCGCCGCCGCGGGCGCCGTCGGCGGGGCCGGCGTCACCTTCGGCTTCGCCGTGCTGATCATCCTGGCCGCGCTGCGCCTGCTGCGCATGGGCACCTGGGTGAGCCGCGCCGGCGTGCGCCGCGTCGCCTTCCTCGCCACCCACACCACCCCCTGGCCGAAGGTGGCCGCGGTCCGCACCGTGCAGCAGCCGGTGCGCTGGCTGAACTTCCCCCGGACGGTCCAGGGCCAGGCCCTGCTCCTCGACCGGACGGCCGGCGAGCAGCTGGTGCTGCTCACCGACCACAACGCCGACTTCCTCTCCCGGATCGAGGCCTTCGACCGGGCCGCCGACACCGTCGAGGCCTGGTACGCCGAGTACGGCGTCAGGCGCTGACCGTCCGGCCCTCGTGGAGGGCGATGGCCCGCTGCATCGCCTTGCGGGCCCGGGGGGTGTCGCGGGCGTCGTGATAGGCGACCGCGAGCCGGAACCAGCAGCGCCAGTCCTCCGGGGTCTCCTCCGTCTCGGCCTTGCGCCGGGCGAAGACCTCGTCCGCGGAGTCGCGGTCGATCCGGCCGCCCTGGGTGCGCTCCAGCTCGTCGACGGGCAGTCCGCCCTCGGCCTCCAGCTCCGCTGCCAGCCGGTTGGCCCGGCGCGCGAAGCTGGTGTTCTTCCACAGGAACCAGCCGCCGACGCACGGCAGCAGGAACGCCACCGCGCCCATGCCCATGGCCACCGGCTCGCCGGTCAGGAGGAGCAGGACGCCCTCCATCGCCACCACCCCGAAGACGAGCACGAGGACGGTGGCGAGGAAGACGTACGTGATCTTGCCGCCCATGACCGTCAGCCCAGGTCCAGGAAGTGCTCCAGGCCGAACGTGAGGCCCGGGGTGCTCACCACGCGGCGGGCACCGAGCAGCACGCCCGGCATGAAGCTGGAGTGGTGCAGCGAGTCGTGGCGGACGGTCAGCGTCTCGCCCTCGCCGCCGAGCAGCACCTCCTGGTGGGCCAGCAGGCCCCGGAGCCGTACCGCGTGGACCGGCACGCCGTCCACGTCGGCGCCGCGGGCCCCGTCGAGGGCGGTCGCGGTGGCGTCCGGCTGAGCGCCCAGACCGGCCTCGGCGCGGGCCTTGGCGATCAGCTGGGCGGTACGGGTGGCGGTGCCGGAGGGGGCGTCCACCTTGTTCGGGTGGTGCAGCTCGACGACCTCGACCGACTCGAAGTACGGGGCCGCGAGCTGGGCGAACCGCATGGTGAGGACCGCGCCGATGGAGAAGTTCGGGGCGATGAGCACGCCGGTCTCCGGGGAGGCGGCGAGCCAGCCGTTCAGCCGCGCGAGGCGGTCCTCGGTCCAGCCGGTGGTGCCGACGACGGCGTGGATGCCGTGGCCCACGCAGTACTCGAGGTTGGCCATGACCGAGTCGGGGGTGGTCAGCTCGACGACGACCTGGGCGCCCGCCTCGGTGAGGGCCGTCAGCTCGTCGCCGCGGCCCAGGGCCGCGACCAGTTCCATGTCCTCGGCGGCCTCGACGGCCTTCACGGCCTCGGAGCCGATACGGCCCCGGGCGCCGAGGACCGCCACGCGCAGCTTGCTCATCGCACTTCTTCCTTAGGGGGTGGTCAGGAGACGGCCTGGTGGAGGCGGTCCGCCTGCTTGTCCTTCAGCGGGCCTATCACCGAGAGCGACGGCCGCTGGGTCAGCACGTCCCGGGCGACCTCCCGGACCTCGTCCGGGGTGACGGCCGCGATCCGGGCGAGCATGTCGTCGACCGACATCTGGGTGCCCCAGCACAGCTCGCTCTTGCCGATCCGGTTCATGATCGCGCCGGTGTCCTCCAGACCGAGGACGGTGGAGCCGGAGAGCTGGCCGACGGCGCGGGTGATCTCCTCGTCGGTGAGGCCCTCGGCGGCGACCTTGGCGAGCTCGTCCCGGCAGATCTTGAGCACGTCGTGGATCTGGCCGGGGCGGCAGCCCGCGTAGACGCCGAAGAGGCCGCAGTCGGCGAAGCCCGAGGTGTACGAGTACACGCTGTAG
This sequence comes from Streptomyces sp. NPDC007863, assembly GCF_040633895.1. NCBI lineage: Bacteria > Bacillati > Actinomycetota > Actinomycetes > Kitasatosporales > Streptomycetaceae > Streptomyces > Streptomyces sp. NPDC007863. The sequence goes on from NZ_JBEYEI010000038.1 coordinate 6,542, forward strand.
GCGAGACCGCGCTTCTCCCGGACCTCCTGGAAGAGGCGGGAGGACATGCCGCCGCCGAGGGCGGTGTTCAGCACGCCGAGCGCCCAGCGGCGGTCGTCGGTGCGGGCCAGGCCCGGCATGCCGAGGACCACGTGCGCCTGCTCCGTCTTCCGGCCGAGCAGCTCGACCCTGCCGGCCGTGCGGATGGCCTTGCGGCCGTCGCGCGGGGCGACCGGGGCAGCGTCGGTACGGGTGAGGGCGCCGGCCTTCTCGAAGGCGCGGCGGACCTGGCGTACCACCGTGGCGTGGTCCACGTTGCCCGCGGCGGCGACGACCAGGTGGGTCGGGTCGTAGTGCTTCTTGTAGAAGCGGGCGATCTGGCCGCGGGAGAGCGCGTTGATCGTGTCGACGGTGCCGAGGACCGGGCGGCCCAGCGGGGTGTCGCCGAACATCGTCTGCGCGAACAGGTCGTGCACCACGTCGCCGGGGTCGTCCTCGGTCATCGCGATCTCTTCGAGGATCACGCCGCGCTCGGCGTCCACGTCGGAGTCGAGGATGAGCGAGCCCGTGAGCATGTCGCAGACGACGTCGATCGCCAGCGGCAGGTCGGTGTCGAGGACCCGGGCGTAGTAGCAGGTGTACTCCTTCGCCGTGAAGGCGTTCATCTCGCCGCCGACCGCGTCGATCGCGGACGAGATGTCGAGGGCCGAGCGCTTGGCCGTGCCCTTGAAGAGGAGGTGCTCCAGATAGTGGGTGGCGCCGTTGAGCGCCGGCGTCTCGTCGCGGGAGCCGACGTGGGCCCAGATGCCGAAGGTCGCCGAGCGCACCGAGGGAAGGGTCTCGGTGACGATCCGGAGGCCGCCGGGGAGGGTCGTGCGGCGGACGGTGCCGATGCCGTCCTTGCCCGGGAGAAGCGTTTGGGTACGGGCGACGGCCCGCCCCTCGGAAGAGGGGCGGGCCGTCGTCGCGGAACTACGGGACGTCACGAGGAGGCGTCGTCCTTCGTCTCGTCCTCGCCCTCGATCACGGGGATCAGGGAGAGCTTGCCGCGCTGGTCGATCTCGGCGATCTCGACCTGGACCTTGGAGCCGATCGCGAGCACGTCCTCGACGTTCTCCACGCGCTTGCCACCGGCGAGCTTGCGGATCTGCGAGATGTGCAGCAGGCCGTCCTTGCCCGGGAGCAGGGAGACGAAGGCACCGAAGGTGGTGGTCTTGACGACCGTACCCAGGTAGCGCTCGCCGACCTCCGGCATGGTCGGGTTGGCGATGCCGTTGATCGTGGCGCGGGCGGCCTCGGCGGCCGGGCCGTCGGCGGCACCGATGTAGATGGTGCCGTCGTCCTCGATCGTGATCTCGGCGCCGGTGTCCTCCTGGATCTGGTTGATCATCTTGCCCTTGGGGCCGATGACCTCGCCGATCTTGTCCACGGGGATCTTGACGGTGATGATCCGCGGGGCGTTGGGGGACATCTCGTCCGGGGTGTCGATCGCTTCCATCATCACGTCGAGGATGTGGAGGCGGGCGTCGCGGGCCTGCTTGAGGGCCGCGGCCAGGACGGAGGCCGGGATGCCGTCCAGCTTGGTGTCGAGCTGGAGGGCGGTGACGAACTCCTTCGTACCGGCGACCTTGAAGTCCATGTCGCCGAAGGCGTCCTCCGCACCGAGGATGTCGGTGAGGGCGACGTAGTGCGTCTCGCCGTTGATCTCCTGGGAGATCAGGCCCATGGCGATGCCGGCGACGGGGGCCTTGAGCGGCACACCGGCGTTCAGCAGCGACATGGTGGAGGCGCAGACCGAGCCCATCGACGTCGAGCCGTTGGAGCCGAGGGCCTCGGACACCTGACGGATCGCGTAGGGGAACTCCTCGCGGGTCGGGAGGACCGGCACGATCGCGCGCTCGGCGAGCGCGCCGTGGCCGATCTCGCGGCGCTTCGGGGAGCCGACGCGGCCGGTCTCGCCGACGGAGTACGGCGGGAAGTTGTAGTTGTGCATGTAGCGCTTGCGGGTCACCGGGGAGAGGGTGTCCAGCTGCTGCTCCATGCGGAGCATGTTGAGGGTGGTGACGCCCAGGATCTGGGTCTCGCCACGCTCGAACAGGGCGGAGCCGTGCACGCGCGGGATGGCCTCGACCTCGGCGGCGAGCGTACGGATGTCCGTGACGCCGCGGCCGTCGATGCGGACCTTGTCCTTGATGACGCGCTCGCGGACCAGGGCCTTGGTCAGGGAGCGGTAGGCGGCGGAGATCTCCTTCTCGCGGCCCTCGAAGGCCGGGAGGAGCTTCTCGGCGGCGAGCTCCTTGACGCGGTCGAGCTCGGCCTCGCGGTCCTGCTTGCCCGGGATGGTGAGGGCCTGGGCCAGCTCACCGCGGACGGCGTCGGAGAGGGCGGCGTACACGTCGTCCTGGTAGTCCAGGAAGATCGGGAACTCGGCCTCGGGCTTGGCGGCCTTGGCGGCCAGGTCCGCCTGGGCCTTGCACAGGACCTTGATGAACGGCTTCGCGGCCTCCAGGCCGGCGGCGACGATCTCCTCGGTCGGCGCCTCGGCGCCGCCCTTGACGAGGGTGATGGTCTGCTCGGTGGCCTCGGCCTCGACCATCATGATCGCGACGTCGCCGTCCTCCAGGACGCGACCGGCGACGACCATGTCGAAGACGGCGTCCTCGAGCTCGGTGTGCGTCGGGAACGCGACCCACTGGCCCTTGATCAGCGCGACGCGGACGCCGCCGATCGGGCCGGAGAAGGGCAGGCCGGCCAGCTGGGTGGACGCGGACGCGGCGTTGATCGCGACGACGTCGTACAGGTGGTCGGGGTTGAGCGCCATGATCGTGGCGACGACCTGGATCTCGTTGCGCAGGCCCTTCTTGAAGGACGGGCGCAGCGGGCGGTCGATCAGACGGCAGGTGAGGATGGCGTCCTCGGAGGGACGGCCCTCACGGCGGAAGAAGGAGCCGGGGATCTTGCCGGCCGCGTACATCCGCTCCTCGACGTCCACCGTGAGGGGGAAGAAGTCGAGCTGGTCCTTGGGGCGCTTCGAGGCGGACGTCGCCGACAGCACCATGGTGTCGTCGTCCAGGTAGGCGACAGCGGAGCCGGCGGCCTGACGGGCCAGACGGCCGGTCTCGAAGCGGATGGTACGGGTGCCGAAGGAGCCGTTGTCGATGACGGCCTCGGCGTAGTGGGTCTCGTTCTCCACTATGGGTTTCTCCTACGTTCGTCTTTGGTCCGGGCGCCCGTGTGGCGCGGGACGGGTGCGGGAGAAGCGGTGAAGTGGCGGGCCGGTCTTCGATCGAAGCACCCGGGGACTTTGCCCGGGGGCCACTACCGAGGACCGGCGGCGTGCCGGCTGCTTCTCGCGCGGTCGTGCTTGTGGTGTTCTGCGACCAGAGTAATTGCCGGTCGGTACTTCGCGCACGTACAGCAAAGGGAGCGGCCCCCTGAAAGTGGGAACCGCTCCCTCCACGGCGTCTTACTTGGCGCCGCCGGCCGCACCGCGGCGGATGCCGAGGCGGTCGACCAGCGTACGGAAGCGCTGGATGTCCTTCTTGGCCAGGTACTGCAGCAGACGGCGGCGCTGACCGACCAGGATCAGCAGACCACGACGGGAGTGGTGGTCGTGCTTGTGGGTCTTGAGGTGCTCGGTCAGGTCCGAGATGCGGCGGGACAGCATGGCGACCTGGACCTCGGGGGAGCCGGTGTCGCCCTCCTTGGTGCCGAACTCGGCCATGATCTGCTTCTTGACGGCGGCGTCGAGAGCCACGCGGTTCTCCTCAGGTTTCGTGCCCACGAGTGCCCCTGGTCTACATCTCAGGGGAGCTTCCGTGACTCGGGAGCGAAGGTCCGATGAGCGCTGCTCCCCGAGGCGGGATCTCGCCTGCTTCCGGGAGGGCGCACACAAACGGCCGTCACACAGCGTACCAGGCGACTCAGGAGGTCAGCGCCCGGATGGAGTGGTAGACGTCGAAGACCGCGAGGCAGAGCGGCAGCAGCGTGAGCAGCACGAACGTCTCGGCGATCTCCAGGAAGCGGCCCCAGAAGGGGGTGACGCCCTTGCGCGGGACGATCAGGCCGATGGCCGTGAGGAGCGCGGCGACGGCGGCGATGGCGGCGGAGAGCCAGACGGTGCGGATGTCGAGCGCGGTGCCGTCGCCCTTCAGGGCCTCCAGGAGGAGCTCGACCGGCGGGTTCAGGGCGAGGCCGAGGCCCAGCAGGACGAGGGAGCCGAGGCCGGCCGCGAGGGCGCAGCCGACCTGCGCGGTGTAGCGGAAGAGGTGGGCGCGCATCAGCATCGCGACGCCGGTGGCGAGGGCGAGGAGCTGGCCCCAGACGGTGTCGGAGAAGCCGAGGACGGCGGCGGAGCCGACGGCGACGAGCGCGCAGCCGCCGACCAGGCCGACGAGCAGCTCGTGGCCGCGGCGGGCCTGGGCGGCGATCCGGGCGGCGTCGACCGGGCCCTGGGGCTCGGCCTCGGAGCCGTATCCGCCGACGGTGGTCCGGGGCGGTTCGAAGCCGATCGGGAGGCGCGCGAAGCGGGTGGAGAGGCCGGGCAGGAAGGCGAGCGCGCCGACCGCGAAGGGGGCGCAGACGGCGGCGGTCTCGGCCGGGGTGAGCGCGGTGAGGATGGCGGCGAAGGCGACCAGCATGCCGACGGCGGAGGCGAAGACGAAGGCGACGAAGGGGCCGTCGCCGCTCGGCGACACGATCGTGAGGATGACGGCGCAGACGAGGACGGCGGTGCAGGCGAGCAGGAACTGGAGCTTGCCGATGCCCTGGCCGGAGGCGAGGGCGAGCACTCCGGAGCCGGCGACGGCGGCGTTCGCCATCGCGCCGGTGCCGAGGGCCACGGCCGAGCCGCGGTCGTCGTAGACGCGGGCGCGGACGGCGGCGAGCGCCAGCAGCAGGACGGCGGTGACGCCGGCCAGGACGCCGGGCAGGCCGTGCATGTCGTGGCGGGGCTCGGACGTCCACAGGACGAAGGCGAGCAGGACGAGGAGGATCGCGCCGCCGAAGAGGCCGGCGCCGCGCATCAGGGCGTCGGACCACAGGGTGCGGTCCTTGGCGACGGCGGAGGCGACCGCGTCGGAGACGTCGTCGAAGACGGCCGGGGGCAGCGACTCGGCGAAGGGGCGCAGCGACAGCAGCTCGCCGTCGAGGATGCGCTGGGCGGCCAGCGAGCGGCTGCCGTCGAGGACGGTGCCGTCGCGGCGCACCAGGTGGTAGCCGACGGGGGCGCCGGGCGCCGGGGTCTGGCCGGAGAGGCGGAGCACCTCCGGGTAGAGGTCGGCGAGGGCGACGTCCTCGGGGAGGGCGACGTCGACGCGGCCGTCGGGCGCGACGACGGTGATCCGGCAGAAGCCGGTGCCGCCGTGGAACACGGTGGTGGGAGCCGACTGGCCGGCTCCGCCGGCCGTGGCTGGGGCCGTCATACTCACCTGCTGCTTCCCCTCGTGGTGATCCTGGCCGGCGGGTCCGGCCGCCGGTGCGCGACCGCGGAGCGGCTCGTGGACCGTGGTCCGGGAGCTGCGGATATTGCGCTCCGAATGACCCGATTTTTGCGATAGTTCATGGCCACGCAAATATTTCGGGCCACCCTACCGCCCACCCGTGACCCCGCACCAAAGTAGGATCCCTCCCCGCGGATGGATCCCGTCGCCACGGGGGCGTCTAGAGGAACTTTCCGTCCGGCAACGGAAATTGGTGAGCTGTGAGCCAGATCGTCGTCAAGCGCCCACCGCGGGCCCTGCCGTCCGAAGTGCCTGACGAGCAGGTGCAGTTGCAACCCCCTCCGGAGCTGCCCCGCGGGCAGCAGGAGGGTGCCCTGATGCAGCTCCTGCCGATGCTCGGCATGGGCGGCTCCGTGGTGTTCTTCTTCATGACGCCGAACCCGATCATGCGGATCATGGGCATGGTGATGATCGCGTCGACGGTGGCCATGGCCATCGCGATGCTGGTCCGCTACCGGCGCGGGACGCAGGGGCAGCTCGCGGACCTGCGGCGCGACTACCTGAAGTACCTGACGCAGACGCGGCGCGCCGTGCTGCGGACGGCACGGCTCCAGCGGGACGCGCAGTACTACCTGCACCCCTCGCCCGAACAGCTGTGGGCGCTGGTCGCCGAGGGCAGCCGGGTCTGGGAGCGGCGCATCGGGGACGGCGACTTCGGCCAGGTCCGGGTCGGTCTCGGCAGCCAGCAGCTGGCGACGCCGCTGATCGCCCCCGAGACGGCGCCGGTGGACGAGCTCGAACCGCTGACCGCCGGGGCGATGCAGCAGTTCCTCCACGCGCACGGCACGCTGGACGGCCTGCCGATGGCCGTGTCGCTGCGTGCCTTCTACCACCTCACGGTCGGCGGCGAGCCGGAGGCGGCCCGGTCGACGGCCCGCGCGATGGTGGGTTCGCTGGCGGCGCTCCACTCCCCCGAGGACCTGGTCGTCGTCGTCGCCACCGGCGACGGCGCGGCCCCCTCCTGGGAGTGGACGAAGTGGCTGCCGCACGTGCAGGCCCCGGGCGCCGGCGACGGGGCGGGCAGCCGGCGGCTGATCACGACGGACGCGCGGGAGCTGGAGGACCTGGTCGCCGAGCGCCTCGACGGGCGGCCCCGCTTCCAGGGCCCCAACCACCCGCTGCTCGACTTCCCGCACCTCGTGGTGGTGCTCGACGGACAGTCCGTGCCGCAGACCTCGCCGCTCGCCTCGCCGGAGGGCATCCAGGGCGTGACGATCATCGAGGTCGTGGACGGCCGGGGCACCGGCGCCCGCGGCGACCTCTCCGTGATCGTGGAGGGCGGGACGCTGCGCCTCGAATCCGGGCACGGACACGTGTACGACGGCGCCCCGGACGCGCTGAGCCTGGACGCGGCCGAGGCGCTGGCCCGGCAGCTGGCGCCGCTGCGGATGGCGGGCGGTTCGGACGACGACGAGCCGCTGCTCGCCAACCTCGACTTCACCGACCTGCTGAACCTCGGCGACGCGGCCTCCGTCGACGTGAGCCGCACCTGGCGGCCGCGGTCCCGCTCCGAGCGGCTGCGCGTGCCGATCGGCGTCGGCGAGGACGGCGTGCCGGTGATGCTCGACCTCAAGGAGGCGGCGCAGGAGGGCATGGGCCCGCACGGCCTGTGCGTCGGCGCGACCGGTTCCGGCAAGTCGGAGCTGCTGCGCACGCTGGTGCTCGGTCTCGCGGTGACGCACTCCTCGGAGACCCTGAACTTCGTCCTCGCGGACTTCAAGGGCGGTGCCACCTTCGCCGGCATGTCCCAGATGCCGCACGTCGCCGCGGTGATCACCAACCTGGCGGACGACCTCACGCTGGTGGACCGCATGGGCGACTCCATCCGCGGTGAGCTCAACCGGCGCCAGGAGATGCTGCGCGACGCGGGCAACTACGCGAACATCCACGACTACGAGAAGGCGCGCGCGGCCGGCGCGCCGCTGCAGCCGATCCCCTCGCTCGTCCTCGTCATCGACGAGTTCTCCGAGCTGCTGACGGCGATGCCCGACTTCATCGAGATGTTCGTGCAGATCGGCCGCATCGGCCGGTCGCTCGGCGTCCACCTGCTGCTGGCCTCGCAGCGCCTGGAGGAGGGCCGGCTGCGCGGCCTGGAGACGTACCTCTCCTACCGGATCGGTCTGCGGACCTTCTCGGCGGCCGAGTCGCGGGCGGCGATCGGCGTGCCCGACGCGTACTCGCTGCCGAACGTGCCGGGCTCCGGCTACCTCAAGTACGGCACCGACGAGATGGTGCGGTTCAAGGCCGCGTACGTCTCCGGCACCTACCGCGCCAACCAGCACACGGCGCTGCCCGGCGGGCCGCTGCCGGTGGACCGGCGGCCGGTGCCCTTCACCGCCGCGCCGGTTCCCGTGCGCTACCTGGAGCCGGAGGCGCAGGCACGCGTACCCGAGGCGCGGGAGGCGGAGGACGACGCGCTGGCGGACTCGGTGCTCGACGTCATCGTGCGCCGTCTCGAAGGGCGCGGCGTCGAGGCGCACCAGGTGTGGCTGCCGCCGCTGGACAACCCGCCGGCGCTCGACTCGGTCCTGCCGGGGCTCGCGGGCGTCGAGGGCCGGGGGCTCACCCAGCCCGGTTACGAGGGCGCGGGCCGGCTCGTCGTCCCGCTCGGCGTCGTCGACAAGCCGTACGAGCAGCGCCGCGACACGCTCTACCGGGACTTCTCCGGCGCGGCCGGTCACATGCAGATCGTCGGCGGCCCGCAGTCCGGCAAGTCGACGCTGCTGCGGACCCTGATCTCGGCCTTCGCGCTGACCCACACCCCGCACGAGGTGCAGTTCTACGGCCTCGACTTCGGTGGCGGCGGCATGGCCTCGGTGGCGGGCCTCCCGCACGTCGGCGGCGTCGCCTCCCGGCTCGACCCCGAGCGGGTGCGACGCACGGTCGCCGAGGTGTACGGCATCCTGTCCCGGCGCGAGGAGTACTTCCGCGCCGCCGGCATCGACTCCATCGCCACCTACCGCCGGCTGCGCGCCCGCGGCGACATCTCGGTGACCGAGCAGCCGTGGGGCGACGTCTTCCTCGTCATCGACGGCTGGGGCAACTTCCGCACCGAGTACGAGGGCCTGGAGCCGGCCGTCGTGGACATCGCGGCCCGCGGTCTCGGCTACGGCATCCACGTGGTCATCACCGCCTCGCGCTCGATGGAGGTCCGCGCCAACCTCAAGGACCACCTGATGAACCGCCTGGAGCTGCGGCTCGGCGACACGATGGACTCCGAGCTGGACCGCAAGATCGCGGCGAACGTGCCGACGGGCGTCCCCGGCCGCGGTCTCACCCCGGAGAAGCTGCACTTCATGGCGGCCGTGCCGCGCATCGACGGCATCAGCTCCGACAGCGACCTCGCCGAGGCGACGGCCGCGATGACGCAGGAGGTCACCCGGCACTGGACGGCGCCGGGCGCGCCCGAGGTGCGGCTGCTGCCGCGCGAGCTGGACGCGCGATCCCTTCCGGCGGGCCACGCGGAGCCGCAGCGCGGCGTCGCCTTCGCCATCGACGAGAACAACCTGGAGCCGGTCTTCGTCGACTTCGACCGCGACCCCTTCTTCCTCGTCTTCGGCGAGAGCGAGTCGGGCAAGTCGAACCTGCTGCGCCTGATGATCAAGCAGATCACGGAGCGGTACGACGGGGCCTCCGCGAAGTTCTTCGTCATCGACAACCGGCGCGCGCTGCTCGACGTCACGCCGGCGAGCCACCTCGCCGAGTACGTCCCCATGTCCAACAACATGGAGCACCACGTCGACGCCCTCGCCGACCTGATGCGCCGCCGCTCGCCGTCCGCGGACGTCACCGCCCAGCAGCTGCGGGACCGCAGCTGGTGGTCGGGCCCGAACCTCTTCGTGGTCGTCGACGACTACGACCTGGTCTCCACGTCGAGCGGCAACCCGCTGGCCAAGCTGACGGAACTGCTCCCCTTCGCCCGGGACGTGGGCGTCCGCTTCATCATCGCCCGCAGCGCGGCGGGCGCCAGCCGCTCCGCGTACGAGTCCTTCATGCAGCGCATGATGGAACTCGGCGCCCAGGGCGTCCTCCTCTCCGGCGACCCCCAGGAAGGCGACGTCCTCGGCGGCGTCCGCATGCGCCCGATGCCCCCGGGCCGCGGCATCTACGTCTCCCGGCAGCGGGGGAATCCGCTGGTGCAGACGGGGCGGATGCCGGAGTTGTAGGGGGTGGAGTGACGGCGGTGCCGACCGGTGGGTGCCGGCGGGTGCCGGCGGGTGCCGCGGATGGTGGCGGGGATGGCTACGGGGATCGTGGTGCGGATGATGGGGGGTCGGCGGTGCGCATGATGGCGCTCCTGTTCGGGGGCATGGCAGCGCTGTGCGTCATCGTGGCGTGCGGGGGCCTGGAGAAGCTGGACACCTTCTTCAGACGCCCCCGCACCGCCGAAACCCGAGCCACCCTCCGGGCCCGCCACCGCGGCGCGCGATGGGTCTTCGCGGTCCTCGCCCTGGTGTCGGCCTGGCAGTGTGTGGAGTCGTTCCGGCTCGTGGCGCAGTGAGAGTGAGGGGGAGGACCACTCCTCGGCACTCCGGCTGGTGCTGACTCGAAGGTGGCTTGGCCCTCCCCCGCAGGAATTCGTCAACGATGTCGCCGATAGGTCGAACGAACAGATCTCGGGGTCGGCGAGCGGAGTTCATGTCGCGCTGAGCCAGAAATTCAGGAAAGCCCCGTCCCCAGGGTGCGGAATCGCGCCAGATAGTGGCCGAATTCGCCTACTGGCTGGCTCGTCGTGCGCGCGGGGCCGGAGAATGTCAAGAGCCTCGGGGATTTCCCGACGAGCTTCCTCGAAGCGGGTCCGATGAATGCGACCCGCAAGGAGTGATGACGTTCATGGCGTGGGACGAATGGGAGCGGCTGAAGTCCTCGGCGGCCGGGCAGGACTCGGGTCGGATGCACTTGAACGGGGTGCCTCCCGAGGATCGGCCGAACGCGGGCAGCCCCTCGGGCGGGTTCCTCAAGGTGAACCAGCAGGACCTTGCCGCGATCGGCGACGAGGCATTCAAGCTGTACAACCGGCTGTGGAAAGAAGCCCGCGTCACCTCCACGGACTCGGCGGCCTCCGACCTCAGCGGGCAGGGGTTCGCGCTCGGCGCCGCGCTGTCGCACGTGTCGACGCGATGGGAAAAGCAGCTCGGATCCGTCATGGACGCCTGCGCGCTGATCTCGAATCACATGGACTTCACACAGAACGCGCACGCCGGGGACGAGATCTTCATCGGGCGACACGTCAGCAGCATCGCCACTCTCGACGCGGGTTTCGACGAGGACTGGGCCAAGCCCGGAAAGCCTAACGAGATCTACAAGCCGGACGAGAAGGACAAGAAGGACTGAAGGCGGGGGAAGAGCTGATGAACTTCGAAGGCCTCTATTCGGCGAACTTCAAGCTTCTCGACGACACGGTCAGCGACTGGACGAACCTGCTGACCAAGCTGACGGCATTGAAGAAGGACGCGCACGACGGACTGCACAAGAAGGCGCTCACGGCCGACTGGGCGGGCGACAACGCGGAAATCTCGCGCGAGTTCGTCGGCAAGACCGCCGGCGAGTTCGGTGACGCGCTCACCCAGGCCACGTCGATCCGGAACATCATGCAGGACACCCGGGACGACCTGAAGGCACAGCAGCGTCGGCTCAAGGACGCGATCGAGCGCGGCCGAAGCAAGAACCTCACCGTCACCGTGTCCGGCGATTCCTTCACGGTCAGCGAGAACCCCGACAAGAAGGCCCCGAACGGCCAGAGCGACGTCAACGCGCTGCGCGACGAGCTCGACGGCATCGTCAGCGCGGCCACCGACATCGACACCACCGCCTCCGCCGCGCTGAAGGCGCTCGTCGACCTCACGGACCACGGCTTCTCCGACGCGTCGTACAAGGACCGCGACTCGGCGGTCCGCGCCGTCAAGGAGGCCGAGAAGCTGGCGGGGCTGGCGAAGAAGGCGCCTGGGGACCTGACGACGGCGGACTTCGACGCGCTCAACGCCGGGCTGAAGAAGTACGCCGGCGACCCGCTCTTCGCCGAACGCTTCGCGACGCGGCTGGGCGCCAAGCAGACCCTCGACTTCTGGTCGGGCATCAGCCAGCCCTACGAGCATCCCGGGCTGAACCACGACCGGCAGAAGCAGTTCGCCGAGCTCCAGAAGAACCTCGGCCTCACCCTCGCCACCGCGACGCAGGCGGACACCCCCGAGATGTCGCGCTGGAAGAGCGACATCGTCAACCTCGGCGACCAGCCGGTCGGGAAGAACAACCTCTCGCAGGGCTTCCAGGTGATGAGCAACCTGATGCGCTGGGGCAACTACGACGACCAGTTCCTCACGAGCTACGGCACGAAGCTGATCGAGGCGGAGAAGAAGTACTCGCTCAACGGCCGTCAGGTCCCCATGGCGTGGCAGAGCCTCGGCATCGACCCGAAGCTGAACCACACGGGCACCGACTCCGGCTCCGACCCCATGACCGGCTTCCTGGCCGCGCTGTCGAACAGCCCCGGTGCCGCCACGGACTTCTTCAACGCGGACTTCGTCACCAAGGACGAGGACCACGAGTTCAAGGAGGAGGACGGCAAGAAGGAGAAGCGGGAGCTGACCAACTTCGACTACCTCTTCGAAGAGCGCGACTGGCCGAAGGAGAGCACCGACAAGGGCACGGACAGCACCGAGGGCCGCAACAACCTCGCGATGGCACTGGAGGCCGCGACGACCGGCCATCCGGCCGGCCAGATGCCCACGGAGGAGACCCCGCCGCACAACAAGGACCAGGCGGAGCTCATGCAGAGGCTCGTCGCGTCGGTCTCCGACGATCCGGGGCGGCTGACGAAGCACAGCTACATGTCGGACAGCATCGGGCAGATCACCTCGGAGTACCTTCCGGACATCAACCGCGCCGTTTCCGACGACATCGGCGACGACACCAACAAGCTCTTCCCCATCGCCGGTACCCCTGCGGAGCTGAAGCACTCGGACGTCACCCGGCTCCTGGTCACACTGGGGCAGGACCCCAAGGCCAACGCCGCCGTCGAGGTCGGCCAGGCCGCCTACCTGGGCAGTCTCATGGACCACCACCTCAACCCGAACACACCCGCCGACATGAAGTACCCGCATCCGCCGCAGGACACGATCGAAGAGATCACACGGCGCTCCTCGGAGGTCGGCGGCACCTTGGCCGTCGGTCGACAGGAAGCGATCGTGGGTCCGGCGGCCAAGGAGGCCAAGGACTTCGCGGACTCCGTCTCCCAGCAGAAGAACGCCTGGTCCGGCGCGATCGGCACGGGCGTCGGCGTCGGCGTCAGTTTCATCGCCACCCCGGTCGGCGGAGCCGTGGCCAGCGGTGTCGCCGGCACGGTCAGTTCGATGGTCCTGGAGCACATCTTCCAGCAGTCCGAGACGGACGTGGCAAAGGACGCGGGCAAGGAGGCGGGACCGCTCTGGGAGGCCAGCAAGGTGATGAACGTCGACATGGGCCAGATCGCGGCACAGGAGGCAGCGAAGGCCCACCACCTCCCGTACCACGATCAGGTCGACCGCTGGGCTCTGACCGGCGCATCCAACGGTTTCTCGGACGCCAACGCCAACACGGCCCGCATGGCCGATGACCTGCTGTCCGATATTCAGCCCGGCTGATCCCGCGGCTCCCTCCCCCGATCAGGAACCACATGATGAAGTACGCAAAGACCGTGGCCTCCCTCGTGCTCGTCCTCCTCGCATCGGGATGCTCCCAGCCGGCAGAAGAGGAGACGAGGGCGTTCGGGGTGCCTGACTCCCTGTGCGGTACGCCGGTCCCCGTGGATCTGCTGTCGACGGTGCTCCCCGCGGGTGGGGAGAGGATCACGGAGGAGAAGAAGGACGGGAAGGGATACTTCACCTGCACGGTCTTGGTGGACGGCACGGATGTGCTCCACGCTTCCTGGTCCTGGTGGGAAGGGGGAACCGGTGCGACGAAAGTGGCCGCAGCCATGCGGGGAGTCGATCTCGACGAGCATGTGAGCGAGGACGGGGCGTACACGTACGCCGACAAGGGCGGCGTCGGCCGCGTCTCCTGCCCCGAGCCGAGCGTTCCCACGTTCAAGGGCGAAATGGAGTTGTTCGCGCAGATCTTCCTCGCGAACAACGGCAGGCCCGACGAGGCGGCGATGGAAAAGCTCATCCAGGCGTACGCGCAGGGCGTTTCGGCGTCGCCGGAGTGCGTGCGGACGTAGCGGCCCGGTGGGCGCCGCGACCGATGCGACGCCCCCACCTCCGCCTCCCCGGACTCCAGGAAGCACGTGACATGAAGCGCGCGCAGGCCACGGCCGCCCTCACTCTCGCCCTTCCCGCCTCCGGATGCTCCCAGGCGAACGAGCTGAAGCGGGCCTTCGACGACCCGAACTCCCCTGTGCGGCACACCGGTCCCCACGGCTCTGCTGTCGCCCCTGCCTTCCGTCGAGCGGCGAAAAGATCACGGAGAATCGGAAGGCAGGGCACGGCTACGTCAAGGGCATGGTCTCGGTGGACGACAGCAGTGTCCTGAACGCCAAGTGGGAGTGGTGGCAGAGGGGCACGAAGGCAACGAGGGTCGCCGCCACCGAGTGGGGCGTCAAGCTCGACGAGCACGTGAGCGAGGACGGGACGTACACCTACGCCGACAAGGAGCGGCGTCAGCCACGTCCCCTGCCCCGCATCCCGCATCCCGCATCCCGCATCCCGCATCCCGCATCCCGAACAGCAAGGCCGAGAACGAGCTCTTCGTCCAGGTCTTCGCCTCGGACGACGGGGCCGTCCGACGCAGCGGCCGTGGAAATGCTCGTCCTGGCGTACGCGATGGCATTGTCGGCGTCACCCGAATGAGTACAGAAGGAGCAGCACGCTACGGGGCCTCGCGAGCCCGAGGACGTGACGGCGAAAGGCCGGCCCTGACAGCGAGGTGGGAGTAGCTGGGGGTGGGAAGGTCGTCGAGGTCCGTGGCGTACAGCAACCCTTACGGCAGCTGGAGATGTTGGTGACGGCCGTCTCCGGCGCCTCGAGGTGTGTTCCGGAGTAGGGCGAGCAGTCGGCGCCGGTCCCGGGAACGCGACAGGGTGGGCGCCTCCCGTGCACGCCCACCCTGTGTTGCCGTCGTTCGGCTTCGGTTTAGAAGAAGCCGGCCGCGCGCTTGTCGCCCGCCTGGTAGGCCGGGGCGGCCTGGCGGACGGCCTTGGAGATGCCCTGCAGGGCCTGGTGGATCGCGCGCGTCTCCTGGTCCCACTTGGCGTGGGCGCCGTCGGCGGCGGTCTTCGCCTCGCCCTCCCAGGTGTTGGAGACCGAGCGGATCTTCGTCTGGATGGCCTCCAGGGCCTCGTCCAGGCGCTTCGCCTGCGCGTCGATCTGGTTCGCCGCGTCGTCGAGCGAGGCGTACGTGACGAGCATGATGCCGTCGTTGCCGGCCATGTTCCCTCCGTTTTTCGGTGGTGTCGTTCAGGTGGGGTTGATGCGTGGCTCCGACCCGGAGGTCAGAGGCCGGCGATGCCCGAACGGGCGGCCTTCTCGGCGCCCGCGTCGCCGGAGAAGCCCGCGGTCACGTCGACGCCGCGCAGGGCCGCCTCGACCTCGTCGTCCGTGTTGCTGGACGTCGTCCGGGTGACCTGGATGGCCTCCTGGAAGTTCAGCATCAGCTTGGCGATACGCACCATGCCCTGGTTGATCTCGGTCTGCTTGGCGTCGAACGCGCCGGCGCCGATGCCCTTCCAGCGGCCTTCGAGGCTGTCGATGACGCCCTGGAGGGCCGTCAGCTGGCCCTTCACGTCATCGAACTTGCGGGTGAGCTCGTCCTGGAAATCCTTGAGACTCTGATCGCCAACCTTCAAGACTGACATGTGTCGCTCTCCCTTTCTCGGGTTCTCTGTTGAGGCTGCGCCCGCAAACTCGCGCGGACGCAGGGAGGTTTGTGTGGGTGGTGCTGTCAGGCGGTCGCGCGCCGTCGGCGTGCGATGACCACTCCTGCGGCCGCTACGACGACCACGACCGCCGCGGCGACGCCGATGACGAGACCGGTGCCGCTGCCGCCGTCCGCGTCCTCGGACGCGCTCCCGTTGGAGCCTGCCACAGGCGCGCCGGACGTCTGCTTGCCGTCGGGAGCTTGTGTCGAAGCTGTTGCGGAGGGGGCGGCCGACCCGGACGGCGTACCCGCGGACGCGGTGGCCGAAGGAGCCGTCCCGTCGGCGGAGCCGCCCGTCGGCATGTTGGTCAGGGGGCTGATGTTCGGGTCGCCCGGCTTGCCGATGCCACGGTTGATGTGGGCGTTGGGGCGGACGACTCCGTGTCCGGCCTTGGTGCTGACCGTACCCGGCTTCCAGTCGTCACCGCGACCGGCCGACTCCAGCATGGCGCGGAGCACCTGATTGCCCGTCCAGTCGGGGTGCGCGGACCAGATGAGGGCGGCGGAGGCGGAGGCGATGGCGGAGGAGAAACTGGTGCCGCTGTCGACGCAGTACTTCTGAAGCGTCTTGTCGCAGTATCCGGGAATCTTGCTACCCGGCGCGGCGAGGTCGATCGTCTCGCCATGCTGGGAGTAGTCGGCCACGACGCCGTCTTGAGTCGTCGCCGCCACAGCGACAACTTCGGGGTAACTCGCCGGGTACTGCTTCTTGTTGCCCTTCTCGGCGTTGTTGCCTGCGCCCGCGAAGACCAGCTTGCCCTTGCCCAGGGCGTACTGGACGGCTTCGCGAGCCTCCTCGAGGTAGTAGTCGCTGGCCATGGAGATGTTGATGATCCGGGCGTCGCTGTCAGCTGCGGCCTTGATCGCCTCCGCCATGTCGAAAGCGTTGACGGACTGCTCGTTCTGCCGCTCGGTGTCGGCGATGCGGTACGGGATCACCTTGGCGTCCGGCGCCAGGCCTCTGAGGCCGCCACCCGCTCCCGATCCGACGATGACCTCGGCGAGAGTCGTGCCGTGGCCGGTGTAGTCATCCGTCTCGTCGCCCTTGCTTTCGGACGCGTCCCATCCCTTCAGGACCTTGCCCTTGAGCGAGGGGGTGTCCGGATCGACGCCGGTGTCGATCACGGCAACGGTGATGCCCTTGCCGGTCGTCTTCTTCCAGATGTCCTCGGCACCCATGGCGTCGAGGTACCACTGCTGCGACCGTGCGTCGGCGGCGACTGCCGTCGGGGCGAGCCCGACGAGCGACGTCGTCAGCACCGCGATCGCCGTGGTGCCGAGGAGCGCCCGCCGGAGCCTTCCGCCGCTCTCGATCATTCGTGCCGTCATCCTGACTTCCGAGCCTTCCGAGTGGTTAGTCGATCACCGGCGGGACGGCGCCGCGCCGACGGTTCGTCCAGGTCTCTTCGTCTTCCGTCAGGTAGTCGGGACGCGAAGAGCCGTCGCGGTCCTGTTCGTCGCGGTCCGGGCGCTGGCTGCCGCGGCCGGCCATGCCACGGGGCGTCCCGACCACTCCGTTGGAGCTGGGGGTGCCTCGTCCGGCGGGGCGCGGCGCCGCCTTGGCGTTGTTGGCGCCGACCACGCCGGCCTGGCTGGGACGTGCCCCCGCCGTGCGGCCCGCGGCCGGGCCCTCGCTGCCGACGACCGTGCCCCTCGGGATCCGCGCACCCGTGTTCCCGCCGGTGGGGCGCTGCTGGGTGCCACCCATGATGGGGTTCGCCTTGCCGCCGGCCGTACGGCCCGTCGCGGGCTGCCCGGGGCGGCCCGTCTGCGGCTGGTTGCGGCCTGCCTGCGTGGACTGGGACGTGGCCGGCGGTCCGCCTGAGCGCCCCACGGGGCCGTTGGTACGGCCCGTCGTCGGGGAGTTCGTCGGACTGCCCGGACGGCCCACCATGGGAGAGTTCGTGGGACCTCCCGGGCGCCCCACCATCGGGGAGTTCGTCGGGCCGCCCGAGCGTCCGAACGCCTGCGGGCCGACCGGTCCCTTCGGTCCGCCCGTGCGGCCGACGGCCGGCGAGGTCGTCGGGCCGACCGGACGGCCGAAGCCGGTCCGGCCGGGGGCCGTACGCGGCACAGCCGGGTTCCCGGTGATCTTGGGTCCGCCGGTGCGCGGCGGCGTGCCGAGCGTGAGCGGCGGAGGCATCCCGGGGCCGGTCGGCGGCGGGGTGTTCGTGGGCGCGGTCGGGATGGGAGGCGTGTGCGGGAGGGTGGGCGCCGGCGGCGTCTTGACCGTGTCGATCTGGACCCTCGTGTCGTCCGAGGGCTTCTCGCGGATCGGGTCGGAGCCGTCGAGCTGATCGCCGGTGCGGGGCATCGTCGGGGAGGTGCGGTCCTCGACGGAGCTGATGTGACCGGACGACGCCCTCGACAAGCCGTCGCGAGAGGAGCCCGAACCGGAAACCCCGAACTCCTCGGCTCCACCGACCTTGCCGGTGGGCGGCGGCACCGCCGCCTTGTACGCCTCCGGCGGCTTCGGCATCTCCTGGCCCGCCAGCGTGCTCTGCGACACCGCGTAGAACGACGCCAGGCGGTTCATCTGGTTGATGGCCTCCTGGCGGTCCTTCTCGACCTGGAGGGCCTTCTGGTACTCCTCTTTCTTCTCGGTCTTCTCGACCTCGGTGAACTCCGTGGGCTTCTTCTGGACGGCACGGGTGTCGCGCGGCGGCTTGGCGTTGCGGACGGAGGTCAGGCCGGTGCTGGCGACCTTCATCTGGGAGCCGGCCGCGTTGGCGACCTTGCCGATGTCCCAGGCGTAGGTGGCGACCTCGGAGCCGTAACGCTGGAACTCGACGGCGGCGTCGCCCTTCCACTCGACGCTGCCGACGAAGCTGGTCAGCTCCTTGGCGGCGGCGTTGAGGGACTTCGTGGCGGCTTCCAGGGCCTCGCCCGCCTGCTCCAGCGCGGACGGGTTCGCGCTGTCGAGGAGGTCGAGCATGTCGTTGAGACGGGCTCCCTCGAAGGACGTCGAGCCGTAGACGCTGCCCTTGGGCCTGAGGCGGACATCGCCGCCGAAGGGGAAGGGCAGGCGGATGTCGTCCAGCTTCTCCAGGAATTCCGTGGTCTGGTGCTTGGCCTCGATCTGGGCCGTGTCCTTCGCCTGCTCCTGCTCCTGGGGCGTCAGCTCCGGCTGCGGGGGCTTGCTCGGGTTCGGGTTCTTCTCGTCACTCATCGATCGTCACCTCATGTCCTTCGCAACGCTGCCGGAGTCCTGGCTCTCCTTCGCGGGCTGCGCCGGCTGCTTGCTCCGCGCCTGCTGCTCGCGCTGGATGGCCTCGGCGCGCTCCTCGCTGAGGCGGGTGCGGATCTCGTAGAAGCGCCTGCGCTGGTCCTCTTCGACGTTGCTGTAGCCGACGTCGGCGGCGTGCACGCCGATCTGGAGCAGCTCGATCTGGCCGCTGAGCGACTTCGACAGGGCGACGAGCGAGGAGTGGACCTGCTCGTACGCGGTGAAGAACCCGTCGGCCTCGGCGAAGGCGATCCCCGTGCCGAACGACGAGCGCGTCACGCGGTTCTGTCCCAGTTGCGAGGCGCCGCCGGCGCCGGTCTCCAGGTCCTTGATGACTCCGTCGACCTTGTCCCGGAACTTCTTCAGCGCACCGACGCCGGTCTGAAGGTCACCCACGGTCACCACCCCCGTCACCCGTCACGTGAAACACGAGCCAATCCTCCCCGTTTGCTCCTGCTGTCCTGCATTGCGATCGTGGAGACTCGCCATCCCCGTTCGCGCGCCTACCACTCTAGTGATAGCTACTGACGGCCCCAAGTCTCTTGTTCGTCACGAGACTTCTACAATCGCCCTGCTCACCGGACGCTATCAGGCGTGTGCGTCTGCAATGATCACCGGCCTGGCGCTGCGGTGGCGCGTCTGCGGCGGTGGTCCCGGACGGCGACCGCGGAGCCGGCGATGACCGCGACCAGGACGCCTCCGCTGACGACGACGTAGGTGGCCAGGCGGGCGGCGCGCTGTTCCGGGGTCTCGCCGATGTGGACGGCGGCGGGGGTGGGGGCCTCGGCGCGGGTGACGCCTTCGCGGGCGACGGGCTTCTCGATGGGCTTGTCGTCCTCGGTGAGGGCCCTGACCGGGTCGACGACGCCCCAGCCGACGAGGCGGTCGTGGCCGGCCACGGAGCGTTCCGCGGTCTGCTGGATCTGGGCGACGATCTGCTCCTGGGTCCAGTCGTCGTGCTCGGACTTGATCAGGGCGGCGAGACCGGCGACGTAGGGGGCGGAGAAGCTGGTGCCGTTGTCGGCGCAGTGGCCGCCGAGGGGGACCGTGGAGACCATGTCGACGCCGGGCGCGGCGACGCCGACGAAGTCGCCGGACTGGGAGAACGCGGCGCGTTCGTTGTTGCGGTCGGAGGCGGCGACGGCCAGGACGCCCTCGTACGAGGCGGGGTAGGTGGCCTTGACGTTGCCGCCGAGGCCGTCGTTGCCGGCCGAGGCGACGACGACGATGTCCTTGTCCAGGGCGGCCTTGACGGCCTGCTCCAGGAGCGGGGTGGGCTTGACCGCGTCCGCCGTGTCCTGGGAGATGTTGATCACGTCCGCGCCCTTGGCGATGGCGTGGCGGATCGCGGCGGCCAGGGTCGTCGTGGTGCCGTGGCCGTCGGCGTCGTTCTGCTGGATGGGGATGATCACGGCGTCCGGGGCCAGGCCGACGAAGCCGGTGCCCTTGGCGGGGCGGGCGGCGATGATGCCGGCGACCTTGGTGCCGTGGCCGACGGTGTCGGTGGTGCCGTTCTCCTTGCCGCGCTTCAGCTTGTAGCCGTTGGCGTCCTTGGCGTCCTTCGGGATCAGGTTGATCCCGCTCTTGGCGTCGACGGCCTTGGCCAGCTGGGGGTTGCGGACGTCGACGCCGGTGTCGATGACGGCGACGCGGACGTTCTTGCCGGTGGACTGCGCCCAGAGTTCGTCGAGTTGGACGCGCTGGAGGGACCAGGGCCGGCCCTCGTACTTCTTGTTGGGGAAGTTGCACTGGCCGCCGTCGTCCGCCGCCGCCGTGGAGGCGGTGGAGAGCGGCAGGCCGAGGGCGCAGAGCGTCGTCGCGGCCGCGAGGAGCGGGACGCGCGTGAGCGGCAGGCGCCGGGGCCGGCGCGGCGGCGTGCTCATGAGCCCTGGGGCTGGCGTGCGCCGCCGGTGGAGAGACGGGGGCCGGTGGGGAGGAAGGTGGACCACTCGGCGGGTACGGGCAGCGGCTCGATGTTCTTGTAGCCGAGGCGGTTCTGCGCCTGCTGGGCCTCGGCCTGACGGGCCTGCTTCTCCTCCTCGGAGCCGGAGGAGCCGATGCCGGAGTCGTCGGTGGCGGTGTCGCCGTTGGACTGCATCGCGTACCGCAGGCCGGTGTCGGTGACGAGGAAGAGGAAGCCGGTCGTGGTGGTGGAGCCGGTGAACTGGCGGAAGAGCTGGCCGGAGCCGGGGGTGACGTAGGCGCTGCTGGAGCCGGTCGGCAGGGTGGCGGGGAAGTCCTTGCCCGCCCAGGTGCTGAGGGTGGTGCGGCCGTTGTCGGCGTCGACCCCGCGGAGCACGTTGCAGACGGTGTTGCGGCTGCCCTCGCCGGTGCCCGCCTCGTTGACGGGGACGGGCTCGGCCTTCGGCCACTTCTTGTCCTGGCCGAAGGCGGCGCCCGGCTGGAAGGCTCCGCCGCTGAGCTTGGTGGCCTGGCCGGCCTGGCCGAGCTCGACGAGCTGGCGGCTGTTGAGCAGCAGCTTGGCGGTGAAGTCGGTGATGGGCGCGACCCGGTCCTGGAGGACGACGTACATCTTCCAGCCGGTGCCGTCGGTCGCGGTGAGCACCATGCCGACCTTGGCGAGCTCGGGCGACAGGCCGCTGACCCGGGCGGCGGCGCCGGGCTCGCCGGGGAGCTTCGGGAAGGAGATGGTGTCGCCCTTGTGCAGGGTCTTCAGCCAGGCGTCGGAGACGCGCTGGGCGACGCGGCCCTGGCCGACGAGCTGGCGGAGCAGCAGTTCGTCCTTCTCGACGGGGTACGCGGTCCCCTTGGCGTCGACGACGTAGCGGGTGCGGTCCGGGCCCTCGACGTAGAGCAGTTCTCCGCCGGTGAGGCGTTCCGCGCCGTCGGTCCTGGCCTCCTCGCGGGCGGCGAGGACGAAGGCGGCCTTCTGGATGGCGCGGCCGCCCTCGCCGGGGCGTTCGCAGACGGCCCAGCGCTTGGCGGCGCCGGCCTCCTTCGGCTCGGGGAGGCGGTCGGGGGCGTACGGGATGCCGAGGGTGGCGCCGTGCGGGATCTTGCCGCTGTCGAGCACCGACTCGGCGACCGTGATGATCTTCTCCTTGTCGGGGTCGAGGAGGAGCCTCGCCGACGACATGTTGAGGACCGGGTGGAGCTGGAGCTTGTCGCCGGTCTTGAGGACCACGTACCGGGTCGTCGACTTGTCGGCGATGATCACGTTCTGCCCGGGCTTGTCCCAGTCCTTGGGGGCGACGGGCTTGAACATGCCCCAGGCCCCGAAGACGGCGAGGACGACCGCGCCGACGATGGCGCCCGGCACCACCGCGCGCAGCGGGCGCGGCGCGCCCTCCTCGGAGCCCGTCGAGTTCGGCTGCACGAACTGGGCGACCAATCTCCGCTTCGCGAAGGTGTAGGCGTTCAGTTCGTCGCGTCGTGATGCCATCTGTTGTGTCGTCCCTCTCCCCGCCGGCCGACCAGGTTGCCACACTCGGCGGGTCCTTCCGCCGTCCCGCCGCCCCCTACTATGCCTGGCGGCACCCGTGTCTCACCGCTCAGGTAGGGTGATCGCCCGGTCAACGCCCAGGGGAATTCGGCTATTACGGACACGAGGGGGCAACGCGGCGATGGGTACGGCGACGCGTGCGCGCGACGGGCGGCGGACCAGCGGCCGAGCGCCTCAATCTTCCCGACGGCAACGCAGCAACGAGCGCGGTGAAGCGCGGCGCGGCGCACCGGCGCAGGGGGCCGCGCAGACCGTCGTCCCGGCGACGACGACGCTCCGCCCGCTGTCGCGCACGAGCCGCGTCGGGCCCGTCCATCTCCGTCAGCTCGTGCTGGTGGAGGCGGCGCTCGCGCTGGTGGCCGTCGGTTTCGTGATGGGCGGGCTCTGGCTGGTCCCGACGTGTGTCGTGGCCGGCGTCCTCGTGCTCCTCGCGGTGATACGCCGTCGCGGCCAGGCGGTGCAGGACTGGATGGGGACGGCGCTCGCGCTGCGTTCGCGACGGCGCGACACCGCGCCCTCGGCGCCGGACGCGGACCCGGCGCTCGCCCCGGTCACCGAGAGCGTGCGGGGCTTCGGCGCCCGCCCGTACGTCGACCGCAACCACCGCACCGTCGGCATGCTGGGCGACGGCACGTTCCTGACCGCCGTGCTGCGCGTCGAGGCGAGCGGTTCGGCGCTGCGGCCGGTCTTCGGTGCCCGCGCCTTCCCGCTGACCCTCCTCGGCGAGGCCCTGGAGGTCGACGACATCGTGGTCGAGTCGGTCCAGCTGGTGCAGCAGGTCCGCCCGGCCCCCGCGCCGCACCTCCCCCAGCAGGCCGTGGCCCGCCTCTCGTACACCCCCCTCCAGGAGCGGACCGGGGCGCCCGCGCTACGGCTGACCTGGGTGGCGGTGAAGCTGGACCCCGAGCGCTGCAAGGAGGCGGTCGCGGCGCGCGGCGGCGGCCTGGAGGGCGCGCAGCGCTGTCTGGTCCGGATCGCCGACCACCTGGCGAGCCGGATCACCGGCGCCGGCTTCCAGGCGGTCGTCCTGGACCAGGAGGAGGTCAACTCGACGATCGCGACCGCCGCCTGCACGAGTCCCCACGCGGCCGCGCGGGCGGGCCGGGCGGACGCGGCGCCGCAGCGGCGGACGGCAGAGACCTCCCGCGTCTGGCGGTGCGACGACCGCTGGCACACCACGTACGCGGTCGGGCGCTGGCCCGAGCTGGGCCGGGGCGCGGCGCCGCTGCCGCGCCTGGTCTCGCTGCTGACCTCGGTTCCCGCGTACGCGACGACCTTCAGCCTCACCGTCCGGCGCGGGACGCGCCAGGGCACGATGGAGGTCGGCGGCCACGTCCGGGTCACCGGCGGCTCCGACAACGAACTGGTCCGGGTGCGCCGGACCCTGGAGCAGGCGGCGCGCACCGCGAAGGTCGGCCTGCTGCGACTGGACCGCGAGCAGCTGCCGGGCGTGCTGGCGACGATGCCTCTCGGGGGTGCTCGATGATGGGCCGTGGTGGAGCGGTGAAGGGGCTGCGCGGTCTGATCGGCCCGCGGCACGCGGGGCACACCGTCCCGGCGGCCGAACTCGGCGCGCTCTCCCTCCCGGTGGGCGACGACGGCGTGGTGATCGGCGAGGACTCCGAGGGCCGCTCGCAGCTGGTGGGCTTCCACCGCTCGACGCCGTACGACGTCCTGCTCATCGGCGGTCTGTGGACGGCGCAGGTGCTGGCGCTGCGCGCCGCCGCCACCGGCTCCCGGGTCGTCGTCGAGACCGGCCGCCCGCACGCGTGGGTGGGTCTGGCGCAGGCGGCGGGCGCGGGCCTGGAGTGCATCACCCTCCACGACGTGGGCCGGGTCCCGCCGCTGGGCGCGACCGTCGGCAGCCCGGCCGTCGTGGTGCGGGACTGCGGCATGCGGCCGCCGCGCGGCCGGGTCGTCTCCTCGCCGTGGCAGTCGGTGCTGACGCTCCTTCCGTACCTCAGCCCGGTCGCCCCGCGGCTGATGCGCGCGGCGACCCTCGTCGGAGTCCAGCGGGTCTCTCCGCAGGAGGCCCAGCAGACCGGGCGCATCCTGGGCCTGACGCGGACCGAGGTCGACGCGCTGCCGACGCTCGCGGACGGCGTGACGCTGTGGTGCGCGGGCGGCGAGCGGCACTGGGTCATCACCAACGCCACGGACGCGGAGTCGGGCCTGCTCGGCACGGCCCGGCGCATGGACTGAGAGGAACGGCCCGGCGCGACGGTTCGTCGAAGCGGCCCCCGCGCGGGAGCCGGTGTCCCTAGTATTTCCCCTGGTGGCACGGGTGGGGCCCAACTCCCCCGCGCCACGGGACACATGGTCCGCCGACTGGCCGTGAACGAAAGGAACTCCCATGGGGAGCGCGCAGGAGAAGGACGAGTTGTACGCCCTCGACATCTCGGACGTCGAGTGGATCGGCGCCCCCGGCACGAGCCCGGACGAGGAGCGCGTCGAGATCGCCCATCTACCGAACGGCGCCGTCGCCATGCGCTCCTCGCTGGACCACGGCACCGTGCTGCGGTACACGGAGGCGGAGTGGACGGCCTTCGTGCTCGGCGCGCGGGACGGCGAGTTCGATCTGAAGTGAGCCCACGGCCCCGCCCTCCGGTGGCGGGGCGCGTGTCGGACCGGCGGTCGGGGGCCCGGAAACGGGTACCCGGCCGCCGGTTCGTCGCATCACCCGTTCGGGCAAGGGACAGACGTCGGCGCAAGGCCGGCAAGGCGGCACGCAATACCCCCTGTTGCCCCGGCTCGTACGGTTTCGCCCCCGGCACCTCCTCACGCTCCGCCGCACCGGCGTCACCCTGGCCGCGCTCCCGGACGGAACCGGGGCCTCCGGGGGAGGACGGGCCTGCCGCCCTGACGGCGGGGGCGTTTAGGGTGGGTGGGGGCGCGGCGGAGTATCCCTCGGAACGGTCGCCGGGTCCGAGGGGGAGAGCCGCCCGACCGGCAGCGAACGGTGGCCCCGACGCACGACGGCACAAGGGTGCTCGACCACACCAGGAGGCAAAGTGAACGGCGATCGTGACGAGATCCGCGGGGGCTGGAACGTGCCCGCCGACGAGTCCGACGCGGATCCCGCCGAGATGACGGGTGAGTTCACCATCGACTACACCCCGCCGGCCTGGTACACGCAGAACGCGCCGGGTGGTTCGGGAAGCGTCGGTGCCACTCCCCCGCCGCCGACGGGTGCGCCGCTCCCGGTGCCCGGGACGCCCCCGGCCGGCCTCCAGCCCGGCTGGACGCAGGCTCCCCAGCAGACCGCGCCGCAGACCCCGCCGCAGACCCCGCCGCCGGGGCCCTACGGGGCGTACGGCTCCGAGGCCGGCGCCCCCGGCACGCCGCCCGGCTACCCGGCGGCCCCCGCGCCCGCGCCCCAGGGCGGGTACGCCCCCGAGGCCGGTGCCCCGGCCGCGTACCCCCCGGCCGCGCCCGTGCCGGGCCGGATCCCGGGGCAGGCGCCCGCGCCCGGACCGTACGAGGGGTACGGCTCCGAGCCCGCCGCGCCCGGCGTGCCGCCCGCGTACCCGGCGCCCGCGCCCGCGCAGCCGGCCCCGGCGGCGCCCTTCGGCGGCGGCGATCTGGAGAGCGGCTCCACCATGCGCTTCAACCCGGCCGCGCTGCGGCAGGACGACGCCGCCGCGCAGCCCGTGCCCGACGCGGCGGCCGGCCCCCTGCCGGGCTCCCCGGAGGCCGCGGGCCTGGCCCGCGCGGACGTCCCGCCGGTCCCGGCCGCGGACGGGTCGGCCCCCGCCGCCGAGGCGGAGGACCCGCGCGCGGCCGCGGAGCCGACGCCGGAGGTTCCGACGGCGGAGGTCGCGGCCGAGCCGACGACGACCGAGCCGGAGGCCGAGCCCGAGTTCGAGTTCGATTCCGAGTCCGAGGCGGTGGTCGCGGCCGACGTCACCGACTCCGCCGACGCCGACACGGACCGGGAGACGGAGACGGAGACGGAGACGGACGAGTCCGCCGCCGCCGTGGAAACCGACGCCGACTTCGAGGTCGCGCCCGCCGACGCCGTCCCCGCGGCCGCTCCGCTGCCCGCCGAGGGCGCCCCGGTCGAGGCCGCCGCCCCGGCCGACGCCGTCGTCCCGGCCGACGCGGGCGGTGCCCTGCCGCCGCTGCCGCCGGACTTCCCGCCCGCCTCCCCCGAAGCACCGCAGGCCCCGCAGGCCCCGGCGCCCGCGCAGCAGTGGCCCGGGCAGCCGGTGGCCGGCGCGCCCGGAGCCGTACCGCCGCAGGGCGGGTACGGGTACCCCCAGGGCGCCGCCCTGCCTCCGCAGGCACAGCCGCACGCACAGCCGCCGGCCCAGCCGCAGGCACCGGCTCCCGCCCCCGGCGCGCCCGCCGGCTACGGCTATCCGCAGCCGCCGGCCGCCGCGCAGGGCGGTTACGGCTACCCCCACCCCGGCCGGCACCCGCAGCCCCAGCCTCAGCCCCAGCCGTCCGCTCCGACGCCCGCCGGGCAGGGAGTGCCGCCGCAGGCCCCCGTCCCGGGCGGATACGGCTACCCGCAGGGGCCCGGCGAGCAGGCGCCGCAGGGGCCGGAGGGGTACGGCTACCCGCCGGGCGGCGTCGACCCCCGGACCGGGGCGGCCTGGCCGCAGTCGGTCACCCACGACCAGCGCGAGCGGTCCGTGCCGGGCGCCCCGCTCGGGTACACGGCCGCCGTCGAGCTCTCCTCCGACCGGCTGCTGCGCAACAACAAGCAGAAGCCGAAGTCGAGCCGGAACCCCGGCGCGGCCTCCCGCTTCAAGCTGGGCGGCAAGAAGGAGGAGCAGGAGCGGCAGCGGAAGCTGGACCTGATCCGCACCCCCGTCCTCTCCTGCTACCGGATCGCGGTCATCTCGCTCAAGGGCGGTGTCGGCAAGACCACGACGACGACCGCGCTCGGCGCGACCCTGGCCACCGAGCGGCAGGACAAGATCCTGGCGATCGACGCCAACCCGGACGCCGGCACGCTCGGCCGCCGGGTGCGGCGCGAGACCGGGGCGACCATCCGCGACCTGGTGCAGGCGATCCCGTACCTCAACTCGTACATGGACATCCGCCGGTTCACCTCGCAGGCGCCGTCCGGCCTGGAGATCATCGCCAACGACGTGGACCCGGCCGTCTCGACGACCTTCAACGACGAGGACTACCGGCGGGCCATCGACGTCCTCGGCAAGCAGTACCCGGTGATCCTCACCGACTCCGGCACGGGTCTGCTCTACAGCGCCATGCGCGGGGTGCTCGACCTCGCCGACCAGCTGATCATCATCTCCACGCCGTCCGTGGACGGCGCCTCCAGCGCCTCCACGACGCTGGACTGGCTGTCGGCGCACGGCTACGCGGATCTGGTGCAGCGCTCGATCACGGTCATCTCGGGAGTCCGCGAGACCGGCAAGATGATCAAGGTCGAGGACATCGTGCAGCACTTCCGCACCCGCTGCCGGGGCGTGATCGTGGTGCCCTTCGACGAGCACCTGGCGGCCGGCGCCGAGGTGGACCTCGACATGATGCGGCCCAAGACCCGGGAGGCGTACTTCGACCTCTCGGCGATGGTGGCCGAGGACTTCGCGCGGGCGCAGCAGGCGCAGGGCCTGTGGACCGGCGACGCCCAGGGCGGCATGCCGCCGCACATGGCGCCGCCGATGCCGGGCCAGTACGCCCCCGGTCAGCCGATGCCCGGTCAGCCCTCCCCCGGTCAGCCGTACGGCGCCCCGCCGGTACCGGGCCAGCCGTACCCCGGGCAGCCGATGCCGGGTCAGCCGATGCCGGGCCAGGCCGCGGCCGCGCCCGGACAGCCGGGACAGCCCGCCCCGGGGCAGCCGTACGGCGCTCCGCCCGCGCCCGGACAGCCGTACCCCGGGCAGCCGGTGCCGGGGCAGTACGCCCCCGGTCAGCCCGCGCCCGGTCAGCCGTACCCGCCGCAGGGCCAGCCGCAGCCGTACCCCCAGCCCGGCCAGCCCGGAATGCCCGGTCAGGGCGGATATCCCGGTCAGCCGTACGGGCAGCAGCCCTATCCGCCGGCGGCGACTTCCGGCCAGCCGGGGCAGCCCGGGCAGCCTCCGCAGCCGTACGGGCAGCAGCCCGATCCGGGGCAGCCGTTCGGTCAGCCGCTGCCTCCGCAGGCCCCGCCGCAGGCGCCCCCGCAGGCGCCGCCAGCCCCTCAGCAGTAGGGCGTCACAGGAGTAGACCAATGAGGCTCCGTACCGGTTCACCGGTACGGAGCCTCCTTGCATTCCCGCAGTCCACACGGGGTTTGAGTCATCGTTGACGACGGCAGACCACCGCTGATACATCTTCGCTTCACTTGACGTCAGCCCAAGATCCACGACTCCACGACAGATCCCCCGACGCGAGGTCACGTCCCATGGTCATGGTCACGAAGGTTCCCTCCCGCCCACTCTCCCGCCGGCCGGACCGGCCCCGCCGGACCGCACGTCTCCTGCTCGCCGCCGCCCTCGCCACCGCCTCGCTCGCGGCCCTCCCCGCCACCGCGACCGCCACCGCGGCCGCCGCTCCGGCCGCCGCCGGGGACGAGAAGTCCGGCGGTACGACGCTCACGGTGGCCGTCTCGCAGAGCATCGACTCGCTCAGCCCGTTCCTGGCCCAGAAGCTCACCTCGACCAGCATCCACCGGCTGGCCTACGAGTACCTCACCAACTACGACGCGAAGGACGCGAGAACCGTCCCGGCCTTCGCCACCGAGTGGTCCGCCTCGGCGGACAAGCTGACGTGGACGTACAAGATCCGCGAGGACTCCACCTGGTCCGACGGGAAGCCGGCCACCGCCGAGGACGCGGCCTGGACCTTCAACAAGATGATGACCGACCCGAACGCGGCCACCGCCAACGGCAGCTTCACGGCCAACTTCGCCGAGGTCACCGCCCCCGACCCGCGCACCCTCGTCATCCGGCTGAAGAAGCCGCAGGCGACGATGACCGCCCTCGACGTGCCGATCGTGCCGAAGCACGTGTGGGAGAAGGTCGGCGACTTCTCGAAGTTCAACAACGACCAGCAGTTCCCGATCGTCGGCAACGGCCCCTTCGTCATCACCGACTTCAAGGTCGACCAGTACATCAAGCTGAAGCCGAACAAGACGTTCTGGCGCGGCGCCCCCAAGTTCGACGAGCTGGTCTTCAAGTACTACAAGGACGGGGACGCGGCCGTCGCCGCCCTCCAGAAGGGCGAGGTGTCCTTCGTACCGAACCTGACGCCCGCCCAGGCCGCGGCGCTGAAGACGCAGAAGGACATCAAGGTCAACGACGCCCCCGGGCGCCGCTTCTACGCGCTGGCCACCAACCCCGGCGCCCGCGCCCAGGACGGCAAGACCTTCGGCAACGGCCACCCGGCCCTCCTCGACCCGGCCGTGCGCAAGGCGCTCTTCCTCTCCGTCGACCGCGCCACCCTCGTCGACAAGGTCTTCCAGGGGCACGCCGTCGAGGGCGAGGGGTACATCCCGCCGCGCTTCGGCTCGTACTTCTGGAAGCCGGGCCCGGAGCAGAAGCGGACGTACGACCCGACCGGCGCCGACAAGCTGCTCTTCGCCGCCGGGTACAGGAAGGACGGCGAGGGGAAGCGGCTCGGCAAGGACGGCAAGCCGCTGAACTTCCGGATCCTGTGCCACGCCACCGACCCCAACGACAAGGCGGTCGGCAAGTACCTCCAGGAGTGGTGGGGCGCGCTCGGCATCGGCCTGACTGTCGAGTGCCTGGACAGCGTCTCCGACCCGTGGGTCAAGGGCGACTACGACCTCGCCTTCGACGGCTGGTCGGTCAACCCCGACCCGGACTACGTCCTCTCCATCCACACCTGCGGCACCCTCCCGGCCACCCCGAAGGACACCGGCGCCACCGACAACTTCATCTGCGACAAGGAGTTCGACGCGCTCTACGCGCAGCAGGCGGTGGAGTACGACACCGCCAAGCGGGCGGACCTGGTCAAGCGGATGCAGTCCCGGCTGTACGACACGGGGTACATGAACATCATGGCCTACCCGAACGCCCTGGAGGCGTACCGCACCGACCAGATCGCGTCGATCACCACCATGCCCGAAGCGGCGGGCAACCTCTGGGGGCAGGACGGCTACTGGTCCTGGTGGTCGGCCGTGCCGGCCGCCTCCGCCGGCGGCTCCGGGGACGGCTCCGGCTCCTCCTCGACCGGCGTCCTGATCGGCGTCGGGGCGGCCGTGGTCGTCGCCGCCGGCGGACTGCTCCTCTTCCGGATGCGCCGGCGCGCCACCGCCGACGACCGCGAGTAGCGATGACGACGGCAAGCACCCCCGCCGGCGTGGCGCGGGCCGAGGAGGCCCGCGCCACGGACGGCGCACCCCGCACCGGCGTCGCCTCCGGCTATCTCCGCCACGCGGCGGGGAAGCTGGGCGGCGCGCTCGTCTCCCTCTTCGCCGTCCTGGTCACCAGCTTCTTCCTCTTCCGGATCATCCCCGGTGACCCGGTGAAGGCGATGACCCACGGCATCCCCACCTCCGCCGAACAACTGGCCACCCTGCGCCGCCAGTTCGGCCTCGACCTGCCGCTGTGGCAGCAGTTCACCGACTACTGCGCCAAGGCGCTCACCGGCGACCTCGGCACCTCCTTCCAGTTCCGCGCCCCGGTCGGCGAGCTGATCGCGGCGAAGCTGCCCGCGACGCTGCTGCTCACCGGCGTCGCCGTGGTGCTCTACTCGGCGCTCGGGCTGTGGCTCGGCACCCGCTCGGCGTGGCGGCACGGCCGCCTCGGCGACAAGGTGAACACCGGCATCGCGCTCACCCTGTGGTCGGTGCCGTCGTTCTGGCTCGGACTTCTGCTGATCATCGTCTTCTCGGTGGGCATGGGCCCGGTCCCGGGGCTCTTCCCGACCGGCGGCATGGAGTCGGGGACCGGCGAGACCGGCTTCGCGTACGTCCTCGACGTCGCCCACCACCTCGTCCTCCCGGTGGTGACCCTGGTCGCGGTCGGCTACGCGCAGACGCTGCTCGTGATGCGCTCCTCGCTGCTCGACGAGATGGGCGGCGACTATCTGACGACCGCCCGGGCGAAGGGGCTCAAGGACGACGAGGTGCGGCGCCGGCACGCGGTGCCCAACGCGCTGCTGCCGACCGTCACCATGGTCTTCATCAACCTGGGCCACGTGGCGGCCGGTTCGATCCTGGTGGAGACCGTCTTCTCCTGGCCGGGGCTCGGCGGACTCTTCTACCAGGCGCTCAGCGTGCCCGACCTCCCGCTCGTCCAGGGCCTGTTCGTCGTCTTCGCCGGAGCGATGATCCTGATGAACCTGATCGCCGACCTGCTCTATCCGCTGCTCGACCCCCGGGTGGGCCGATGACCTCTCTCACATGGGAGCGCCGCAGGGGCTCCGCGGCCCGCTTCTGGAAGGCGTACCGGAACCACCGGGCGGGCCTGTACGGGCTCGCCGGCCTGGCCCTGATCGCGCTGCTCGCGCTCACCGCCCCCTGGACCGTCGGCGCCGACGTCCAGTCGGTGACGAACGCCCCGGGTACGGCCCTGGAGCCGCCGAGCGCGGAATTCCCGCTCGGCACCGACCAGTTCGGGCGCTCACTGCTCGGCCTGCTGGTCTGGGGCGCGCGGATCTCGCTGCTCGTCGGACTGCTCGCGGCGACGCTGTCCGTCGCCATCGGCACCCTCGTCGGGGTCCTCGCCGGCCACTACGGCGGCTGGCTCTCCACGGTCGTCATGCGGATCACCGACTGGTTCCTGGTGATGCCGACCCTGGTCCTCGCGATCGTGCTCGCGACGGTGATGTCCCGGTCGATGTGGACGGTGGTGCTCGCCATCGGCGTCACCTCCTGGCCGACCACCGCCCGGCTCGTGCGGGCGCAGACGATCGCCGTCGAGTCCCGCCCGTACATCGAGCGGGCCACCGCGCTCGGCGGCGGCCACCGGCACGTCATGGCCCGGCACGTGCTGCCGAACGTGATGCCGCTGGTGCTCGCGCAGACCACCCTCGGCATCTCCACCGCGATCCTCACCGAGGCCACCCTCGCCTTCCTCGGCCTCGGCGACCCGACGGTCGTCTCCTGGGGCGGCATGCTCCAGGACGCGCGCGAGGCGGGCGCGGTCTCCTCCGGGCACTGGTGGTACCTGGCCCCGCCCGGGATCGCGATCGCGCTGGTCGCGCTCGCCTTCACGCTCTGCGGCCGGGCCGTCGAATCCGTGCTCAACCCGAGGCTGGGGGTGGGGCGTTGAGCCTCCTGGAGATCAGGGACCTGAGGGTCACCTACGGCTCCGGGGCCGGGGCCGTACCCGCCGTGCGCGGGGTCGACCTCAGCCTGGAGGCCGGGTCGAAGCTGGGCGTGGCCGGCGAGTCCGGCTGCGGCAAGTCGACGCTGGCGCTCGCCCTGCTGCGGCTGCTGCCGACGACCGCCCGGCTCGAAGGGGAGATCGTCCTCGACGGGGAGGACGTCCTCGCCATGAAGTGGGGCCGGCTGCGGGCGGTCCGCTGGGCCGGCGCCTCGATCGTCTTCCAGGGCGCGATGCACTCGCTGAACGCGGTGCGCAGGATCGGCGACCAGATCGCCGAACCGCTCCTGGTGCACCGGCGGGCCACCCCCGCCGAGGCCCGCAAGCGGGTCGCCGCCCTCCTCGAACAGGTCGGCCTCCCGGCCTCCCGGGCCGCCGGCTATCCGCACGAGCTGTCCGGCGGACAGCGCCAGCGCGTGATGATCGCGATGGCGCTCGCCTGCGAGCCGCGCCTGATCGTCGCCGACGAGCCGACCACCGCGCTCGACGTGATGATCCAGGCGCAGATCCTGCGGCTGATCGAGCGGCTCGTCGCCGAGGAGTCCATCGGCCTGATGATGATCAGCCACGACCTGGCGGTGCTCGCCGACACCTGCGACCGGCTCGCCGTCATGTACGCGGGCCGGATCGTCGAGGAGGGCCCGGCCCGCGAGGTGTACCGGGCGGCCGCCCACCCCTACGGGCGGGCGCTGTCCTCGGCGTTCCCCCGGATCGGGGACCCGGCCTCGCGGCGGGCGCCGCGCGGCCTGCCCGGCGACCCGCCGGACCCGGCGGCGCTGCCGGACGGCTGCGCCTTCCACCCGCGCTGCCCGGTGGCGGTGGCGCGGTGCGCCGAGGACGACCAGGAACTGCGGACGGCGGGCGCCGGGCACCGGGCCGCCTGCGTCCACGTGGGGAAGGAGAGCCGATGACGGAGGCGCTGCTGACGGCGAGCGGGGTGCACGTCGCCTTCCCCGGGCGGCGCGGCGCGCCGCCCTCCCGGGCCGTCGACGGGGTGGACCTGGAGATCGGCGCGGGCGAGATCGTGGCCCTGGTCGGCGAGTCCGGCTGCGGCAAGACGACCCTGGCGCGGACCCTGCTCGGCCTGGTGAGGCCCGGGGCCGGCACGGTCTCCTTCGCCGGGCGGCCGCTCGCGTACTCCGGCAAGGCGCTCAAGGCCTACCGCCGGCGCGCCCAGCTCGTCCTCCAGGACCCGAGCGGCTCCCTCAACCCCCGGCACACCGTGTACGAGGCGGTCGCCGAGGGCCTGCGGATCCACGGCCACGAAGGCGACGAGCGCGCGGCGGTCGCGGAGGCCCTCGCCCGGGCCGGACTGCGCCCGCCCGAGCGCTTCTTCCTGCGCTACCCGCACGAGTTGTCCGGCGGGCAGCGCCAGCGGGTGGTGATCGCCGGGGCGCTCGTCCTGGAGCCCGAACTCATCGTCGCGGACGAGCCGGTGGCCTCCCTGGACGCCTCGGTACGCGGCGAGATCCTCGCCCTGCTGCTCCGGCTGCGCGACGAACTCGGCCTCTCGGCCCTGGTGGTGACGCACGACCTGGGCCTGGCGTGGAACATCGCGGACCGGGTGGCGGTGATGTATCTGGGCCGGGTGGTGGAGACGGGCCCGGTCGAGTCGGTGCTGACCGCGCCCCGCCATCCGTACACCCGCGCGCTGCTCTCGGTGCTGCCGGAGTCGGAGACGGCCCCGGTGGTGCTCGCCGGCGAGCCGCCGGACCCGGCCCGGATCCCCGGCGGCTGCCGCTTCCACGCCCGCTGCCACGTCCTGGCCTCGGGCGAGGCGGCCCCGGTCGCCGACCGCTGCCGTACGGAGCCCCTGCCGGTCCTGCGCGCGGGCGGCGGGGAGCGCGGCGTGGCCTGCCACTGGGCGACGGCCCGGGACGACGGCTGACCCCCGCGCGACCGCCCGGCGACCCTGGGGGGCGGCGGGTCGCCGGGCGGTGGTGCGGGGGGTGGGGGGTGTCCGATGCGCGGGTGGGGATCAGCCGGCCGGCGGAGCTCCCACCGGAGCCGCGTGCTGGGCGCCCACCGGCGCGGCCGGCTTGGCACCCACCGGGGCCGCCGGCTTCGTGCCGGACGGGGCCTGCGGCTTCGTGCCGGACGGGGCGGCCTTCGGCAGCACCTCGCAGGCGCTGATCGAGGTCCGCGTCGAGACCGACTTCACCGTGCAGGTGTCCTTCCCGACGCCCGCGTCGACCATGCCCCAGTGCGGCCCGACCGTGAGGATCGCGCCGCCGGGGCCGCTGATCGTGTCGTCGCCGGGGCCCGCCTGGATGAGGCCGCCCGACTCGGGGCCGAGGCCCGCGGCCTCGATGGTGTCGGCCTCGCTGCCGCCGAGCACCCGGCCGGAGAAGTCGACGACCCCGACCTTGATGGTGTCGGCGCCGTCGTTGCCGGTGACGATCCCGCCGCCCCGGTTGAACTTGCCGGGCGCGCCGCTCACCGAACCGGTGGTGATCTTGTCGTCGCCGTCGTCGCCGTGCACGACGGCCCCGTGCTCGGCGCCCTCGCCGACGACCGTGGCCACCTTGATGACGTCGTTGCCGCGGTTGCCGCGGACCATGCTGGAGGCGTTCTGCGGCACCAGGTGCTTGGCCCGGATGACGTCGTCGCCGTCGCCGCCCATGACGGCCGAGTCGATGACCAGGCCGCGCACCTCGATCATGTCGTTGCCGCCGCCGCCCCAGACGGTGACGTTCTCCAGGTCGCTGTCGCAGAAGATGTTGTCGTCGCCCGAGGTGCCGTTGACGAGCTCGCCGGGCGGGGCGGACACGCCGTTGACCCAGCACTGGTGCATCGGCACCCGGGCCGCGGCCTGGGCGGGCGCGGCGGTGTACGAGGCGGCGGCTGCTCCGGCGAGCAGCGCGGCGAGCACCGCGGGGCCGCGCGGGCGGCGGGAGGGCGGCGTGGATGGCATACGACTCTCCTTGCAGGACGACAACGAACTACGACGGACGACGACGGACGACGACTGCGGACTGCGACTGCGGACCGCGGCCCCGGGGCGGCCCCGGGGGCGGGCCGGGGTCAGGCCCGGCTGCGGGGGGGCTGGGAGCGCGGCGCGAGGTCGGAAGAGCGGGGGGGTGGGGAAGAGTGTTAGAGGAAAGGTGTTGTTTTAGGGG